>JALYQL010000153.1 GCA_030855855.1 Bacteroidota bacterium | reverse complement strand
ATTCTGCACAGCAAAGCTATAATGTGACAAAGCTCGGCAACGCGGATATTTTAATGACAGATGCGTTTTTCAAATTTGCGGTTCACGTTTCTGTCGGACGAATGGAAAATGACAGCGCAACCGGCCGCACCTGGCGCATCGCGAAAATGAATAAAGACCTGAATGTTTTATTTGAATCAGCTTTGGCTTCCAGAAATTACGGGGTAACATTCAACAGCATTGAGCCGCAACGATTGGAATACCAGGCGATCAAAAAGCACATGAATGAATACCGCAAAAAACACCGCGGTGCAAAATGGGATCACCTGCCCGATCGCAAAAAAGACAGTCTCGGATTCCGTGCGGGAATTAAAAAGCGACTGATCCAGACCGGCGATTATGATTCCTTATCGATCGATAATGATTCTTTGAAAATTGCCAACGCGCTGAAAAAATTCCAGAAAGCTCATTTCCTCGAAGAAGATGGAAAGATCGGAAGGAATACGATTCTCGCGCTTGACATGACGCCGGACGACTGGACGATCCAGATGGCGATGAACCTGGAGCGCTGGAGATGGGAACCGGCGGAATTTGAAACGCGGCACATGATCGTAAATCTTCCTGCTTTTAAAATGACCGTATTCGAAGCAGACACGATCGTTATGTCGTCGAGGATTGTGTGCGGCGCTGTAAAAACACAAACGCCGGAACTTGACAGCAAAGTGAACCAGATCGTGCTGTATCCTTACTGGACTGTTCCGTATAGTATTGCCTGGAAAGAACTTCTCCCGCATGTAAAGCGCGACACTGCGTACCTGCGTAAGGAACATTACGAAGTGCTCGACCGCGACAAGCAGGTTGTTGATCCGAAAACGATTGACTGGAAAAAATACCATAAAGGGTATCTTCCATTCACATTCCGCCAGATGACCGGTGATGATAACGCGCTCGGCATTATGAAATTTGAATTCAGCAATAAATACAGCGTGTACATGCACGATACGAATTCGAAAAGGTATTTCCGTTTTACCACGCGCGCATTTTCACACGGCTGTATGCGGCTTGAAAAATACATGGACCTCGCACATTTTCTCATCCGCGACGACAGTGTCAAATTACCGAAAGACACGTTCGATCTCTGGACCCGGCTTGATGCAAACCGGAAAATAAACCTGCGCAAACCTTTACCGATCCACGTGCGTTATTTTACCTGTGACGTGGATACGGATGGAAATGTTTCTGTCTTCCCTGATATTTACCTGCGCGATGAGCAGATGGAAAAAGTGCTGTACAAACAATACGAAGGCAAAACAAATGCCCCGAAAAAACCTGCTACGCCGTCTCCTGCGAATGTAAAAAAACAAAAGGTTTATTTCCGGAAAGAGGGAGATGAATTTCTTCTTGTTTAACTGATTTTTCTTAACTGAATTGGAGGACGCAAATTGCGTCCTCCAATTTTTAGAATTATGCCTAAGCAGTGTTTACCTGATTTGTGCATTATTTTCTTTTCCACCTTTTTCTTAACTTGCTTCCACATCCCGCTAATCCTTTTTAAACAGGAGCATGAATAAAACCTACGGCGGGATATTTTTCCTTTTACTGATCTCATACGTTACGTTTTCTTCTGTGCGCTTAAAAGCACAGAACTGGTCTACTCTTGGGATCGGGGTCAATAACACGGTTTATTGCACTTTAATGGATGACGGCAACCTGTATGTCGGAGGACAATTCACTTAGGCCGGCGGTTCTCCTGCGCGCAACATTGCAAAGTGGAATGGCGCCAGCTGGTCGGCGATGGGCCCCGGACTGGATGCCAGGGTTTGGTGCGTGGCAGTTTACAACAATGAAATTTATGCTGGTGGCGAATTTAACTTTTCAGGCACCCAGGTTATGCGCCATATTGCAAAGTGGAATGGTACAGCATGGGACTCCGTCGGGTCTGGCATTGTGGGAGAAGGTGTGTATGCTTTACAGGTATACAACGGCGAACTATATGCAACAGGAACATTTACACAGGCAGGAACTGACAGCATAAATAATATCGCCAAGTGGAATGGAACGAACTGGTCGGATGTGGCAGGCGGAATATCGGGGCCGGCCGTCTTTGGTTGTTGCATGACTGTTTACAACAATGAACTTTATGTTGGCGGCTACATTCATCTTGCCGGTGGAGACACTGCGGACAATGTTGTCCGGTGGAACGGCAGTACGTGGTCGGCTGTGGGTGAAGGGTTAATGGGGACAGTTCGCTGTCTTACACAGTATGGAGCCAGTCTGTGTGCCGGCGGGAGTTTTTTATTCACAGGAAATTATGATGTCAACGTGCACCATATTGCTTCCTGGGATGGAACCAGCTGGCAAAATGTAGGCAACGGTGTAAACAGTCATGTGCTTGCTATGGCCGCATACGGAAATAAGCTTTATGTGGGAGGCGCATTTACTTATGCCTTCAATGATCCGATGAATTACATTACGGCCTGGGATGGAACTGATTTTACTGCTCTCGCTGACGGCGTAAGTTCAACTGTTCGTTCGCTGAGTGCCGATGACGGAATAGTTTTCGCAGCAGGAAGCTTCTTGCAGGCCGATGGAAATCCTGCCAATCACGTTGCAAAATGGTCTGCGCCCGGTGTGGGAATAAATGAGCTTTCCGAAACAAGCAGCGATCTTTTTCCGAATCCCGGAACAGGAATGTTTTATTTCAATCTTGAGAACAATTCCGGAGATGCCAGAATGGAAATTTTTAATGCGGTAGGAGAAAAGCTACGTGATACTCCACTGCATGAAAATTTAAATGAAATCAATCTTGAAGGTAATTGCAACGGAATTTACTTTTATCGCATCATTTGAGAACAGGGAATTTGTTCGCAGGGGAAATTTATCCTGATTAACTAAATCAACGTTTGTAAACGGATTGGAGGACGCAAATTGCGTCCTCCAATCCGTTTACAAACGTTTACAAACGAATATAAATACTTATCACCCGACTATCCTATACGGATTAGCCTACTCTTGCGGCTTCTTAAAAAATAAACCGTATGAAAAAGCTAAGTATTTTAACCGATGAAGCTGTAATTCATCAGATTCATCTTGTCCGCGGACAAAAAGTAATGATCGACAAAGATCTTGCTATCCTTTATGGCGTAGAAACCAAACGACTTAAAGAAGCAGTGCGAAGGAATATCTCCAGGTTTCCGAAAGATTTTATGTTTACAATGACAGCTAAAGAGACTGCAAATTGGAGGACGCAAATTGCGTCCTCCAATTCAGAAAAAATGGGTCTGCGCTACTCGCCTTATTGTTTCACCGAGCAAGGTGTTACAATGCTTTCGTGCATTCTTAATAGTGAAAGAGCAGTCGAAGTCAACATCCGGATCATTCGGATCTTTATTAAGATGAGGGAAATGGTCGCGACACATAAAGACATCCTTCTCAAACTTGACCAGATTGAAAAGAAAATGACAACTCACGATAATCATTTTCAAAAGGTATTTTATGCGCTTAAAAAATTCCTCAAACAAGAAACAGACGGAATAAAAAAAATAGGCTACATAAGGAAGAATGAAAAACCCTCTATTCGTTAAAAAAAAATTGGAGGACGCAAATTGCGTCCTCCAATTTTTTTTAACAGGTATTTGCGCAATGAAAAAACCTATTTATTCCAATACTCAAACTTATCGTATGGATATCTCTTCGCATGAATCGTCCGCACTTCATCAAATAATAATTGCCGGAACTGCTCAATATTTTCTTTATCCGTAGCCGAGATAAATATGCAAGGCGAATTCAATTTGCTCATCCAGCTATTGCCCATTTCGTCTAACGTCAGCACCGCTTTTTTTGTCGGGTCAAGCAAATGTTCTTCTTTCGGCGGTTCACGATAAGCATCGATCTTATTGAAAACCAAAATCGTTCTTTTATCTCCCGCGCCGATCTCAGTCAGTGTTTGTTTAACAACGTTCAGCTGATCTTCGAAATTCGGATGCGAGATATCTACCACGTGCAACAAAATATCTGCTTCACGTGTTTCATCCAATGTTGATTTGAACGACTCCACCAATTGTGTCGGAAGCTTGCGGATAAATCCGACTGTATCAGAAAGCAGGAAAGGCAAATTTCCGATCACTACTTTTCGGACGGTTGTATCCAGCGTGGCAAATAATTTATTTTCCGCAAACACATCCGATTTGCTCAGCACATTCATGATCGTGGATTTTCCCACGTTCGTATAGCCGACCAATGCCACTCGCACCATCTCTCCCCGGCCCTTGCGTTGTGTCGCCATCTGCCGGTCGATCAGTTTCAGGTCTTCTTTCAAAGCTGCTATACGATCACGGATGTTACGGCGATCTGTTTCAATTTCTTTTTCACCGGAACCGCCACGTGTTCCTGTTCCACCGCGCTGCCGCTCTAAGTGAGTCCACATTCCTGTAAGGCGCGGAAGCAAATACTGATTTCGTGCCAGCTCCACCTGTGCTTTCGCATGCGCTGTACGTGCGCGGCCGGCAAAAATATCGAGGATCAGCAGGTTGCGATCGAACACTTTTTTGCCTGTTTCTTTTTCTAAATTCCGTTGCTGAGAAGGAGAAAGCTCATCATCAAAAATGATATAATTGATCGCATTTTCTTCAGCGAATTTTTTTATCTCCTGTACTTTTCCTGAACCGATATATAAACGGTTATCAGGATGCGGTAATTTTTGCGTGAAATTTTTCACCGGAACAATATTCGCGGTTGTAGCAAGAAATGCAAGCTCTTCGAGGAATTCACGCATCTGCTCTTCATCCTGCCGCTTATCGATCACACCCACAAGAACGGCTCTCGCTTCTAAAGGTTTACTATCTGGATTTTCTTTCATATCAAACGAGCTGATTCTTTCCACTTTTTATAACTGTCCGGCAGTACAGCGATCAGGCCGGTTTTTTTCATTTCCAATTCTATTTTGCTTAAAAGCGCATTGCGTTCTTCCTGCGAAAGCATCACCTGAATATCATTCTCCACATAATACATTCCCTCATCATAAATCTTAACATCTGTATCGTCATCCTCCAGCACTTCAGAATTTATAAAGTAAATTATTCCATCATCAAAAAAAGTCATTCCTTCCTTACCCAGAAAAATGATTTTCTTCTTTCTGAAAATACTCGTAAAAACCTTAAAAAAATTCCGCGCTGATCTCATACAAGTACCCCATTAGCACATTACCAGATTAACACATTCCTTTTCATTTCCTCAATGTCTCCACATACTTTGCCACCGCTTCGATCTGCTCGCCATTCAATTCCGGGCTGAACGCTTTCATACTGTTCTTTCCTGATGTGATAATTGTGGTTACAACAGCATGATCGAGCGTGCTCGTAGAAAGATCAGCAGCGCCCATTGTGTTTTGTTTTCCATCACCACCATGACAGAGCTGACATTTCTCTTCGTAAAGCTCTTTCCCATTAACAGAAGCGGAAATAGTTGCCTCCGTATCCGTTCCGGAATCTACATTTTCTTTCGGTGACGTATCGTTGCCGCATGACTGGATGAAAAACAAACACACAACTGCAACCGCACTGAATACAACTATTTTTTTCATAACTGAATTTTAAAACCATTTGAATCCCGCAAACTTCGCCATGAAAGGCCACGGAATCATCGCAAGGATCAATATCAAACCGATTGTAAAAAAGATTGCAATGGTTTTGAATTTCCCCCTGTCGGAAGTCGCGCGTTTTGCTTTTGAATAACCAATCGTAATAAGCGCGATCGCGATGATCATTGTAGCGATATGCTCTACGGAAAAGAATCGCATCAAAGGATCTTTCATGGAAGCGCTAAAGGTAAATCCAGCTGTCATAACCAGATTAGCATAAAGTAAAAGGCCAAGCACCAATTGCAAATGGACGCTTATGAGTGTAAAAAGTGCAAGCTTCTTATCGCCGGCGGTAAATACTTTGTTTCCCGACATGCCGGAAAAAGCTTTGAAAATGGTCAGGAGCAGCAATAGCAATGCCACCCAGCGTAATCCGGAATGTGCGTGATGAATGATGTTGTTCATAGAGGAAGCTGTTTTATCAGCCCAAAATTAGTGAAAAACAGGGTGCCCTTACCGCTTGTCACGGTTCTTTATTGTTTGTCTTTGAATTACATAAATTAGCGTGGGCATCTCTTTCCATAAATTCCTACTTTTACCCTCCTCAGAAATCTCTCCTTATGAAAAATACCATTGCCGCTGTTCTACTGGCTTTATCAGGATTTTATTTACAGGCACAGAATCCGACTTTCCCCGTCAATGGCGCTCCAGATAACCGGCACACTGTTTTTGCATTTACCAATGCACATATTCAATCCGATCCGGAAACGGTTATTACAGGAACAATGCTCGTTCAGGATGGAATCGTTCTCGAAATCGGGACGGCGGTGAAAGTTCCGAAAGGCGCGATGGTGTATGACATGAAAGGAAAATGGATATATCCTTCGTTCGTGGATTCATACTCTACGTATGGCATGCCGGAAGTAAAAAGAGGTCCATGGTCGCCATTCAACCAGGTAGAAAATTCACGCGCGGGAGCTTTTGGATGGAACGAAGCATTAAAGCCCGACAATGATGCTTCTGAAGTTTTTACTTCCAATACAACTACAGCAGAAGAATTCCGCAACCTCGGCTTCGGAACCGTGTTGACGCTGGTGAAAGACGGCATTGCGCGCGGAACTGCTTCATGCGTTACGCTTAATGCAGAAGACGGCGACAATATGGTTATGCTGAAAGATAAGGCTGCCAATTGTTTTTCATTCGATAAAGGTTCTTCCCGCCAGGATTATCCGTCATCGCTAATGGGTGCGATCGCGTTGATCCGCCAGACTTATTATGATGCAGATTGGTACAGCTCGGCAAAAACAAAGCCTGAATATAACATGACGCTTGAAGCGTGGAATACAAACCGCATGCTTCCCCAGATCTTTGAAACGACTGATAAATGGAATGTGCTTCGTGCAGATAAACTGGGCGACGAATTTAAAGTACAATACATTTTCAAAGGAAGCGGTAATGAATACCAGCGTATCGCGGAAATGAAAGCAACGGGCGCATCTTTTATTATTCCGTTGAATTTCCCGATGGCATTTGATGTAGAAGATCCTTATGATGCTGAATTAATTGGTTATGCCGAATTAAAACACTGGGAGCTTGCACCGATCAATCCGGGTGCGTTTGAAAAAAACAATATTCCATTCGCGCTGACCTCTTCCGATCTGAAAGACAAAAAAACATTCTGGGGAAACCTGCGGAAGGCGATCAAATACGGTCTCACCAAAAAAGCAGCATTGCGTGCATTGACCGTTACTCCTTCGTCCCTTCTCGGCATCGGCGATAAAACGGGCACGCTGAAAAAAGGGATGCTCGCAAATTTCATTATCACCAACGGAGATGTATTCGAAGATACTGCCATCATCTGGGAAAATTGGGTGAAAGGCCGTCAATATATTTTGCGTGATTATAATGCGCTTGATATCCGCGGAACTTATAATATCACCATCAATTCAGCCGCCGCACGCGTTATGAAAATTGAAGGCGAACAAACCAAAATGAAATCTGTATTTGAAAATCAGGATTTTTCAAAAGAAATTGTCAACGTTTCATTATCCGGAACAAACGTCACCATTACATATAATTCAAAACCGCTTGAAGGTGTTGTCCGTTTATCAGGAATCGTTGATGAGCAAACGAGATTTATGAGTGGCCGCGGGCAATTGCCAGACGGAACATGGATTGACTGGATGGCGACACAAACCGCAAAATATTTTCCGAAGCCGGGTGAAAAAGACACCACGGTTTATGATTACCCGACAATGGATGAAGTTATTTTTCCATTCGCGGCGTATGGCAGAACAAAACAGGATTCATTGCAGATCGATAAATTTCAGTCAAGCTATGGCGCCATCCTGATCAAAAACACAACCGTCTGGACCAACGAAGCCGACAGCATGCTCACCACTACAGATGTGCTGATGGTGGGTGGGAAAATATCGCAGATCGGAAAAAATCTTACAGCACCTGCAAATTGTATGGTGATCGACGGCACAGGAAAATATCTTACACCGGGAATTATCGACGAACACTCACACATTGCAATCGGCGGTGGTGTAAATGAAGGAACGCAGGCATCAAGCGCTGAAGTCCGCGTCGGGGATGTTTTGAACCCGGATGATATTCAGATCTACCGTCAGCTCTCCGGCGGTGTTGTTGCGGCGCAATTGCTGCACGGTTCTGCAAATCCGATCGGTGGACAATCTGCCATTATAAAATTACGCTGGGGCGCTTCTGCCGAGCAGATGAAAATTGAATACGCGCCCGGTTTTATCAAATTCGCTTTGGGAGAAAATGTAAAGCAGAGCAACTGGGGCGATTTTAATACCACACGTTTTCCGCAGACACGAATGGGCGTTGAGCAGGTGTATTACGATTACTTCACACGCGCGAAAGAATATGACGCGCAATGGAAAAAATACAAGGGACTTTCACCTGCCGATAAAGCAAAAACAAATCCGCCCCGTCGCGATCTTGATCTTGAAGCGGTGCTGGAAATTCTCAATGGCTCACGCAACATCACTTGTCACTCTTACGTGCAATCGGAGCTGACCATGTTGATGCACGTTGCCGATTCCATGGGATTTAAAGTGAATACATTCACACATATTCTCGAAGGTTATAAAGTGGCAGACGCAATGAAAGCGCATGGCGTCGGCGGCTCGACGTTTTCTGATTGGTGGGCTTATAAATACGAAGTAAAAGACGCAATCCCTTACAACGCAGCGATCATGATGCGTATGGGAATTGTTGTCGCGATCAATTCAGATGATGCTGAAATGGCACGTCGTCTGAACCAGGAAGCGGCGAAAGGAATTAAATACGGCGGAATGACTGAAGTGGAAGCGTTCAAAATGGTAACGTTGAATCCTGCAAAACTTTTGCACGTTGATCAGCGCATGGGAAGCATTAAGGTCGGAAAGGACGCTGATGTTGTTTTGTGGAATAACAATCCGACTTCGATCTATGCAAAACCTGAAAAAACGATCGTTGATGGAAAAGTGCTTTATGATATCAACGAAGATGTGAAGCTCCGCCAGGAAATGGTAAAAGAAAAAGCCCGCATTATTCAGAAAATGATCGCGGAGAAAAATGGTGGCGCCCCGGTTCGAAAAGCATCTTATCGCAAACCGCATCTTTCAGGTTGTGATGATTTCATTGAAGATGGAAATTATCTGATAGAACAGGAATAAAATACACAATACCGATTTTACTCAGCTTAGTAAGACAAACATTATGAAAAAACCATTCAGCTGCCTCCTCCCACTTTTTTCCCGCCGCTTTTTCGCCTGCCTCCTGCCGCTTTTTTTCCTGCCGCTTTTAGTAAAGGCGCAAATGCCGGTCCCGGCGAAGAAACAATCGAAGAGCATATTGCTCATGAACGGCACCGCTCATCTTGGGAACGGACAGGTCATTCAGAATTCGCTTGTCGGATTTAAAGACGGAAAGATCACGCTGGTAGCCGATGCACAGGTGGTGCGTTTGGATAAATCAGCGTGGGATACAACCATCGATTGCAGCGGCAAACAAATTTACCCGGGCTTCATCGCGCCGAACTCTACCATAGGTCTGACGGATATTGAAGCCGTCCGCGCGACAAATGATTTCCGCGACATTGGTGGATTTAATCCGCACGTACGTTCGCAGATCGCTTTTAATACCGATTCGAAAATAAATCCTACGGTTCGCACCAATGGTGTTTTGCTTGCGCAGGTTACACCACGTGGGGGGAGGATTTCCGGAATGTCGAGCATTATGGCACTTGAAGGATGGAACTGGCAGGACGCGACTGTAAAAGCGGATGATGGCGTGCATTTGAACTGGCCTTCGTATTATTCGCGCAACTGGAATGAAGATGATGGTTTCAGCGTTTACTCACAGAATAAAGATTATGAAACGCAGCGCCAGAACCTGGAGAAATTTTTTGCGGAATCAAAAGGCTATGGAGAAAATCCGGGCGCAATAGAAAAGAACCTTCGTTTCGAAGCAATGCATGGCATATTCAGCGGCACACAGATCCTTTTTATTCACGCTGATCTTTTAAAAGAGATCACAGAAGCTGTAACATTCGCGAAAAAATTCAGCATTCCGCACATGGTCATCGTGGGCGGTTCTGACAGCTGGAAATGCACGGAAGTTTTAAAGCAGAATAATATCGCAGTAATGCTTTCTCGCGTTCACAGCCTGCCGTTGCGTAACGACGACGATGTGGACCAGCCTTACAAAACGGCTGCACAATTGCAGGATGCGGGAATTCTTTTCTGCATTCAGAACGAAGGCGATATGGAAGCGTCCAATGCAAGAAATCTTCCTTTCCAGGCCGGCACATGTGTTGCTTTCGGATTGGACAAAGAAAAAGCAATCGCTGCGTTGACAGGAAATACCGCAAAAATACTGGGCATTGAAAAGCTGACCGGCACAATTGAAATGGGAAAAGACGCAACGTTATTTGTTTCGGAAGGTGACGCGTTGGATATGAAAACGAATAATGTAAGCTGGGCTTTTATACAGGGGAAAAGACTGGACCTGAGAAATGAGCAGCAGGAATTGTATCACCGGTATGAGGAGAAATATGGGTTGAAGAATAAGTAGATGAAAAATTAATAATGTGGAGATTAATAATTGCCATTATCACCTCTCTTTCGAAGCAGTAAAGGTGGAAATTCAACACGGATATTGACGAATGCGACGGGGCTTGACAAGTTATTCGTAAATTTCTTTGCGATGCCCAATAGCAATCACATCAACAATCAAAACGTGATCAAAAATATCATAGATAATTCTGTAATCTCCTTGTCTAACCCTAAAACCAGATCTTCCTTTTTGCTTCAATAATCTTGAAAGCCTTATCGATAGGAATAGAAGTCTCTTTCGAAGCTTTTACCTCATCATAAAGACGAATATCTTCTGGTTCTTCAATATCCTCAAGGATTTTCTTGTATTCCTTCACGGGAAGAACAACAGCTATTTTATGGCCTTTGCTGTCGGTTATAAATTGTGTTTACATATCGAGCAAAATTTCCTTACCACTCATGTCCGTCGATATCTTCACATCCCTCTTGAATGGCAAACTCCATTTGTTTTAAATCTTGTTTACCGAAAGCCCCCGCAAACTTCAAGAGTTTTTTTGAATCTTTCTTTTTCACTAAAGACTTAATATAAAAAAGCACATAACTTTTCTGTCCTTTTTCAAGATTTGAAAGGTTTTCTAAAATTTTCTTATCAACGTTACTTCTTAACATACTTAGAATTTGAATTACTAAGATACAAAAAATATACCCTTATTCTATTACACCACCTTCACCAAACAATAATCATTCTTCCCCTTCTGCAGCAGCAAATATTTTCCATTAATAAAATGAGAAACATTGATCGTCAGCTTCGGATCGGTGATTTTTATTTTGTTAATAGAAAGTC
>JALYQL010000152.1 GCA_030855855.1 Bacteroidota bacterium | reverse complement strand
TTTATTTTGCTTCTACGAATGGCAAAAATGGATTTGAGAATGAAATACCCATTGGCGAAACATGCTGCCAGTGTTGCCGCACGGATTTGTTTGTGGACAGCAAAAACAACATCCATGTTGCTTACCGTGATATTATTGATGATTCCATCCGTGATATGGTTCACGTTATTTCATCTGACCAGGGAAAAACCTTTTCCATTCCTGAACGGATAAGCGCCGACAATTGGGCAATTAATGGCTGTCCTCATTCAGGTCCGGCAATGGCCGAGAATAAAAACGGGCTCCAGTTTGCCTGGTACACATTGGGGAATGGCAAAGGCGTTTTCTACTGCCATTCTACAGATAACGGCAAAACATTTTCTCTACCCGACAGCGTAAGCGGAAAATCATCCGCAAAACATCCGCAAATAGCGACGCTTGACAATGGTGATGTTGTTATTGTATGGGATGAATCTGCCGGCGGGGAAAAATACATTGCCCGGATCGGGTTTGAGCACCGTACAGCAGAGGGGAAAAAAATCAGCCGCCGATATATTACAACAAATGATTCCACTTCTGAATTTCCAGTGATAAAAGTCGTTGACAGCAAAACTGTTTTTGTTGCTTATTCAAATGGCAACGGAAAGAAAAAGACGGTGTATTATCAAATAATAAATCTTTAAAATGAAAACCACGATTTGTTTTCGATTTTAGGATTTCGTGTAAATAAAAAGAACGCTTCATCTCTGAAGCGTTCTTTTCAAAATCGTAATTCTCAAATCAAATCTTAATCTCGTCATCATTTTTATTCAGAAAATGATATTCGAGGAATTGGTAAGCGGGAACGGATTTGATCTTGATCGGTTTTTTGTAACGCAGCTTCCATTTCATTCGCTGTGACGGGAAACCTTTTGTAAGGAATGCCTCCACGTATGGATGAACACAAAGAGTGACTGATTTTTCGTTCTGCTCGGTGAGCACGTAACGAAGATTATTTTCAATATTGTCGATAAGCAAAATACTTGCCTGCACTTCTCCTGTTCCTCCGCATGTCGGACATTTCTCTTGCGTATCCACTGCCGTTTCAGGACGGACGCGTTCGCGCGTGATCTGGATGAGGCCGAATTTACTTGGAGGAAGAATAGTATGTTTTGCGCGATCGAGCTTCATCTCATCGCGTAGTTTATTGAAAAGTAATCTCCTGTTGTTAGGCGAATGCAGATCGATAAAATCTACTACAATAATTCCGCCCATATCACGGAGACGTAATTGTCGCGCTACTTCAACAGCTGCTTCAATATTTACATCAAGCGCATTTGTTTCCTGGTCGTTCGACGATTTCGAACGGTTACCGCTGTTCACATCAATAACATGCAGCGCTTCGGTGTGCTCAACAATCAGGTATGCCCCGCTTTTCATGGTCACCGTTTTGCCGAACAAAGCTTTCATCTGGCGATCGACACCAAATGCTTCGAAGATCGGCTGCGGACCTTTGTGGAGCTTGAGAATTTTTTCTTTGTCAGGCGCGATGGCCTGAAGTTGTTCTTTGATTTCGTCATGCATGTGGCCATCATTTACATGAATAGCTGCGAATGATGCATTGAGAAGATCGCGGAGAATGGCTGAAGTTCTGTTCAGCTCTCCCAGTACGCGTGCCGGTGGCTTTGATGATGTGAGCTCCTGGAAACAGGTGTTCCATTTACCTACAAGATCATTCATATCAGCGTCGAGGTCAGCAACTCCTTTTCCCTCAGCAACAGTCCGCACGATCACGCCAAAATTTTTGGGTTTGATGCTCATGATCAAACGTTTTAAACGTTCGCGTTCTTCATGGCTTCTGATCTTTTGTGAGACGGAAACTTTATCGGCAAAAGGAATGAGGACGATGTATCTTCCTGCAATGGAAATTTCTGAAGTGATGCGCGGGCCTTTTGTGGAGATCGGCTCTTTCGCGATCTGGATGAGCACTTGCTGATCCGATTGAAGCACTTCGGTGATTTTTCCTTCTTTCCGGATGTCGGGCTCCAGCTTGAAATACGCCAATGCGGCATTTTTCTGCTTTTGCGTGATGGTCATTCGCACAAATTTATTGAGCGATTGCACCTGCGGACCGAGATCGAAATAATGCAGGAAAGCGTCCTTTTCGTAACCCACGTCGACGAATGCGGCATTAAGCCCCGGCATCACTTTACGCACACGACCCAGATAGATGTCGCCGACTGCGAACTGGGAGTTGGTCTTTTCGCGGTTAAGCTCGACCAGTCTCTTCTCGTTCATCAGGGCAATCACCACCTCGGAGCCAGAGGCATCGATGATGAGTTCGTTTGACACGGTTAGATTTTTTTATAAAATGAATGATAGCACAAAAATCCCATCGCTGTAATGCGGCATGGGCTTGTGCGTTTTAGGGTGATAGGAAGAATTGCGGAACGCAAGGAAATTCAAAATTCAAACGATTCAAAATTCAAGATTGAAAGTATCAATTCCTGAATTTTGAATATTGAATTTTGAATTCGCTCAGCGAAAGGTCTATTTCTTCTTGTGGCGGTTCTTACGAAGACGTTTTTTCCGCTTGTGGGTTGCCATTTTATGGCGTTTGCGCTTTTTGCCGCTTGGCATAGTTGTAATGCTTTATTGGTTAATACTAATTATTTTTTACTCTTGCCTTCATTTAGGCTCCGGCAACCTAGCGCGGAGTTTGCGAATGGCATTCTCCACGTCATTTTTTGTGAGCGGATCGGTTTCGATCTGCACATATTGTTCGAGATGATAAATCGCCTGCTCTATATCACCCATTTGTTCATACAATTCAGCGAGGTTCAGATGAAGACCATAATAATCCGGTCTCAAACGAAGCGCCCTGCTGTATCTCGCAATCGCTTTATCAGGAGCATTCCTCTTTAGCGAAAACTGCGCAAGCTCCAATTGTGCATTCACATTTGTCGAATCAATTGAATCGACTTTGAGCAGCAAGGAAATCCCCTGCATCGGATCGCTTGTTCCCTGTACAATGCAAGAGCCAAGCCCCACCATCGCTTCGAGATTCTTAGGCTCAAGCTCGAGCGCCTTGCTGTAGCAGCGTATTGCTGCTTCGAACAATGCACCCAGGTTATGCTCATCGCGCTGAAAACCTGCAGCAACCCTGTAACGATCACCGGCCTGCTGCCAGTCGGAACCTGAGCCGTTGTTCTTGGCCGCTTTCTGCTCGGTGAGCCATGCAGCATAAACGTATTCTTTGTTTATGCCAAGAAAGCGGACAATAGAATCATACATCTGTACACGTTTTACGGCGTCGCGGTTGGTGCTGATGGCGCCTTCCACGGCATTAACCTGTATGAGCACATCCGACTTCATGCCTTTACGGGCATTTGCCACCTGCTCTTCGAGTGTATGACCGTGTTCAATTTCTGCTGAATGAACTGCGGGAATCTTTTCAACGGGCGCTACTGTACTTACAAAACTTAAAAGAACGGTACTGATAACCGCACAAATCACCACAGACACTTGAGTGATGTTTATTTTGCGCATGGTTATTTTTTAAAATCAGGAAACCTTGACATTTTTCTTCACCCGGTCAACAAAAGTTTTTGCGGGTTTGAAAGCCGGAACATTATGTGCCGGGATAATCACTGTTGTGTTTTTTGAAATGTTGCGTCCTGTTTTTTCAGCTCTGCGTTTTACCACAAAACTTCCGAACCCGCGGAGGTAAACGTTGTCTCCTTTTGCAAGTGAATTTTTGATCACCTTCATAAATGTTTCAACGGCAGCTTGTACAGCTACTTTTTCTACTCCGGTCTTTTCTGCGATCTCGTTGACTACTTCTGCTTTTGTCATCTTCTAAGCTATTTACTTTCAAGTGTTTAACATCCCGCTAAAACGGGTTTCAGGGCTGCAAAATTACTCATTTATCCTTAACCCCAAAATTTCCCAGTAAATTTATCGCCGGAACAATCAGAATTTCAATGGATTTCGGTGCAATTATCATGTCTTGGTACACCAAAAACAAGCGGGATCTGCCCTGGCGGAAGACCCGCGACCCCTATCAAATCTGGCTTTCTGAGATTATTCTCCAACAAACGCGTGTTCAGCAGGGCCTTCCTTATTTTTTTTCATTTATTAAAAAATATCCTGACGTAAAAAGCCTCGCCGAAGCCGCGGAGGACGATATTCTGAAGCTTTGGCAGGGTTTGGGCTATTATTCGAGGGCCAGGAACCTGCATTTTGCGGCAAAAACGGTTCTCGCCGACTTTAACGGAAAATTTCCGGGTTCATACATGGAATTGAAGAGGCTGAAAGGCGTGGGCGATTATACCGCGGCAGCCATCTCTTCTATCTGTTATAATGAGGTTCAGGCAGTTGTGGATGGAAATGTCTACCGCGTGCTGGCCCGCATCTACGGCATTGATTTGCCTATTGACAGTACAGAAGGGAAAAAAACATTCGCCGCCCTTGCCAATGAGCTGATCTCACGAAAACATCCTGCCGATTTCAACCAATCGATCATGGAATTCGGCGCGATCCAGTGTGTGCCGAAAAACCCGGATTGCGGGGTTTGTCCTTTTGCTTTGTATTGTGTGGCCCGCAAGAAAGAGCTTATTCATATACTTCCTGTTAAATCAAAAAAGACAAAAGTTACCGATCGTTATTTCAATTATCTCGTGCTGCATCATAAGGGTAATATTTACCTGAAGCAACGCACGGAAAAAGATATCTGGCAGGGTTTGTTTGATTTTCCATTGATAGAAACAGCAAATCCGGTTAATGAAAAGAAGTTAATTCAGCAGAAAGAATGGAAGGGATTATTCGAAAATCTGAAATTCAAAATTCAAAATTATCCGGCGGAGATAAGGCATATTCTTAGTCATCAACGCTTGCATGTGCGGTTTGTTGAGGTTGAATTAAAGGATAAGATCAAAGGAGAAAAAGGCTGGCTTTATGTAAAGGAAGGGGAGTTGAAAAAATATGCAGTGCCGGTGGTGATTGCTAATTACCTTGGGTACGAAAAGCGAAATCAGTTCGAAAAAGTGCGAAAAGCGAAATAAGAGCGAAAACACACTATCACGAAGAAAAAATCTAGCGTTCGTACACTTTCGTTTTTCGCACTTTTTCGTTTTTAATTTCGCTTTTCGTACCCAACACTCTTTTGTTATCTTTGTTCTGAAACAAACACTCCGTACGTTTATAATTATCTAACCCGTTAAAAGAAAATGCCTGGCGTTAATATAGTAATTCTGATTGGAAATCTGGGAAAAGACCCGGAAGTACGTTACCTCGAAGGCGGAATCGCAGTTGCGAATTTTCCGATTGCTACTACTGAATCTTTCCGTGATAAGAACGGGAATAAGAATGAGCAGACCGAATGGCACCAGATCGTTTTGTGGCGCAGATTAGCGGAAGTTGCTGAAAAATACCTGCGAAAAGGCCAGATGGTTTACCTCGAAGGAAAGATCCGCAGCCGCACCTGGGATGATAAAGACGGCAACAAACGGTATACAACAGAAATTTTCGGCGACGTGCTCACCATTCTTTCCCGCCGCGAAGATCAGCCCGGTTTTCAGCAACGCCCTGCTACGCCTTACGGACAACAAAATCAAAATCAGTCCGGCACAGGCACAACGTATACGCCGAATCCACAACAACAGGCTTACCAGCAACAGCAGCAAAATGTAAATATCAACCCGGAAGAAAATCCGAATCACCCCGCAATTTTGCCGGATTCACCTGATGATTTACCATTTTAGAATAAAATGATTTTAGATTTTAGAATGAGGCTCTCGGTATCGGGGGCCTCATTTTTTTCAATCTAAAATCAGCTGATCTAAAATCACTTTCTTTTAATAATCTCCCCAACCGTTTCACTGAAGAACATCCAACCAATCCAGTCGTCGTACATGGAATAGTAGGAATATTGCCTGCTGTTCTTTGAAAAGCTTTTCGGCTCATCTTTAGACAAGAAAACGATCAGCTCATTTCCGTTTGCAAGATGATTCACTTTTGCGCTGTCGTCTGCAATCGAAAAAGGCTGCATTCTGATCGCAATGCGGTCGCCGACGTGGAGTGTTTTTGATTTATAGACTTCCACAATTTCCACCAGCACTGGTCCGGCTGTTTTGGAATCAATAAGTCCTTCTACGACGCGTACACGTATAGAATGGGCTGATTTTTTCTTCATATTATCAAGAACCGGCGTGTTCTGCGCACTAAGAATTGTGCCGCCCAGGAAAAGAAACAGAAATAAGATATATCGCATGAGGGCAATTTTACGTTATTTCTTTCAAACAGCAATGAACAATAGTCAGTGGTCAGGTACAAAGCCAGCAAAGAACTACTCCCTGACTATTGCCTAATGACTATTGACCAATGACTATTGCCTACTGACCATTGACTAACTGCCTATCTTTGTAAACATGCAAAAACTATTTCTCCTTTTCGCTTTGCTCCTCTCCTTCCTGTTTGTTTCTTGCGATGATGATGATGGCAGCATGGGCGTTCCCCGGCCGCGTGGTTATTTCAGGATCAGTATGCCGGAGAAAAAATATCAGCAGTACGATGGCGACTGTCCGTTTAGTTTTGAAATTCCCGATTATGCCAGAATGTATAACAGCGCCGCACCGAAAGCTGCACCCTGCTGGCGCGATCTTCATTTCGGAAAATTCAAAGCGACACTTTACATCAGCTACAACGAAATCACTAACGATACAATTCTTGCGCAATTAATTAATGAGAGCTGGGCATTGACCGAAGCGCACAGCCAGGTAGCAAACGGATTTCGCGATTCTTCTATTATCCGCCCGAAAGATAAAGTGTATGGATCTGTGCAATTGCTGAGCGGAAATGCGGCCACACAAGTGCAGTTTTATTTAACCGACAGCACTGATCATTTTATCCGCGCTTCACTTTATTTTTATTCTCCGCCCAATAAAGATTCTATTGCGCCCGTGCTGGATTATATCCGGAAAGATATTTTTCATATTGTGGAAACGTTGAAGTGGAAAAATACGCCATTGCCGGATGACAAGGCTCCAAAATATCCCGCACCGCCTGCTTCTGCACCAGATGTCAATCCTCCGCCACGACAAGGGGAAAAGAATTCTGAAAATTCAGAAGGCGCTGATTAATCCGCGGACTTTATTCGCACCAATAATCCGAATTGCACGCCGAATAAGATCATCGCCAGTATCAAATGTACCGGCTGCGCAAATGCAGGAATAGAGAAATTGTGAATAAAAACTCCTGCTGCATATTCGGAAAGCATGATCAGCAAAATTCCGAACATCAACTTTTTTGTTCTTCCCTGCGGATTGGTTTTTCGGAAAAGTAAAAATAATGTTGCATTTAAAAGCACAATGACGATCGCGACAATTTGATGAAAGGGATAGAAGGAATTCAATTTTTCGATCCAGGTTTCTCTTGATAATCCTTCCATATTACTATTAATCGCATCAATCTGCTGGCGAACCTGTGTTCCGAAAATTATTTGTGCAAGCGTTAAAACAATTGCGAAAATTAAAAGCGCTTTCAATTTATTTCCGATCAAATGTTTTTCAAGCAAGCCGGATAAAATTCGTACGCGGGTAGAAGTAAAAATTACTACCCCGAGCAAAACGATGGAGCTCATCATGTGAAAAGTGATTGTTTGGCTGGCCAGGTTTTTATCGACCACCTCTTTGCCCAGCCAGACCACGAACGCGAGCACGGCCATTCCCATAAGTAGGATCGCAAGTGTTTTCCAATCTCTTTTCACACGCATAACCGCGACGAAAAGCAAGAGCGTCATAAAAAAGCTGCTCAACGCCCCGACTAAGCGATTGATAAATTCTGTCCATGTTTGCTGAACAAAAAATTTCGCGTAATTGTGAACAGGATATTTCTCCCAATTGCTTCGCTCAAAATTCTTTTCGGAATTAAAATCTGATTTTGCACGCCACAACGTATCATTCACAATGACCATCATATTCTTTTTATAGAAATGGTCTTCGTGGAATTCAACTTGAGAAGGACTTGTTGGTGGAATATAATATCCGAAACACTTCGGCCAGTCGGGACAACCCATACCTGAACCCGTGGCACGCACAATTGATCCTGCGAGAATAACGAGATAAAGAACAACAAGTGTGATGCCGGCGAGGCGGAGAAAAAGCTTGTCGAGGGAGATGGGATTCATTGGTGGTGCAAAGGTAGTGGGGATTTGGTAATCTGGTAACTGGATAATTTGATAATTGTTTCGGAAAATTATTTTTGTCTGGCAATTGTCATCACTTTGCCGCCGGCCGGATTAGCTAATACACTAAAACTTTTCCCTCCCAGTAACCAAGTTCTTTTCCATACCGTCTTTTTGCATGGACGAAATCAATCCGGACTTTTCTGAATGCCTTCCTGATTTTTCTTTTGTCGCGATAAAATTCTATTCTACTTTCGAAATCAATAAATTCATGGTTTGTTTTAATTTTCTTAAGGCGGTTATGCCGGGAAAAAATCAGGAAATATTGCCTGAAATCAATTGAAATAGTATTTGCAATAAAAATCTTTGTCAATGTATCGCTGAGGTAATTATTCAACGTATCGTTTATGGATTGGAGATAATTCCAATGTGGCTCATACTTTTTCCATTTTTTCTTCTGTCTTTCACTTGGTATAAACATTACTCCAAAATGATCGAGAGAATACGCACCAGACTTTAACGTGGCGCGAAATTTATCTTGTTCTTCCTTCAGATTAAGCAGCACCACAATCGTATCAACGAAATTCTGGATTTGTATTGCTTCAGTTAAAGTACTTTTTTGCGCGCCTGGTGTCCAGTAACTTTTGAACGAATAATAAGACGGCATCGAAGTTTCAAATATGTATGTTATTCCGTCACATCCCCTGCTCCACCCTGCGACAGAATCCTGCGATGGTATTGAGCTTACCGTTTTTATCAGCTCAAACGTTTTTCTTGCCGAAGCGGTGTCTAATAAAACATAAGTATAAAAAGTTTTGGCCGGTTCGCTTTTTAACGTCTTCTTATTTGTTTCCTCGTAAGAATCGATATAGTTTGTCAAAATGCCTGTGAATGTTTTGTAATCGGCAGTCATAATATCAACCGCTTGCCCATCCAACCAGATACGAAAATGAAAAGTGTCTGTTGAGGTAGTCAAATGCGGCAAACCTGTTTTATTATCTCTCCCCAGCTGCCATTCATACCAAAATGTTGTGTCGCCCTTTCCATAAGATGGAATATTCATTTTCTTGTTGACTTGCCCCGATGCAACGCAACTCATAAAAATAAAAAATAAAAATCCGGCAAAGATTCGCATCACAAATCAGTTAACAATTTTCAAGATTACAAGATTCCCCAATCTAAAATCAATCGCAAATCGGCAATCACCAGATCTGCAATCTAAAATCAACAACGCACATTCCCGCGCAAACCTCAAAGGGCACTTCGCGCGTGGCCCTTTGAGATTCTCCACGCACAGGTTTAATTCCCAGATCACCAAATCCACATGCAATTGGTAATCCGGCACCGAAGGCGTCCCCTTGGGATAATTGGTAATCCCTTTTTACTGAATCTCTCTCATCTTAGCAACCGCCTTCTCCTTATAAAATCCATCTTTAGCAGCAATCTCTTCCAACAATTGTTTTGCAGCAAGCGTATCTCCATTCCCGATCAGCGCCAGCGCTTTGTACCATTTCGCTTCTTCGTGGAAAACATTATTAGAAGCGTTCAGCACTTCGTCAAACATTTTAATCGCTTTTTCAAACATCTCCAGCTTCACATAGCTCACGCCCATGTAAAAAGCAGCGTTGAGATCTTTCGCATTGTTTTTCTTCAGCACTTCCATCTTCTCGATGCAGCGACCGTATTTCCCATCATGGAATGCGCGCAATCCGTCGTTCAGAAACTGCTCGGCCGGAACATTGCGGACTGTTTCCATTTCATCTTCTTTTTTGCGCTTGTCATCATCTTCAAATTGCGCGGGAACGCCTTTCAATGGCAGCTCACGCACTTCGATCGTTTTACGGTAATACTTTTCGAACTCCGTTACTTTTAAATCCTGGATAAATCCGATCGAAGCATTATAACCTGCTTCCGGATTTTTCGGAACAACAGGTTTTACTTCAAGCAGCGGAGGATTCGCAACGGAAATCGGATCTTGTTTTTCTTCTGTGGATTTTACTGTCGTGGTATCCGTCGGTTTTCCTTGTGAAATTACAGCAAGCGGTTTCGGTTTCGCTTCCGGATTTACAAAATGCTCCGCTTTGGGAGTAAGATCGACTGACGGAGTGCTTGCCGGAGTGGTAACCGGTGGCACCGTATATGCTAATGGAATCTGCAGCACTTCCGGTTCACGCGGCCATAATGCGTAGCCCATTCCTGCAACAAGCGCGAGGCCGATCACAACCGTAACAACGCTCATCCATACCGGCGTTTTGATCATGCCGGATTTCACAGCGATCTGTTTGTTGAGCGATGCAATATCCGCCGCGGCAGCTGGCACCGCAGTAAATCCTGCAAGCGCTTCTTTGGAAAGCTCGCAATCCTTCAAGAGCTTTTTTATGCGCACATCAGATTTCGCATCGGTCTTGCCATTGAGCAGATCGGCCAGTTCTTTGGGAGAAAGATGATCGGTGCCAGGGGATGTTTTCATTTTTCTTCTTCTAAATATTGTTTCAGGTTCCGTTTTCCATTCTGCAAATGACTTTTCACCTGCTTTTCTGTGAAACCTGTGAGCCGACTTATTTCCTGGTATGATTTATCCTTGAAATAAAACAGCTCCACACATTTCCGCTGCTCGTCGCCCAATGAAGTTACAGCAGCTTCAAGCTTTTTTAATTTCTCTTCCCGTTTTTCCGCGTCTTCTTTTTGCGGATTTTCGGGATCAACGATGATGGCGTATTCATCTTCGCGCAGGTATTCTTCGGCACGTTCATTGTTTGTTTTTTGTTTGCGCAGTTCCGAAATGCAATGGTTCCGCGCCACAAATGTCAGCCACAATTTAAAATTCTCCGGCTGATTTTTTTTCAGCGATTCAAAAAGCTTTTCAAAAAGCACCAGCACTGCATCACGCGCAATTTCACGGTCGCGGAAATAATTCAGGCATAATCCGTACACGAGATGCGAATAACGGATATACAACTCTCCTACCAGCGTTTTGTCGCCGGACGCACGGTATGCCCTGAGCAGATCTTCATCGCTCAACACACTTTTCTTTTTCCTCGGGAAGAAAGCCATAGACGTTTACTTGTTTGATGACGCATGGATGATGGAATTCCACACGAATTGGAAGTCAAATTTAATTCTTTAATTGCCTTTCCCGTGTTGAAGAATCTGCCCTGATCATTGAATCCATCATTCTCCGCAAACTGTCAGCAGATAAAATCACATCTTCCATCGACGGGCCTTCATAATAACGATCTGCTTTTTCACAGACTGAATACAGGAATCCGACCAATTGTTCCTGTGGCACTTCATACTTTTCAAGCAGCTGATCCAACGTATTTTTTTCAAGATCTGAAATGTAATCTCTCAGAGAATCTTTTTTACCCGCTGTATTTCCGGAAGAGATAAATGCCTCTTTGTGCCCGAGCAGCAGCTTTCTGCATTCTTCAAAATGAAGACGCTGCTCTTCTGTAACTTCCGGCCCGGGAGTACAGGAATAAATGAGAAAGAAAAAAAGCGGAAAAAGAATTTTTTTCATAAAAAATCTCAGTGGTTAATTTATCGTATTTCCTGTGCATTTATACAAAAAACGGCTTGATCAATAAGGTCTTTCATTCCGGAATGCATTCGGATTCACATCATCAAAATCCAGCTTCACCTGATCCGTTCCGGGGCTTTTTTTCATTAATGCAACAATAAGCATTCCCCATAAAAACGGAAAGCTCCAGATCAGAAATAAATGCAACAGCTTAAGCGTTTTCGAAAACAAATTACTCTTTAGCAGCTTTTCCGTTGCATACACAGCATAGGAAACATGTGCAAGCAACAAAACACCCAATAGTAAATTCATTCACGCAATCAATCGAAAATCAAAAATCATTAAATCGAAAATATATTTACCACATCACCTTTTTCACCACCCTGCCCGCTTTTGTTTCCATCACGATAAGATAAACACCACGCTTTGGCAAATCGATTGCTCCGGTAAATGTTGCACCCGGAATTGACGGCATCACTTCTTTACCCGCAAGATCATACACATGCACCATTTGCAATCCGGACTTTTCGTATCCGCTGAAATTCAAATGCCCGTTCGCGCTTGGATTCGGGTAAACGGAAATTCCGGAATAACCATTCGCCATATCCGCGCTGGTAATCGTATTCTGGTAATCTACCTGCGCGATAAGCATAGGAGTCTGATCGGCCGTGTTGAACATTCCCTGGAAATTGGTGATCTCGGGTGAAGAGAACGCGAACATTTCCGAAAGCCATTGACGAGGAACAGCAGTGTAATACAGTTTCGTAGAAAGATTCAGCGTGCCGCCATAACCGTTAATAAAAACATGGTAATGCACCACATCGCCGCCTGTGCCTTCGGTCGGACCGGAATAATTAAAATCAGGATCAACACCGATGCCGATGACTTTTGTAGTGTCGTATGACGGATGCGAAGTTGAAAATCCTTTCGGGCAAAGACGATTATCTTTCAGACAAGTATCTGCACGTTGCAACACTGTTGTCGGATTATCGGCCACATCGCCCATTACCATTTCATAGATCTGCACATCATTATTCGTGTAACAAACATCATGATGCGGCTCAAAACCGGCATCGCGGCCGATGATATTTCCGAAAGCGTCCTGCAATCCTGATTTGTAAATGGTGTCGCCAATATTATCCGTTACCACAAATTGCACCCATGCAATGCGCGAAGGATAACCGCTCGGAAATTTATGACCGGCTTTGTTGTCGAGCTGCACATCGAAATAAACAGTGTCTGTTGTGCGCGCGGTTTGGATCACGTGCATATCGCAGGTGCTGTCGCGCAGGTAACGCATGGTACGCGCGATGGTCGTGTCAAAATTCGCAGGCTCGCAGGTTGCTCCTACTGCTGTCATGTTATTTTTCATGAGCTTGAGCATAAAAGCGTTTCCGCCCACAAGCACGTGTTGTCCGTAAGGGCTGCGTTCAGGAACAAACGGATAATCTGTCGCCAGCCTGATGGAATCGTTGAGACGCGGAAGGTGGCAGCTCTGGCAGGATGCGCCGTTCGTGCTGTAAGAAGAATTTTTCCATTCGTGGAAAGTTGCCTGCTCGACGAACGATCCGCCGGTAGGAATTCCTGCAAGGTCAACTGTTTCGGTCTGCAGCGTGTGACATCCGCCGCAGAACTCAGATTCGGTTGTATGCAGGCTGTATTCGGGACGGAACTCCACGAAAAATTCCATCACGGCTGAATAGGGATTTTGTACGGGCCCATAAATTACTTTCTGAGAATAATGCAGATTCCCGGAGAAATTATTGCCCATCAAAGTATCAATCTGCTGGTGGCAGCCGCTGCAATTGACGCCATCGAGCCCGAAAGAATCTGTGGCAAGCCGTGCCATGGTATAATTCGGCTGCCCGAACATGTGCGCTGTAAAATGGCCGGTTGGGGCGTGGCAGCTTGTGCATTTATCTTCAATGGCAACCTGCAGTCCCGGGTTGACTAAAATTTCGTGGCTCACTTTGGCTCTCCAGAACGGATCCTTCGCCGAATTGGCCATCATTGTGCCCTGCCATCCGTCCATAATATTTACGTCGGTGCCATTATCTGAAACCATTGCAATGCCATTCGGATCGCGACCATGGCAACCGCCACAACGTCCACCGGTGGCGAAAAAAGTATTGGTATCGTAAGGCTGGCTCTGGACCATATCAATCAGCCTGGCCGTTTCTTCCGGAGAATGAAACTTCCTTGCTTCTGCTTTTTGCACGTTCATATTGGCCATACAGACCACAAGAACCACGGCAATAAAGGAAATAATGAAGGTTTTGAACCTGGAAAAGTACTTTTTAGCCATCCTTATCGGGGAAAATTGAGCCTTAAAGTTACGGAAACATTTTAAGGAATAAAATCTTTCTAATAGCTTGATATTCTGGGCTTTTATTCCTAATCTCGTAAATTCTAAACCAACACAAAATGATTAAAAAACTACTTACCGGCTGTTTCTTAATGGGCACAGCTGCAGTTTTACCTTTCACTGCACATTCACAATCCATCCCTTTCACCAATCAGACAGCGCTTCTCCCGAGCAGCGTCTTCCACAGTGGAAATGTGATCGGAATCAGTGATATGAATAATGATGGTAAAGATGATATTGTGCGTGACAGTAATAATATAAGACTGGTAATCAATTACCAGCAAATGCCTAATGCCATGTTCACCGAATCCCATTTTCCGGGAATCACTTTCGGAAGCCCGTGGGGACTTTGCATCGGCGATTATGATAATAACGGATTTAATGACGTTTTTCAGGGCAGCAGCACAAGCGGATATTTACTGACAGCTGATGCTACCGGCACCAGCTATACGCGTGAGAACATGACTACTATTTATGGTGGCGGAAATGTGTTCACACAAGGCTGCAATTTCGCTGATATTGATAATGACGGTTACCTTGATCTTTTCATTGATCATGATATCGGAATGCCGAAAATTTACAAGGGAAATGGCGCGCCGGGCGGCTGGGTTTTTAACCAGGCCCTGATCGACATGACACAGGTTCCTGCTTCTGATAACAGCGGTAATTACGCGTCCCTCTTCACAGATGTAAACGCTGACGGACTTATCGACCTTATGATCACACATTGCCGCCAAGGTGTCACCAACTCGGCCGATGCACGCCGTATCGACCAGGTATTTATCAATAACGGGAACGGAACTTACACGCAGGATGTCACCAACTGGACGAATCTTCGTGATGGCGAGCAAGGCTGGAGCACTGCATGGGGCGATATCGATAACGATGGCGACATGGATGCTTTTGTGCTCAACCAGACTGTAAATGGCAAGTTGATGATCAATAACGGAAGCGGTGTATTTACTGATACAATGTCAACTTCCGGCATTGCAAATCCTACCACATGGTTCGGTGAAACCGCTATGTTCTATGATTTTGATAATGATACCTATCTTGATCTTATGATATCAGGTGATGAACATTTCCTCTACAAAGGAAATGGTAACGGAACATTCACTGTTCAGTCTAATCCCTTTGTTTACGGCACAAATGACATTCGCAGCTTCGCGGTGGGTGATCTGAACAACGACGGATTTATGGATATGTATGCGTCTTATTGCAATCTTTACATCACTCCTTCCTCTTCCCGCAACGATCGTTTGTGGATGAATGATTGTCCGAATAATGGCAACACAAATCACTGGGTTAAATTTAACCTCACCGGCGGCGCAACAACCGGCATGAGCAATAAGAACGGCATCGGCGCTATTGTGAAAATTTATGGCGCATGGGGCGTCCAGGTGCGCGAAGTTCGTTCAGGCGAAGGTTATGGTCTGCACAATACATTCACGGTGCATTTCGGACTCGGCACTGCAACACAGATTGATTCTGTTGTTGTAATCTGGCCTTCCGGAATTGTTGACCAGAGCCTTGTTATTCCTGCTGACCAGACTGTATTCCTTCTTGAAGGCGGCTCACCACTTTCTACACACAGCGCCATTGAACAGACGCTGGAGCTGAATGTATACCCGAACCCGGTTACTGACGAAGCTGTTATCCGTCTTGATCATTTCGCTTCTGTCGGATTGAAAAATCTTTCCGTAAACGTTTACGACCTCAACGGAAAAGTGGTTTACAGCGAATCGGCATTACAACGCAGCATTATTATTCTTGACCGCAGTATGTTTACCAGCGGAATGTACCTCGTGGAAGTGACAAACAATAACGAGCGCGTGGCGACAAAGAAAATGATGATTCAATAATTTTCATTGAACAAAAAACGAAAGCGTCCCGGTTAAACCGGGACGCTTTTTTTACG
>JALYQL010000021.1 GCA_030855855.1 Bacteroidota bacterium | reverse complement strand
CAACCGATCTGCATCCTTCACCAGCTTTTCATCTTTTTTGATCTTACGTCCGGCGAAGAAAAAAAGCGCGGGAAATAATGCTATGAGAAAAGTGCCGATGCTGTAACCGGTGACGGGCGGATGATTTGTAATAGCAACTGCATCGGAGAAAACATCGGGAAAGGCAATACAAAGTGTGAATACAAGAAGCGACAAGATCATACCGATATTGACAATTAAAAGTTGTTTCTTGCGGTTTTTATATTGGAAAATGGCAACCATTGCCAGCAGTGCGACCAAACCTGTGCCTGCTAACAACAAAGAAAGCCTGCCCAACGATCTGAACGAGATCATAGGTATACCATCGATAGTTATAGTGAGCTTGTAAACCGGCAGAAAAAACAGCATGGCAAACAGCAGAATTATTAATGCAAGAAAAATGGTTTGTACACGCTGTATCATAAATGTGATTAAAAAAAATTACCTCAACCGGTCAGCCGCTTTTACAAGATCTTCATCCTTTTTGATTCTGTATGCGGCCAACGCAAAAAGAATAATATTGACAGGCAATAAATACGCGCCGTTCGTTACCATTATATTTTCTTTGGGAATACCATGCAGAAAAAACTGCGGGAATATAATTGCATTTACTGCGGTAAGAAGTGAAATAATAAGGCCGGCGCGGCAGATTTTAATTTGCATCGGCCTGTTTTTATACATAAAAATGGCGATAACAGCGAGCAAAGTCAGGAAAGCTATTGGCAGCAGCAGCAATGGATTGTGCAGCAGATTTCCATTAGCCTGGTCATCGATCTGTGTGGCCGGATTCACCTGGTAAACCGGGATAAATAGCAGCGCTACAAAAAGCACCACCACCAAAGCAAGAAAAACAGTCTGAACACGTTGTATCATAATAACAGCATTTGTTACCACAAAGAAACCTATTCGGGACGACCCTTCAAAACGCTAAAAAAAAGTTTAAAATGCTGTTGGATCAGAATAATCTTCGTATTATTGCAGCATAGTATTCGTGCAGGAAAACCTCTTCAGGGTTTTCGATTCCCAAAAAAAAGATCTTCAAAACAGTATGCAGAAATAAACAATATTCATTCTAATGCGTGGAATAATTCTATTCCCTCCTCTACCACCACGTTAATTTCCATTCAAAAAAACAAACCAATTAAAATTTTTATTCATTTCTAATTTATCACATGTACGACATTATTGACCTGAACAGCAAACTGGTCGGGGAGCTCCGTGAAATTGCGAAAGAGCTTGCCATTCCAAAGTTTGAAACACTTAAAAAACAGGAACTCGTTTACAAAATTCTAGACCAACAGGCTATGAGTGGAGCAAAAGATGCACCAAAAGATTCGGGCGATAAGCCGAAAAGAGGACGTAAACCAAAGTCTGAAGAAGCACCGGCATTATTCAACGAAGAATCAAAAGTGGATTCACGTTTCGTAGACCTCGAAGCAACAGAAGCGAAAAAACCGGAAGAGAAAACAAAGCTTCCTGAGCCCGACCTTAGCGCGATCATAAGCGATGCGCCTGTAAAAACTCCGGCTACTCCTCCTGCCCCGCAAAATCGTCCGCACCAAAAGCCTGCAGATAGTTTCCGTAACCTGCCGAATCCAAAGCCTTTTCAAAAGCCAAATCCAACTCCGAATACTTACAACAAAAACACCCCGCCTCCGCCCGCGCCGCCTGCATACAACCAGCCGCCCGCTTTTATCCAGGCACAGATGGGCAAAGATTTTCCGAAAACAGGCGAGCAAAATGAAACTGCAAAACCTGAAGTAAATAAACCGGTTGAAAATACAACGCCGTCGCCAACGCCGAATCCACAGCAGCGTCAGCCATTCAACCAGAATCAAAACCAGAATCAGAATCAACAGAATTTTCAGCAGCGCCAGAATTTTCAGCAGCCGCAGAATACTCAGAATCAAAACCAAAATACACCGGGAGATTTCAACCGCCAGCCTTTTCAACAGAAACAGCCGATGGAAGAAATGTACAATTTCGACAACGTAGTAGTTGCTGAAGGTGTGCTCGAAATTATGCCTGATGGTTACGGATTCCTCCGCTCGTCGGATTATAATTACCTGAATTCTCCTGATGATGTTTACGTTTCGCAATCGCAGATCAAATTATTCGGACTCAAAACCGGCGATACAGTAAGAGGCGCTATCCGTCCGCCGAAAGAAGGCGAAAAATATTTTCCGTTGGTAAAAGTGGACAAAATCAACGGACGTGATCCTGCATTTGTGCGCGACCGTGTGCCGTTTGATTTCTTAACACCGCTTTTTCCGAAAGAAAAATTCAATCTCTGCGGAACCGGAAAATCAAAAACAAATATGTCCATGCGCATAGTGGATATGTTTACACCGATCGGAAAAGGACAGCGCGGACTAATTGTTGCGCAGCCAAAAACCGGTAAAACAATTTTGTTGAAAGAAGTTGCAAACGCGATTGCTGACAATCATCCTGAAGCGTACCTCATGATCCTGCTCATCGACGAGCGTCCGGAGGAGGTTACAGATATGGCACGCAGCGTAAGAGCGGAAGTTATTGCTTCTACTTTCGATGAGCCTGCAGATCGTCACGTGAAAATCGCCAATATCGTTTTGGAAAAAGCGAAACGTATGGTAGAGTGCGGGCATGACGTGGTTATTCTTCTTGATTCCATCACACGTCTTGCGCGTGCATACAATACAGTTCAGCCTGCCTCCGGAAAAGTTTTATCGGGTGGTGTGGAAGCAAATGCATTGCAGAAGCCAAAACGTTTCTTCGGTGCTGCGCGTAAAATTGAAGGCGGCGGATCACTTACTATTATCGCAACCGCGTTGATCGATACCGGTTCGAAAATGGATGAAGTAATTTTTGAGGAATTCAAAGGAACCGGTAATATGGAATTGCAGCTCGATCGCAAACTCGCGAATAAGCGTGTGTTCCCTGCTATTGACCTTGTTTCATCTTCTACTCGTCGCGATGATTTGTTGATGGACAAAGAAATGCAGCAGCGCATCTGGATCCTTCGCAATCACCTTGCCGATATGAACCCGCAGGAAGCAATGGATTTCTTAAAATCGACAATGAAAAATACCCAATCGAACGAAGAGTTTTTGATTTCGATGAACGGGTAAAAAAGATTACCAATTACCTGATTACCGATTAAAATAACTTTTAGGGCGTGCCCCACAGAAATTGTGGGTCGTGCTATCCGCTTTTACTCCTCGTCCCCACAAAACTGTGGGGACTCCGGGGTAACCGCTTCTATCGCTCACGCAAAAAAAAATAAAAAATTGAGATCATCTGTTTTAATTGGATTTGTTGGTGGAATTGTGATAGGCTTTTTGCAATTTTTTTCGATTATGCGTTCAATGGGCGATAATACCGGAACATTGGATATGCTGCTTTTTTATAGCCCGCAAATCCTTTATTTCACCTGCCTCTATATGAGCATTAAAATTTATTCACGTAATCAACGTTTGGTCGTACCTGAATTTAAAGGCTGTCTGAAAGCAGGCGGCATTACAATGGTACTCATCGTATTGTTTTGGTTCATCGGATTTTTCATTGCCATAACACATACAGATGTGAATGCTCTGGTCCGTACTAATATCGAGAAGGGACATAAAGATGACATTCCTCTGATCCTCGACAATTTCACAAAGCAACATATCTTCGATACTGCAAAGCTCTATACCCTACCCAACATTCTTTTGGGCTTTGCTATCATCGTGCTGGTGACGATTATTTTCAGACTTCGGGGAAAACGAGCTGCATAAAAATTGCCACCAAGGCACCAGGACACAAAGTTTTGTTCGTGCCTTGGCGCCTTGGTGGCAAAACATCCTTCAGCTAAACAGCAAGCGAATCCGCCAGCACAGCAAAATCAACTCCATCAAAATTTCCGCTCGTCATCAGCAACAAAACAGAATTATTCCAATTCCGCGATTTCAATTCCTCCACCAGCGCTTTTGAATCTGTAGAAACTTTCAGATCGTCTCTTGCAAAAGCTTCTTTCACCTGCTCTTCAGAAATTGGCTCCAGCTTTTTATGCGCAATGGTATGCGGATTGAAATAAACGATTGCTTCATCAGCAGCATTCATCGAGCCATTGTATTCTTTCAAAAAATCGGATGTCAGAGAAGAAAATGTATGCAGCTCCATACAGGCAACCACTTTTCTTCCGGGAAATTGTTTTTTGACGGCGGCAGTTGTTGCTTTTAATTTGGAAGGCGAATGCGCGAAATCTTTAAAGCAGGAAAATGTTCCTTCTTTACGCACCAGTTCCAATCTCCGTGCAGCTCCTTTGAACGATTGGATCGATTCATTGAATTGGTCGTCGGTTACGCCCATTCCGTTGCAAAGCAAACGTGCTCCTTCAAGGTTCATCAGGTTATGATCACCGAAGATGAGCAAAGGAATTTTTATTATGCCCCCCTCCGGCTGTCGCTCAGGGTGACATAATAAAAAGGTTACACCATTTATAATTTCGTGCCGGGGAACATTGTAAGGTTTTAGCTGAATATCAGGTCTTGCTTTTTCACAAACGCTCTTCAGCACTTCATCGGCTTCGCAATATACAAGCGTGCCATTTTGTTCAATCAGGTCGATGAAGATTTTAAACTGCTCAATGTAAATTTCAAAAGTGGGAAATACATTTATATGATCCCACGCAATTCCGCTGAGCAATGCAAGGTGCGGATGATAAAGATGAAATTTCGGGCGGCGGTCAACAGGTGAAGCAAGATATTCGTCGCCTTCCAGCACAATGAACTTTGATTCTTCGGTAACTTTTACCATCGTTTCAAATCCTGCAAGCTGCGCCCCGACCATATAATCGGAATCAATGCCGCAATGTTTTAAAACGTGCAGCACCATCGCAGTGATAGAAGTTTTTCCATGACTTCCACCGATCACCACGCGTGTTTTATTTTTACTTTGCTCGTATAAATATTCGGGATAAGAAAAAATATGCAAACCCAGCTCCTGCGCACGCATCAGCTCCGGGTTATCCGCACGGGCATGCATTCCGAGAATTACTTCATCAATATCTTTTGTAATTATTTCCGGCCTCCAACCCATTTCGGCCGGAAGCAATCCATGTTTCGCCAGCCTCGACTTTGAAGGTTCAAGAATTTCATCATCCGATCCTGTTACGGCATTTCCTTTCAGCTTCATCGCAATTGCCATATTATGCATTGCACTTCCACCAATCGCAATAAAATGAATTCGCATCGTAAAATTATTTCCCCTAAGCTAATTCCATTGCAGTAAATCAGTCCTGCAGATATAGTATTCTTATAAACAAAACCTTGTTAATGCGCCCGTTTTTGCATTTTAACCGACGCGCTTATCAGTTAGTCGCCTTCGATACGCTTCTCGACTCATTCGGACAAGAGAGAAATCTCTTCATGTCAGACTGAGTAGGGCTTTTCAATTGGTAATTCCGTAATTGGTAATTTTTTCTTTTATCTTTAATCCAAACGAAACAGGAGCTCTCTCCTTCTAAAAAGCAAAAGTATGCGTATACTTAATATTGCCGGAATCATCATGAGCGTGATCGGTCTCATCGTTTCAGTTTACATTATGACGGCGGCGAAATGCGATTGTATAGACGAAGATGGTTATTTGTTGTCCAGCCGCGCTACTTCAGGAGGTGCAATCGGCGGTGGCATGTTCTCCATGCTCATTTTTATTTTCTTTCTCATTATGTCAATTGTAGGAGTTACAAAAACCTATTCTGACAAGACACACCTTGCTCAAGCCATTCCTCCTTTCCAGGCCAATCCGTTTCCGAATTACCAGCAACAACCTTTTCAGCAGCAATACCAGCAGAATCCTTACCAGCAAAACCCATATCAGCAGAATCCTTCCCAGCAAAACCCATATCAGCAAAATCCATACCAGCAGAATTCCTACGAGCAAAATCCATATCGGAATCCAAACACACCAAACCCTTACGAAAAACCACCGCAGGATCCGCCGCAGGATATTCCTCCAGCCACACCCCCACCAACAAATCCCTGGGAACCGAAATAGTTTAGAGTTCGGAGTTGTTAGTTCGGAGATAGCTTATATATACAACCTCTACGAACTAAATACTTCGAACTAAACACTACGTATTATGAAATTACACACAATAGAAACAGGCTTTTTCAAATTGGACGGTGGCGCGATGCATGGTGTTGTTCCGAAAAGTTTGTGGAGCAAAGAAAATGTTCCGGATGAAAATAACTTATGTAACTGGGCGATGCGCTGCCTGCTTGTGGAAGATGGAGAACGTTTGATTCTCATCGACAACGGCATGGGCGACAAGCAGGATGCAAAATTCTTCGGACATTATTTTCTGAATGGAAATGCATCGCTTGAAAAATCGCTGAAAGCAAAAGGATTTGATTTTTCAGATATCACCGATATGTTTTTGACGCATTTGCATTTCGATCATTGTGGCGGAAGCGTTAAATACAACGGCGATCGCACGAAGCTCGAAACTGTTTTTCCGAATGCGACCTATTGGAGCAATGAAGAACACTGGAACTGGGCGACAAAACCAAACGCGCGTGAAAAAGCAAGCTTCCTCAAAGAAAATATTCTGCCAATACAGGAAAGCGGTCAGCTGAAATTTCTGAAAGAAGGCGAAGAATTAATTCCGGGATTCAAAACACTTTGGACACGCGGACACACCGGTGAAATGATGCATCCTGTTATTTCTTACAAAGGAAAAACAGTAGTTTACATGGCCGACCTTTTGCCGAGCGTCGCACACATCCCGCTTCCGTGGATCATGGCGTATGATGTGCGTCCGCTGGAAACGCTGAAAGAAAAAGAGATTTTTCTCCCACAGGCGGCCAAAGAAGAATTTGTGCTGTTCTTCGAGCATGATGGTGTAAACGAATGCTGCACCGTTGAACAGACAGAGCGTGGCGTGCGTGTGAAACAGAA
>JALYQL010000078.1 GCA_030855855.1 Bacteroidota bacterium | reverse complement strand
CAGTCCCGCTTTTGGAAAGGTGCTGAAAGGCACAGAAGTTCCTTCTTCGAGTAGTTCTGGATATTTTGTACGAGAAATACACGCAGCGTTTTTTTCTATTTCAAAATGTCGTTCCAAATTTGGTGATGAAGTGTCAAAAAACAATTCTAGGCTTTGGGCCACTTCAAAGTCAGAGCTTGATACTTGATAACTATTTCCGTCTTTAGTCCCTGATACTGAGATTTGGATATAGTTTTCTCCTATGTAAATATGACAAGGCAAATTGTTGATTGTCGTAATACCCGGTTGTTCAATGTCGGGAAACTGTTTTACGAGTATTTTAAATTTCCTATAATCTGCAGAAGGGTAAGACACGCCCGGAATAGGTTGAGGTTCGTCTGCGGCTACAAAACTTACATTAACCCCAAGTCTGTTTAGGGTTTCGAGAAGGTTTTCTTTAGTTTCGAAACCGAAAGTCGCCACAAATCTGTCTCCGTCATTGTTATGTCCACCCCAAGCACGAACAAAATAAAAATATTTCAGATGTCGCACCCATATTCCAATTTCACTTTTCGAGTGGTCTTGGTAAAGCCATTTGTCAGAAAATTTGTCTATTTGCATTTTGTTACCTTACTATTGTGCCTAACTAGTATATACCCGCTACGATATAGCGCCTATCCACCCATTTAGGCCGTATAGGCGCTATATCGTAGCGCTAATTATTTAGAAAGTTACCCAATTATTTCACCCTATCCATTTGTAAACGGCTAATCTCAAACCTCAAATCCCAACTCACTCCCGCAACTCCTCAACCCGCCCCATAGTCCAGATCCACTTCACAACCCCAACACCTTCCTTACCAAACCGTACCCATGTATTGAGGGTATTTAGGATCACCCCATTCCTCCTTAAACTCCAACCTCAAACAATCAGAATATGATTTGTCTTTTATCCCCACCGTCTCAAATCCCATGAATGTATATTTCATTGTTTTATTCCCATCTACAGACCAATAAACCGTGTCAGTAGAAATAATAGCAGGAAATAAAATTTAATATTACTCCCGTTTAAATTTCCCCAGTTCGTCTCTCCAGAAAACCGGCGCGAACATCAGGCTTCCTTTTTCATAATCCGGAGTGAAAGAAAACCCGCAAAGCTTAACAGCGAGGACAAATAAAAATTAAAAAAGTTTTATCAGCATACTTTCAATTATTTTTTCCTCCAAAGCTGGTACGCCAATTTTCCGAATTCCACTTCAGCGCATTCTTTGCTTGCAGCGTCGCGTGTGGTGCAATTCAGCTTGTATATATTCAAAGTATCGTTGCTGAATTTAAAGCCAAACATTTCCGGCTCTTTTCCTTGTCTGGAAAAACCAACCTGGTCAACCTGCATTCCCGGACCGATGTAATCAATAACAGGCTTATAAGTTTGATAATCTGCAAGTCCGGAAATTTCTCCGTTGTTTTTAAATTCAATTATTTCACCTTCAGCGTTTGTATAAATTCCTTTGAATAAAATTTCTTCCAAAACCAACGCGCCCTGCTCATCATCAGCCTCCGGATTGATTTTAATAAAAGAGGTGTTGCCGATCTTTATTTTATTTTCCGCAACGATCGTGATGTTATTTAATTTTCCGGTTAGGCTATCATCCTGCATTTCCCACAGTTGGAAATCATCAGCGCCTTTGACAACAGCAAGGTATGGTCCTCCTTCATGAAAGCCCGTGATCATCATCGTAGGTTTAAGCGCCCGCTCCGGAATAAAAATAAACTCACCGTTGTCCTGTGCTTTTCTGGGCGATTTAAATTTATTGATGCTGTTGTAATATTCTTCATTCACCCAATAGCCGGAAAAGGGGAGGAGCGTGTCGTTTTTCTTAATGTCGGTTGTGCCGGTGTTGACGGAGTCTGTCGTTTCTTTTGGTTCGTTAGATGAACAGGAAGATAAAAGACCAATTGCCAGGAGAAGAAAAATAGTTGTTATTAATTTCATTTGGGATGCGTGTAGTGGAAGAGTGGCGATTTTCACCTATAGCGGCTGAGAAACTGTGTTACTACCAAAGCTACTGAAAAGCGCGAAGCTAATGTCGGTGTTGATTTTGCAGCATTTTCCCAACCCCTGATAGCTTATCGTGACCGCTATTTTCCCCGCCGCTTTCCACTGCCGCTGCCGCTATTTTTCCTGCCGCTTTTCCAACTGCCGCTGCCGCTATTTTCCCCGCCGCCTTTTCCCTGCCCCTGCCGCTCCTTTTCCGCCGCTTTTTTTCACCAGAATGCCCCTAATTAACTACTTTTGCCTCCCTATGAACAACTACCAGATTAAATTCGGCACCGACGGATGGCGCGCTATCATTGCAAAAGATTTTACAGTTGAAAATGTCGCACGCCTAAGCGAAGGAACTGCGATATGGCTGAAAAAAAACTTCGACAAGCCAAGTATAATCCTCGGACATGACTGTCGTTTTGCCGGCGAACTTTTTTGTGAAACTGTTGCAAAAGTGCTTTGCAGCAACGGCATCAAAGTTTATCTCGCGAAAGATTTTGTCAGCACACCGATGATTTCTCTCGGAGCAAGAAATTATAAAACTTCACTTGGTGTAATTATCACTGCAAGCCATAATCCACCTTCTTATAATGGATTTAAGCTGAAAGCAACTTACGGCGGACCGCTTACTCCGGAGAAAACTTCGGAGATCGAACCTTTGATCCCGGAAAATTCTTCTACGAAGCTGGATGAAATGAAGCTCGAAGATTTTGAGAAAAAAGGTTTACTCGAATGGATCAATCTCGAAGACGAATATGTTGCTCACGTAGAGAAAAATTTCGACCTCGATGCGATCCGTAATTCCAGGTTAAATCTTGCTTACGATGCGATGTATGGCGCCGGGCAAAATGTAATGCGCCGCTTATTTCCTGATGCCACATTTTTGCATTGCGATTACAATCCTTCTTTCGACGGACAAGCGCCTGAACCGATTTTACGCAACCTGCAGGAATTCGCAGAGCTGATAAAAGTGGCAGGTGATATCGACTGCGGTTTAGCCACAGACGGCGACGCAGACCGTATCGGATTGTTTGACGACAAAGGAAATTTTGTTGATTCGCATCACATCATTCTTTTGCTTATTCATTATCTCGTAAAATATAAAAAGCAAAAAGGAAAAGTCTGCACCGCATTCAGCACGACGGTGAAGATTAAAAAGATGTGTGAACATTACGGATTGGAATTGGAAACGGTGAAGATCGGCTTCAAATACATTTGCGGAATTATGGTGAAGGAAGATGTGCTGGTAGGAGGAGAGGAGAGCGGCGGAATCGCGATCAAAGGACATATTCCCGAACGCGATGGTATCTGGATGGGATTGGTGATCTGGGAATTTATGGCGAAGAGCGGAAAATCGCTGAAAGAATTAATCGCCGAAGTGTACGAGATCACAGGACCATTCGCTTTCGAGCGCGTCGATCTTCATTTGGATGAAGCAGTAAAAAATAAAGTAGTAGAGAATTGTAAATCCGGAAAATACACCGCGTTCGGCAAATACAAAGTAAAACGCATGGACGATCTCGACGGCTGGAAATATTTCATCGACGACGAAGTCTGGATCATGATCCGCGCGAGTGGAACAGAGCCAGTGCTGCGCACGTACGCAGAAGCGCCTACGAGTGAAGAAGCATTTGCGATATTGGCGGCTGCTAAGAAGACATTGTTGGGCTGAGCCCTCGATACATTCCGCTTTGATTGATTTTTGCTGGCTTCGCGCTTGCTTTGGCTAAAGCGGAACACTCGGTCTGACAATTCAATTGCACAAGTAGTGTGGTTTGTTAATTGAATTTTTGGCTTGCGTTTGTTTCGTTAAAATCGGGCGCTCTGACAATTCAATTGCACAAGTAGTGTGTTTTGTTAATTGAATTTTTGGCTTGCGTTTGTTTCACTAAGATCGGGCGCTCTGACAATTCAATTGCAGAAGTAGTGTGTTTTGTTAATTGAATTTTGGATTGAATTTTTGGCTCGTGTTTGTTTTCGTTAAAATTGAATACTTGCTCTGACAATTCAATTGCACAGTAGTGTGTTTTGTTAATTGAATTTTTGGCTTGCGTTTGTTTTCCGTTAAAATGAAAATACTCGGTCTGACAATTCAATTGCAGTAGATATGCACCGCAAGAATTAGGTATTGGATAATATTGTTAGTTATGGTTTACAGTGTTTATATTTTGCTTTGTTCTGATGGCTCGTTTTATACGGGCGTTACAAATGATCTTAAACGCCGTAAGCAGGAGCATGATGATGGAATTAACGAAGGCTCCTATACTTCTTATCGCCGCCCGGTAGAAATAGTTTACATTGAAGAAAACAAATACATAAACAACGCCATTGCACGAGAAAAGCAAATCAAGCGTTGGTCAAGAGCCAAGAAAATAGCCTTAATCGAACATAAAAAACTTGAATTGCCCGGCTTATCCCGAAAAAAGAAATTCTCAAGAAATAAAATCTAAAAGTTCCTTGCAATGTATCGAGGCCTGACTAAATGTTGTCAGACCGAGTGTTCCGTCAAACAAATTTTTCTCCACGATGCAATATTTCTTTGACGGAATGTATCGAGGCCTGACTAAATGTTGTCAGACCGAGTGTTCCGTCAAACAAATTTTTCTCCACGATGCAATATTTCTTTGACGGAATGTATCGAGGCCTGACGGAATGTATCGAGGCCTGACGGAATGTATCGAGGCCTCAATTCAACTTCCATCCCCCCTCAGGCACCAACGCATCCAATTCATTAAACAATTCATTCTCCGCTTTCACCCTCAATTTCCTCGAAGGCAATTCAATCTTCATGTTCTCGGCAGTATCCATCACCACAAAACGCAGCGATGCATTTCCCGGATGTTTGCTGACAATCGTTTGAACGCGCGAAATGAGATCGTCATTGATTGATGTTAATGGAAGATTGATCGTGAAAGTTTTTACACGCTTCTCGAGAATTTCGCTGAGCAGATCCATACTCTTGACTTTAAACTCGAGATTGTCTTCCTGGCCGAAACGCGCCTGCACAACACCTTTCACCAGCACAAAAAGTCCTGCAGTGAGAATATATTTTTTGAAATCAACATAATCGCTTCCGAATAAAGCGAACTCATGCGACTCGTTGTAATCTTCGAGGAAAAATGTGCCGAAGGGTTTTCCTGTCTTCGTCATTTTATGCTGCACGCTCGTGATCATTCCGCCGACGATCAATTCGTGGCCGCGCCATTTTGGAAGATCTTTCAGCTCCGTGATTTTATGCTTGCAGAAATTCGTCATCTCCACTTTGTAATCATCGAGCGGGTGGCCCGACAAATAAATTCCGATCGCATCCTTTTCGGCTTTCAGCTTTTCCATGCGGCCCCATTCGTCGCAAGACGGGATGGGTGGTTCCGGCATGTCAATTTCACCATCGTCGCCAAAAGAATCAAAAAGAGAAACCTGCGAAGAATTTTTTCCATCCTGGTGCGCCTGCCCGAAACGGATTATTTTTTCGAGAAACGTTGAAGTGCCTTCACCTTCATTCTTGAAATAAGTCGCGCGGTGCAATGTCGTGAACGAATCCATTCCACCACCGAAGACTAAATTTTCCAATGTTTTTTTAGAAGCGGCACGCAAATTCACGCGACGCACTAAATCAAAAACAGATTTATACTGGCCGTTTTCTTTGCGCTCAGAAATAATCGCCTGCGCCGCATTCTCACCCACACCTTTAATAGCGCCCATGCCGAAACGGATCTGCCCGCTTTTATTTACTGAAAAATGAATTTCAGATTCATTCACATCCGGGCCTAAAACAGGAACGCCCATGCGACGTGCTTCTTCCATGAAGAATGTGATCTTCTCGATATTCCCAAGATTATGCGTGAGCACCGAAGCCATGTATTCGCCAGGATAATGCGATTTCAGGTAAGCGGTCTGGTAAGCGACAAACGCATAACAGGTAGAATGCGATTTGTTGAACGCATATTGCGCAAACGCTTCCCAATCGGTCCAGATCTTTTCACAAATCTTAGAATCAAAACCTTTTGCTTTTGTTCCGTCGATAAATTTTCCTTTCATCTTATCCAACGTGGCCCTGTCTTTTTTTCCCATCGCCTTGCGCAGCACATCGGCATCGCCCTTTGTAAATCCGCCGAGCTTCTGGGAAAGCAACATCACCTGCTCCTGGTAAACGGTGATCCCGTAAGTGTCTTCGAGATATTCTTTCATCTCCGGAAGATCATAAGTGATCGGTTCGCGGCCATGTTTACGCAGAATGAATTTCGGAATGTATTCGATCGGACCCGGGCGATATAAAGCATTCATCGCGATGAGATCTTCAAACTTATCCGGTTTTAATTCGCGCAGGTATTTCTGCATTCCTACAGACTCAAACTGGAAAGTTCCATTCGCTTCGCCGCGCTGGTATAATTCAAATGTTTTCTGATCGTCGAGCGGAATGGTGTTAATGTCAATATCAATTCCGTGATTTTCTTTGATCATGCGCAACGCGTCACGGATAATGGTGAGCGTTTTTAATCCGAGAAAATCCATTTTAATTACGCCGGCATCTTCAATTACTTTTCCGTCGTATTGCGTAAGCCACAGCTTAGAGTCTTTTGAAACAGCAACAGGAATAAGATCCGTAAGATCACGCGGCGCGATAATAATTCCGGCTGCGTGAACACCCACACCGCGCACAGAACCTTCGAGCACCAACGCTTCTTTCAAAACACTTGCAGCAAGATCTTTTCCCGCATAGATCGCGCGCAGCTTTTTGATGTTTTCAATATCATCGCCGCCGAGCTGCTCCACTTCCTTCAGCGATTTCGGTCCCTCCATCGGCGCATTCAGAATTCTTCCCAATTCTGTTCCCGGTTTATCTGGAACCAGCTTCGTAAGCATCAGCGATTGGTCGAGCGGAAGATCCATCACACGTGCAACATCTTTGATCGACATTTTCGCCGCCATCGTTCCGTACGTGACGATCTGTGCAACCTGGTTCTGGCCGTATTTTTCCACCACGTAATCGATCACACGCTGGCGACCTTCATCATCAAAATCCGTATCGATATCGGGCATTGACTTACGATCGGGATTTAAGAAACGCTCAAAAAGCAAATTGTATTTGATCGGATCGATGTTGGTAATTCCCGTGCAATACGCCACAACAGATCCTGCCGCAGAACCACGGCCGGGTCCGATTAAAACACCAATGTCTTTTCCATGATTGATAAAATCCTGCGTGATGAGAAAGTATCCGCTGAATCCCATTGTTTTGATCGTGAACAATTCGAAGTTGATGCGCTCTTCGATCTCCGCAGTCATTTCTGAATAACGTCCTGCTGCGCCTTTCCAGGTGAGATGCTTCAGGTATTCGTCCTGATCAAGAAATCCATCAGGGATTTTGTAATTAGGAAGAAGAATATCACGCTTTAATTTCAACGGCTCGATCTTGTCAACGATTTCATTCGTGTTATCAATCGCTTCCGGAACATCGGCGAAAAGATTCGTCATCTCTTCCGTTGTCTTAAAATAAAACTGGTCGTTCCAGAACGCAAATCGTTTTCCTTTCGACGACATATCATCGTCGGTCATCTCTTTCATCGTCGGCGTGCTTTGTTTTTCGCCGGTGTTGATGCAAAGTAAAATATCATGCGCGTTCGAATCTTCAACATTCACATAATGCGAATCGTTCGAAGCAATTGTTTTTACATTGTATTTGATCGCCCATTTCAGCAACACTTCATTCACCTGGTCCTGCTCAGGAATGCTGTGACGTTGTAATTCGATGTAATAATCTTCACCGAAAAGATCGAGCCACCATTTGAAAACTTTTTCAGCTTCCGCTTCTCCTTTTCTGATGATCGCTTTCGGAACTTCGGCACCAAGACAACAGGTTGTAGCGATAAGTCCTTTATGGTATTGCAAAACCATTTTCCTATCGATACGCGGATATTTTCCATACATGCCTTGCGTATAGCCGAGAGAGCAGAGCTTTACGAGATTGGCATATCCTTCTGCGTTCTTTGCAAGAAAAAGCTGGTGATAACGAATGTCTTTTTCATCTCGGGTAAATGATTTTTTTTCGTGGTCTTCAACGAGATAAAATTCACAGCCGACAATCGGTTTTATTGTATTCGGATTTTCAGCGGTGTTATATTTCTGTGCTTCGGCAACAAATTTGAAAGCGCCGAACATATTTCCATGATCCGTGATGGCAATGCCGCGCATATTATCCTTGACCGCTTTTTTATAAAGGCTGGAAATGCTGGCCGCCCCGTCGAGGAGAGAGAATTGCGTATGAACGTGAAGGTGATTGAATTGCACAGGGAAACCGGATTAATAAGTGCTGATTAAAAAGGAAAAGGGGAACGCTGAATTTTGTGCCTTAAAATTACGAAGGGAATCGCTGGAAACCGCATCGCTTGTTAATAAGTGGCGGTTTTTGTTAATGAAAGGAGGAAACGGATTTTCTTTGCGACGAATAAATGTTCCGGCATTTGTAAATCAGTATTTCACCTGGTATTTACGGATGTGAATATGCTCTTCAAATAAGATTTCGTCTTAAGCAAACCTAAATAAAAACAACAAGTTACCTGCGATAAAAGCAAGCGTGGAATACCTTTCTGTTAATAAGTTGTTCATCTAAAAATGAAACGAAAATTTTAAGAAGAAATTCTTTGATAAATTTGAAAAAAAGAAAAACAATGAAAAAAATTCTCCTCGCTCTTTTCGTCCTCGTGGCTGTTTCGGCGCATGCGCAATACGTTGAACTGAAAGGATTAACTTTCCAGGCCACTACGTATTATGATACAGATGATGGTGCGTCGAAAGCGAAAACATGCAACGAGATTTTCGACATTTCATTTTCGGACGGATTTATGGTACATAATATACTCACCGAAGATGGCAAAGTAGACCAGGCGCAGTTTTATAAAATCTCGGATCTGCGCCGCTCCAGTGAAGATGGCATTACATGGTTTAAGTTCAACGCCATTTCCGGTGTCAGCGGCAATTCCTATAAATACTGGATCAAGATCAACGGAGACGGAGTGGCCACCATCTCTTTGATTACAGCTGATGCCGACATTACCTATAAAGGCGGCACGTATAATATCAAGACTTACGATCAGAATCCTTAGGGAGGGGCCGGGAAATTGGGAAAACAGGAAATTGGGTGATAAAAGGCTGGCAGGCTTCAGGAATCGTACATCGTAATTCGTACTTCGTATTTCGTATTTCGTACTTCGTATTTCGTATTTCGTACTTCGTATTTCGTAATTCGTACTTCGTAATTCGTAATTCGTACTTCGTATTTCGTACTTCGTATTTCGTACTTCGTATTTCGTACATTTAGGCTGTAATTAGACCCTGATGAAAACAACTTTACTTGCTTTTGCTGCTTGCTTCGCATCACTCCCTGCAATTTCCCAGATCACTATCGGTCAGAATGATATGCCCAACTCAGGCGATAGTATTCACATGAGCTTTGCCGCCGGTGTAGGTTCAATTGACCACACGCTTACCGGCCCCAATTATTTCTGGGATTTTTCAGCACTTACACCTATTGCCCAGCAGCTTTATCGCTTCGAAGCACCTTCATCTATTCCTTTTAACTTCCTTTCATCCGTGTCATTTCTGAATCCGACACCCGATTCCCTGCCAGTAATCGGAAATGTGCCTTCCTCGTTCATCGATTATTTCAAGAATGGATCAAGCGGTTACCGCCAGAACGGATTGAGCTTTCAATACACACCTCTTACCACCTTTACAATTCCGGTAGTTTTCACTTCCAACGATTATGTATACCGCTTTCCTTTGAATTATGGAGATATGGACACTTCGGACGCGGCCTACGCAATCAATTTTCCACCATTGCCCTACATCGGCCAGACTATTCACCGCGAAAATAATGTAGACGGATGGGGTGTCATAGCTACTCCTTACGGCACATTTATGTCGCTGCGTGTGGTTTCTGTCATTCAAAGGATTGACACTGTTTCATTGGACAGCGTTACCGGATTTTCGATTCAGCGTCCGTTGGAAATTGAATATAAATGGCTGGTCAACGGCATCAGGGTTCCGGTGTTGGAGATCGATGCGCAGATTTTGTTTAATGCCGAGGTAATTACAAATGTTATTTACCGTGACGTATATAACAATTCAGTTCCGCAGGTTGGAGTAGAAGATCACCAGCAGCTGATCTCTTCTTCTTCGGTTTACCCGAATCCTGCCGCGGGCAATTGTTATGTAACCTACACAATGGAGGGAATGGCAGAGGTGGAGATCATCCTGACTGATATTTCCGGCCGCGAGGTGAAACGCTTCGGGAAAGAAATGGCACTCCCCGGTAATAACAGCCGTTTGCTTGACCTCAGCGGAATTGCTCCCGGAAGCTACCTCATTAATATAACGTCAGAAGATTCCCGGTTGACCCGCCAGGTTATTCTTACGCATTGATTATAACCACCTTATTGCAAATCACCAGTTCTGTTTATTTAACCCCCAACCGTAACCCTCGACCCCCGATCGGAGTATAAAGGCACGTATGCCCCGACAACACACCTAGTATGCCAGCGAAATTTTTTGTTAAAATTTGGTCATTCATAGTTGACCAGATACCTTCGCCCGCATTATTGGCAGTAAACAGATGGAAACAGGCATTACCCCATAAATCGCCTAACCTTTAGCACGAACCTTAACATCATATGAAGAGAATACTTACCCTCCTCGCCTTCGCGACCATTTTTTCAAGTGCTGCACTGGCACAAAATGACCTCTCGGTAACCGCGATTACCGCACCGGTCAGTGGTTGCGCGCTGACTGCCACGGAAAATGTCACAATCCGGATATTTAACTTCGGGAACACTCTACCCGCGGGAACCAGCTTTAATGTGTCGTACACCATTAATGCAGGCGGGCCGGTAACGGAGCTTGTAACATTGGCAGCGACACTGCTTTCCAATTCGACATTCAACTACACATTCACAACGCAAGCCAATCTTTCTACACCAGGCAGCTATACATTTAACGGAACGGTGTCTCTTGCAGGAGATGTAAATCCTACAAATGATGCCTTTACGGGGTATATAGTAGTGAACACAGCTACAAGTGTGGGCGGAACCGTAGCTGGCGGAACAAACGTTTGCCTTTCCGGCAATTCGGGCGTTCTTACCTTATCAGGGCATACTGGTAGTGTACTTCGTTGGGAGTATTCCACAGACGGAGGAACGACATGGATTAATATCAGTAATACTACAACTACGCAGGCCTATTCGAATTTAACGATTCCTACGCTTTATCGTGCAGTGGTTCAGAACGGAGGATGTGTTATTGCCAATTCATCTGTGGCAAGTATGACCATTGATCCTGCAACAGTGGGCGGAACATTGAACAGCAGCGCAACAGTCTGCAGCGGCGTCAACAGCGGAACACTTACATTGACCGGAAGAACGGGAAGCATTGTGCGTTGGGAACGATCAATTGACGGTGGAATTACCTGGATCAATATCGCCAATACTACTGCAAGCCAGACTTACACGAATCTTGCAGTAACAACAAGATATCGCGTGCTGGTGCAAAGCGGATCCTGCGCTTCAACTTATTCTTCGGTGGTAATTATCACAGTTAATCCGACCTCTGTTGGCGGTACTATAACTCCCGCAGTTTCTACAGTCTGCAGCGGAAGCAATTCCGGAACATTAACCTTAAGCGGAAGAACCGGAAACGTAGTTCGCTGGGAATTTTCCATCGATAATGGTGTGACATGGACAAACATTGCCAATACAACTGCCACACAGAATTATCTTAATCTCGTAGCGACACGTTTATACAGGGCAAGAGTTCAAAGCGCTCCTTGTTCTGTAGCCTATTCTGATACAGCCACTGTCAATGTAGTAACAGCAACAATTGGCGGAACACTTTCTCCAGCGTCTTCTTCCGTTTGTACAGGAATAAATGCCGGAACAATTACATTAAGCGGAAGCAACGGAACGGTTACACAATGGGAATTCTCGATCGACGGTGGTGTAACATGGACCATCATCGCGAACACTACTTCAACAAATAATTATTCGAACCTTACTCAGACCACCATGTATCGCGCATTGTCGCAAAATGCAGGTTGCACTTCAGCCTATTCAGCCACGGCAACAGTAACGGTTGATCAGACTTCAGTTGGAGGAGTAATTTCCGGTGGTTCCACAGTTTGTGCTGCGGGAAACAGCGGAATGTTAACGCTCAGCGGACAAATAGGATCTATTTTAGGTTGGGAATCTACTACCGATCATATTACATGGACACCGATAGCAAATACAACCACAACCGAATCGTACACCAATCTTACGCTTACAACGTATTACCATGCAATTGTACAGAGCGGAGTTTGCTCAAGCGATACAGCTATAGAAGATACGGTTATCGTTGATCCTGTTTCTGTGGGTGGAACAATCACTCCTACTGCATCAACAGTTTGCAGCGGAATAAATTCCGGAACATTAACGCTTGGTTCGAATGTCGGAAACGTTATTCAGTGGGAATATTCTACTGACGGTGGTATTACATGGATCACCATCATTAACACGACAACTACACAAGCTTATAATAATATCACCACCGCAACAATCTACCGCGCACTGGTGAAAAGCGGCACCTGCTCGCAGATCTATTCCGCGCAGGCAACTGTCAGCGTAACACCACAGGCGCTCGGCGGAACACTTTATTCCGATGCAACTGTTTGCGGAGGCGCGAATGCCGGAACATTAACGCTTGTTGGTTTCAACGGTTCTATCACACAATGGGAAAGCTCGGTAGATAACGGACTCACATGGTCATCCATCGCGAACACCAGCAATACTTATAACTACCTGAATCTTATCGACACCACCTTATTCCACGTTATTGTTGCGAGTGGTGTTTGTCCTGCGGATACTTCTACGATCGTCACCATTACAGTTGATGCGCCATCTGTCGGCGGAGCTGTTACAGTTGATGATACAGTCTGCGCTTCTGCAAACGCGGGCGTACTTACAC
>JALYQL010000060.1 GCA_030855855.1 Bacteroidota bacterium | reverse complement strand
AGTGTAATTGATGGAATGCGTTCCCGGAACTTCACCGATGCGTTTGGAATGGATTGGCAATTCACCAACCGGAAACTGAGATGGAAATTCGCCGGGATAATCTTTATAATCTGCCAGCGAATCGGTATTCGAAATAATTCCTTTTGCCAATGTGATGGCAGTACCGCTTGGCGAATCGAGCTTATGAATGTGATGGATTTCTTCCATCGTTACTTTGTAGTCAGAATACGGCTTCATCATTTTCGCCAGCTTTTCGTTGAGGCGAAAAAATAAATTCACACCAATGCTGAAATTAGACGCATAGAAAAATCCACCTTCACGCGACGCACATTCTGATCTTACATTTTCCATTCGCCCGAGCCAGCCTGTAGTGCCCGCGACAACAGGAACACCATTGCAAAAACAACGAAGAATATTCGACACTGCAGTATCCGGTGTGCTGAATTCAATAGCTACATCGGCAGCTTTAAATTCAGCATCCGTTACGGTTTCAGCGTTGTCTTTATCGAGCTTTAATACAATTGTATGTCCGCGTTTAAGAGCGATGGCTTCAATGGTTTTACCCATTTTTCCGTATCCGAGCAAAGCTATTTTCATGGGGCGAAGGTAATGTGCAAATTAATAATGTGCAGATTAATAATTGAAAATTTCGAACGTGTTTCGGGAAAAATCTTACCTGTGAATTGTTGTTTTTTTTTGCGTGAGGGATAGCAGTGTAAAGCCCGGATTGCTTTTAGGGCCGGCTGAACTAAGCCGGGCCTAAAAGTGAGAGGACTTGCAACGAATAGCCCGCCCCCCCACAATTCTGTGGGGGACACGCCCAAACAACATTATTAATTATTAATCTGCCCATTATTAATTGTTAATTTTGCCGCCTCAAAGAAAGTAACCGCCAACCAAAGCAATGACGCCACAGCAGGAAATAGAACGCAGAAGAACATTTGCCATTATCAGTCACCCTGATGCCGGGAAAACCACGCTTACCGAGAAGCTCCTGCTTTTTGGCGGCGCGATTCAGACAGCGGGCGCAGTGAAAAGCAACAAGATTAAAAAGACCGCAACTTCCGATTTTATGGAGATTGAAAAGCAGCGGGGAATTTCGGTTTCTACTTCTGTGATGGCTTTTGAATATGGCGGAAAACGTATCAATATTCTTGATACTCCCGGTCACAAAGATTTTGCTGAGGATACTTACCGCACCTTGACAGCAGTCGATTCGGTTATTCTTGTTGTGGACAGCGTAAAAGGCGTTGAGGAACAAACGCAGAAGCTGATGGATGTGTGCCGCATGCGCAATACGCCGGTGATGATTTTTGTGAATAAGCTCGACCGTGAAGGGCAGGATCCGTTTGACCTGATTGAAGAGATTGAAGAGAAACTGAAGATTGCTGTTGCGCCTCTTTCCTGGCCGATAAGCAAAGGAAGCTCGTTTCGCGGTGTGTATAATCTGCATCACAAAGAACTGAATATTTTTACGCCACATAAAACAGCAAAATCGGAGCCTGGCATCAAGATCAATGATGTTTTTGGTGATGAAATAATGAAATATGTAAATGAAGATTTTGTTATAAAGCTGCGGGAAGATGTGAAGCTGATTGAAGGTGTTTTTGAACCTTTTGATGCTGGCTTGTACCGCGACGGATTGCTTGCCCCGTTATTTTTCGGAAGCGCGATCAATACGTTCGGTGTGCAGGAATTGCTGGATACATTTCTGGAAATTGCGCCTCCGCCGGCATCGCGACAAGCAGAAGAGCGCGAAGTAAAAGCAGCTGAAAAACCATTTACAGGTTTCGTTTTTAAAATTCACGCCAATCTTGATCCGAATCACCGCGACAGGATTGCTTTTGTGCGTGTTTGTTCGGGAGAATTTGAGCGGAATAAATTTTATTACCACACGCGCCTGAAAAAAAATGTGCGTTATGCAAATCCGACCACGTTTTTGGCGAATGAAAAAAAGCTGATCGAGAATGCTTATCCCGGTGATGTGGTTGGCTTATTCGACACCGGCAATTTCAAGATCGGCGACACACTTTCGGAAGGGGAAGATTTGCATTTCAAAGGAATTCCGAGTTTTTCGCCGGAGATCTTTAAAGAATTGGAGAATAAAGATCCGTTGAAGAGCAAGCAGCTTGAAAAAGGAATCCGTCAATTGACAGAAGAAGGTGTTGCGCAGCTTTTTGTGCAGCAGCCTGGCGCGCGTAAAATTGTGGGAACGGTGGGTGAGCTTCAGTTTGAAGTAATTCAATTTCGTATTACGAATGAGTATGGTGCGAAATGTTCTTTCCGTCCGCTGAATTATTACAAAGCGCTTTGGGTGACATCTCCGAGTAAAAACGCGCTTGAAGATTTCTTACAGCGGAAAGCTTCCAATGTGGCGTATGATATTCATGAACGTCCGGTGTTTTTTGCTGATACGGAATGGGCGTTAAATGCGGCGAAGGAGTTTTTTAAAGAGATCCGGTTTCATGAGACGAGTGAGTTTGAGGAAAGCCGCTGATTTCGCTGATTAAAAATGTGACTTGCGTGAAGGATAGTAATTGAGTCATGGGAAATTATTGGTGAGGGAAAGCAGCAGGAAAGAAGCGGCAGCGGCAGGAAAAAAAGTACAATGAAGACTTTGTGTCTTTGTGCCTTAATGGCAATTCCTTTTTGCGTGAGGGATAGCAGTGAAAAGCCCGCAGGTACGAGGACTTGTGACGGATAGCCCGACCTGCAGGGGCACGCCCTGAAACTGAATTTGAACTGTCAATACATAAGCAAATCAGCACATTAGCACATTTTTCACTGTCGCTCCCGCTTCTTTTCTGCCATAGAAATGTTTGTAATTAAAAGATTTTTACTACTTTTGCCTCCCCAATAATGGGAAAACTAAAACTATTAACTAATGCCTACGAAGATCAGATTACAACGCCACGGTAAGAAAGCTTATGCATTCTTCCACATCGTTGTTTCCGACGGTCGTGCCCCACGGGATGGGAAGTTTATTGAAAAGATAGGCACCTACAACCCGAACACGAATCCGGCGACAATTGAAATTGACATGGACAGCGCTTTTAACTGGATCAAAGATGGCGCACAGCCAACTGATACCTGCCGCGCGATCCTTTCCTACAAAGGAGTCATGATGCGTCACCACCTTTATCGCGGTGTAGAAAAAGGAGCGCTTACACAAGAACAGGCTGATGCAAAGCTTGCGAAGTGGACAGAAGAGAAGAATGCGAAAGTAGAAGGAAAAAAATCCGGACTTACTGATGCAGCTTCTTCTGATGACAAAAAACGCCTGCAAATGGAGAAAGCAGCAAACGAAGCGCGAATTGCTAAGATTGCAGCTAAGAATGCACCTCCTGTTGTTGAAGAGCCAAAAGCGGAAGCGGAAGCTCCTGCTGAAACTCCTGCAGCTGAGAATGCAGAGAACGCATAAAAGAGGTACGAATTAAATAGTAATGAAAAAAGACCTGGTTTTTGCCGGGTCTTTTTTTGTGCCCGGTTCTCGTCTTCGCTCGAACAAACGGGCACAAAGACTGGAAGCCCTTGAGGATCTTTTGTTGAAAAGCTGAAAAGTCCCCGTTTGTTCGAGCGAAGCCGGGAACAAACGGCAAAAAATCAAAGACTGGAAGCCCTTGAGGATCTTTTGTTGAAAAGCTGAAAAGTCCCCGTTTGTTCGAGCGAAGCCGGGAACACACGGGGGACTTTCTGTACTTTTATTCTCCCTTTAAACGTTATTCCTTGATGAAACGATTTCTTATTCCGGCATTCCTGGTAATTCTTGCTTTTGGCTGTAATACGGCGGATGAAAAAAAGGCTGGCGATACGCTTACTGTTATGCCGGGCGATTCGGTTCGTGTGAAAACAGATACTTCCACTCCTGTATTCACAAAAGATTCGACCAAGCTGGTGCTCACTCACCTTCACGACACGGTGCTGATTAAAGGTGACTGGGTAATTTTTCTACGCCCGGATTCTATGCGCTTTGAAAGCTATACAAATGAATTGCAATCGGGAATTTATGAAGCCGATGCTGATTTCGGCTTCGCGATTTCTATGGCCATTGATACGATCGTGACCAATAAAGATTTCAAAAAGCTTAAAGCGATGGTATCGACAAAACGATATATTACGTTGGTAGATTGCAACGGCGGTCCGGTTACCATTGATCGCGACACGGTAAACTATGGTGTGATCCTTTCGGGAACAGCAAAGAATTTTAAAGCAGAACAAAACGTTTACCCGGGACAGCATTACATAAAAGCGATCAGGAAATATTTTAATGTGAAATGATAAACATTATGAATGTTATGAGGCTGATTTTTATTTTCATATTGCTTTTAGATTTTAACGCTGCAGGTGCGCAGGTTGAGAGCCAAAATCTGAATCGCGAACTTTACAAAAAGAATAAAGTTAAGTCGGTAAAAGTCTATGAAAGCTGGCGTAAAAACGGCATGCCTTGCAAAAAAGAAAATCTTATTTCAACGGAAATATACGATACCAGCGGGCAGCTTATTGAATCATTCAGCGAGCTTGGATTTCTGTTAGGTATTTACCATCAGCAGTTCAGGTATGACAGCACCGGAAAAATGACGAATAACATCGGCTATTATAAAGAAGAACCGATCATTACCCATTATACATATGGTTATGATCAAAAAAACAGGGTAATTAAAAAAGCTTGTCCCGGTTCATGCTGGTATTACACTTACGATTCCTTAAACAACATGGTAACAAGTAAATGGTTGCTGATGGGAGCAGCTTATCCTGAAGAGTTTTTTCTTGACAGCTTTCATTATAATTCAATTGGGCAGAAAGTAAAAATGACACGTTACCATGATGACGGAAGCCTGTATTTTATTGTGACACATACATACGATGACGCCGGAAATAAAATTTCAGAAACGCGTTTTCAGCATGGGCAAATGACAGATACCTGGTCTTATCAATACGATGGAAATCATCACATGATCAGCTTCGATCATTACGGAAGTCAAATGGAAAAAACCACTTACGATATGTCAAGCGAATACAACACTGACGGAACTGTGAAGTCGAGAATTTCGGATGGGCATTATCTGAGGTTTGAATATGAGTTTTATTAAAAGGGTACGAAAAAACGGAATCAGAGAAGGGGTACGAAAAACGAAATAAAAAACGAAAAAGTCCGAAAAACGAAATCAGAGAAGGGGACGAAAAACGAAAAAGGACGAAAGACAAAAAGACATGAATATGCTTTCGTAACTTTTCGCGGCACTTTCGCTTTTCGTACCCATACTAATTACCTTTACGTGTGGAAAAAAATGACTGTTTTTTATTAGGCTACACACTTCGCGCATCGGGTGTGCAGGGAGAAGTGGTAATTGAAATGGATGTGGACGATGCTTCACGTTACAAAAAGCTGGATTCCGTTTTTATTGAACTGCACGGCTCGCTGGTTCCTTTCTTTGTAAAAGGCGCGAAGCTCAACGGAAGTGCATTGACTGTAAAGCTTGATGGAGTTGACAAGCCGGATGATACACGGGATATTATGAAATGTTCGGTTTACCTCCCGCTTGATAAATTACCGAAGCTGGGCGATAAGCAATTTTACAATCATGAAATTCCGGGGTATGAAGTCATTGACGAACGTTTTGGCGTTGTAGGAATTGTAGAAGAAGTGCTTGAACGCCTGATGCAGCCCGTGATTAAAATCAGAAGCGGGAAAAGTGAAGTGATGATACCGGTTACCGACACTGCCATTCAAAAGGTGGACCGAGAAGCGAAAAAATTATATGTCACATCGCCCGAAGGATTGATCGAGCTTTATCTTAGTGCGGCGGATGACGAGGCGACTGATGCCTGAGAGGATGTACGACGTACGATTATTTGGGATTTATGTTTTATTAAAACGCATACATAATTCATACGGCCTATTCGGATTGAATTCGTAAATTGTACTTTCATTCTTTTTTTAAATCGTAATTCGTACCTCGCACCGAAGGCGTCCCTTCGGGATAATTCGTACATCTTTTTCTCCTGTATGTCAAATACCCGTTTTGCTTTCAAACAATTTACAATTCACCAGGAGAAATGCGCCATGAAAGTGGGCACCGATGCAGTTTTGCTTGGCGCGTGGGCGAAGACGTATGGTGTGAGGCGCGCGCTGGATATCGGAACGGGCACGGGGATAATCGCGTTGATGCTGGCACAGAAATGCGGCGCGCAAATTGACGCAATCGATATTGATGAAGCCACAGCAGTTGAGGCAACAGAAAATGCAAAGAACAGCCCGTGGAGAGATCGTGTGCATATTCATCAGCTTTCGCTGCAGGATTATATGAAGATGCAGGAGGAAAAATACGAGCTGATCGTGAGCAATCCGCCTTACTTCAGCGATGCGCAGCCTGCTACAGAAGAATCACGGACCAAAGCGAGGCATACAGTGCTCCTCCCCTTTTCCGATCTGATTGCCGGCGCGATGAAGCTGCTTTCAAGGGATGGAAAATTTTATGTGATCCTTCCCACCAAAGAAGGCGAACACTTTCGCGAAATGGCAGAAGCAAAAGGGTTACACCTGCGAAGAATAACGCGTGTAAAAACAACACCTGAAAAAACAGAAAAACGCCTGCTGATGCAATTCGGATTTACTGCCAAGTCGCAGGTTTCGGAATCTACATTGATTATAGAAAAAGATAATCTCAACGCCCAGCATTATACGGATGAGTATAAAGAGCTGACAAAGGAATATTACCTCTACTTCTGAGCTGCCGGTTTTCGATTGGATACAGGATTGTAGATTTTCAGGACTGGATTTTTTCACCTGAAACAGCTCAATGTGAAATCCGGCAAAAAAAATAATTTTCGACGGACCCTCCCCGGACGCATTCCCAGGCCCGGCATTCTTCTTTATCCTCGTTTACTGAACTTTCTGAGTGACAGCGAAATGCCCCTCATTCGTAGCTACATTATTGGTATGTACATTATATTACAATACTCGTATAATCAATCAATTTAGATTAACATTATATGAATATATAAATAAATAATTTAGTTTTTAGTTGACTTTTAGGTTTTCAGGGTATACATTTACCGGACACTAATACTACACACTTATGAAAACCATTTACAGTATCGCAGCGGGGTTATTTCTGTTCTGCGCCACTCAGCTTAACGCTCAGAGTGGAACAACGCCGGTTGTTGGGATGAATCCCCTTGCACCGAAAACGGCGAATTCTACACAAATCGCGGGTCCATCTGACCCCGACAATCCACAGGATGGCAGTACCTTCCTCGGGCCGGTTTACCAGAACACAGCCTGCGGGTTGAATTACACAACGGCAACCAACAAGCTCGGACAGCGTTTATCAACTTCGTGCTGTCCTGCAACGAATGGCGTGCCGCAGCCTGCAACATTTACCATTACGGGTATTCCAGCCACTGCCGTGGTAGTGAAAGCCTTTGTATGGGCGGATTTTTCAGGAAATGGCATTCCTGTGAATTTAAACGTCACCAATCCGATCGGAACTCCGTTTGTGGTTCCGATGCCAGTGGTTGGCGGCGATATTGACAAATGCTGGGGATACGCAGGTGTGTATACCTACAGGGCAGATGTAACGGCTACGATTTCCGGAAACGGAAATTACCAGCTCAGCGGCCTTCCGGTTGATCCCGGCGCTGCGAATCATGACAATGATGTGGATGGCGCGACGATGATGGTCATCTGGCAGGATCCTACATCAGGTTTCGAAGGGTCTCTTGTGATCTGGGATGGCGCTGTGGTAAGGATCGGTTCGCCGGTAACACAAACCATGAGCGGCTTTGCCGCGTGCAACGGAAACATCAGCAACGCACGCGCATTCTCTGCTTACGGTGACTTGCAGCAACTTAATTCAGGAATTATCCTGAATGGAATGGCTCCGATCGCAATTACAGAAGACTGGTGGAATTTTGTAGAAGCTCCTACCATGGTTACACCGGGGCAGACTTCTGCGGTTTTTGGTAACAACCAGAACCAGGGCGACTGCTACAACTTCTGTATGATGGGCCTTTACTGGCAATCGAATTGTAACCAGGCTTGTGACATTCCCTGCGTAGCTAAAGCAGTGATAGGCGCACAAGGTTGCAACCCTGTCCAGTTTACCGGAACCAATAACGGTGTTACACCTGTTACTTCGTGGTACTGGGATTTCGGTGATGGTCAAACTTCGACTTTACAGAATCCATCGCACGTTTACGCGATTGCCGGAACTTACAAAGTATGTCTGACCATTACAGCGGTAAGCCCAAGCGGACAAAGCTGCTGCGACCAGACCTGCATTAAAGTAATTGCATGCGGACCGCAGTCATGCGATATAGAGCCTTATTTCAAATGGGAGGAACTCCCGAACTGGGGTGTGAACTTCTACGACTACTCGACAGGCACAGGAGTAGCGTGTGACTGGTTCTGGGATTTCGGTGACGGAAATACTTCATCGCTGCAGAATCCGACACATTACTACGCAAATCCTGGTTTCTACTACGTATGCCTGAAAGTAACTTTCTGTGTATACGATGCAGCAGGAAACCTGATCGATAAATGCACTGAGCAGTATTGTGCGACTGTTAATGTAGGTGTGATTATCATTACGCCGAACAAATTAGGTCAGCCAAATGAACCTGGAAAATCAGTTCCGAAGCAGGCGGCATTGTTCCCGAATCCTGCGTCGTCAGAGCTGTTTATTAATGCACAGGAGGATTTGAAACCAGTTGTGCGTATTGTAAACGCTACCGGCCAGGAAGTAATGAAAGCAGAACTTTCGGCAAAAAATCTGTACAGAGTAAATGTGCAGTCGCTTCCGGTAGGAGTATATACCGTTGAAGTGATTTATACAAATGGTACCAGTGAGCATCTGCCATTTGTGAAAAATTAGCCTTTTTGTTTGTTTTGATGGCTACTTACAGTACAGCCGCTTCCTTTCCCGGGAGCGGCTGTCTGCTTTTTGAATTGCCGATTGCGGATTGATTTTAGAATTGGGGATTTTAGATTTTAGATTGGACTCGGAACTCAAATTAAAATGTAAAATCACTTGATCTGAAATCTTTTGGTGGTGTCAGATGCTAGTATCTGACACCACCAAAAGATTTCAGATTTTTAAACAAATCCAATTTAAAATGTAAAATCATTTACTCTAAATCCTTCCTTTAACTTTGTGTGGAATTGGCGGGATTATCCGTCTTAATGATATGAAATTTCTGATCGCGCTTTTTTGTTTTTCCGTGCTGATAAATCCTCCTGATTATTTTGAAGGCGATTATTTTGCTGCACAGCAGGGAATGATTGGCGGCAACTGGCATTTTGCGAAAGACGGAACGTTTTCTTATTCTGAACAGAATTGTGAAGGCGGACGGACAGGAGAAGGAAAATATGAGTTAAGAAATGATTCGGTGTATTTCACTTTTCTTCCTTACCCGGGAGTGGAGCGAAAGTCAACGTTTGATATAAATGTGGTGGGCCAGGGAATAAATTACGCTGATAATCGCTGGGCCTTCGATTTTCATGTGACAGATGCGGCAACCTTTGAAGGCCTGCCATTCGGGATTATTGCGCTGAAAGACAGTAGCGGAAATATGCTGAAAGGTACACAGGCTGATTTGGATGGAAATTTAAAAGCGGAAATAAACGGTTATAGAGGGAAAGTTTTTGTTCATGCTCAATATCCCGGATTCATGAAAGTGGATGAGGTATTGAACGTGGCGGGCATATACAAAATTGAAGCTCTTATGATTCCCTCTTCCGTGCCTGCACACATTGAAAATGAAACATGGAACTATAAACTTCTTAAGAATGAAAGTGAGGAAATAATTTTTCAGCAGAGCTATAATTCAAAAGAAGGAAAGCCGGAAGTTGTAAAAACTGAATTGCACAGGGTAAAAAAAGAAAACACCAACGAGAATAACGGATTAAGAAGAAGTGATATTAAAAACGTGCCGGTGATAAAAACGGTTGCGGACAAAAAGATGCCGGAAGGATATTTTAATAATGCGAATGAATATGGTGACGGCGAAGAGTTTTACTTTGGCAAAAATAATTCGTTTAACTACTTGTGGAATTGCAGCGACTGTGGAAGAAAAAGCGGCACCGGAATTTATACATTCACAAATGACACGCTTGAGCTGCATTTTAAATCCACCTGCAGAATTGATACGTTGCGAATGGTGAACGGAAAGCTTCCAACGTATAAAAAAACAAACGACAGTATTTTTTTCCTGGTTGCTGTAGTTGGAGAAGGAGAGTTGGATTTTTTAACTGCGCAGCTTTCGGACAATAAGGGAACAAATCTGCGTTACATTTCAGCAGGGAAAGATGGCAATTATTATTTCGGAATAAAAGCCGGAGAAGAAGCTTCGTTTTACCTGCATCTGACATCGCCGGGATTTAGTGAAGAGTGGGTACAGCTGTCGCGCTTACAAATGCCGGTACAACTAACATTGACAAAAGGCGAAAACAGTATTCCGTCGTGGACAGTTTACAAATACAAAGTGCCTTTTATTGGGAAAAATAAATTTGAGCTGATTGAATTGGATGAAAAGCCTGCCGGTAAACATGTAACGAAATTTTATCGTGGACGCATCGGGTGAGCGTCAATTATATTTTGAGGAGGTTTTTTGTAAACGCTGATACAGTCCGGAAATAGCCCGGATAGCAGCGAGCTCCGCCGAGCGTATAGCCGGAAACAATGTTTGTAAACAATTGAAATGCCTGTGCTCCTAATCCTTAATTTTGTTCTTCTTCCCGCAGATCAAAAGATCAGGTGAAATATCAAACACTGAATCTTGAATTTTTGAATGTTGAATAATTAATTTTTTCTTTATGACAATAAAAAAGCTGATTGCGAAAGCGATGAAGAACATTGAAGGAAAATTCCAGAAGTATGAAACCACTTTGAAAGCGGGCGATAAAGCGCCGGAGATAAGAGGTGTGCTTCAGGATGGTGCTGAGTTTGATGCGCAATCGATAAAAGGAAAAAAAGTGGTGCTGTATTTTTATCCTGCTGATAATACTGCGGGATGTACTGCCCAGGCCTGTAGTCTGCGCGATAATTACGCGTATATGCAAAAGCAGGGTTATGAAGTGATAGGTGTGAGCGCTGACAGCGTGGCGAAGCACCAGAAATTTATAAAAAAATATGATTTGCCTTTTCCGCTGATAGCTGATGAGAATAAAGAGCTGATAAAAGCCTATGATGTGTGGGGGAAGAAACAGTTTATGGGAAAGATATACGAAGGAATTATACGAACGACTTTTGTAATAAATGAGAAAGGCATAATTGAAGAAGTGATATCGAAGGTGGATACGGTGGAACATGCGGAGCAGATATTGAAAGGGTGATTACAGATTGAATTTTAGAGTAATTGATTTTAGATTGAAAAACAACAGCTAATCCAAAATTTAAAATCAGGTGATCAAAAGTCCTGTTTCAAGGTGAGTTGATTTTAAGGGTAGTTTCCGAAATATAGCTTTGCTTAATATAACATGGCTAAAAAATAAAATTATTTCAAATAGCTTTATTTGTTAATTATCAATATGTTACATTACAAACAATACAAAAGTATTAGGCATTGTTAATAAGTTTAGACTCTTTTTGTAGGAGATATTACCCAAAGCTCTATTTTTGCTCTGTAATCAATTATTAAATCATTATTTATTCACGCGCTAATTATTACGATCATGAGCAAAGAGAAAGACAAAGAAAAAGAAGTAAACAAAGAAAAGCTTAAGGCACTTCAGCTGACCCTCGACAAGCTGGAGAAAACTTATGGCAAAGGCACAATTATGAAAATGGGAGACCAGCCGGTGGAACACCTGGAGGTTATTCCAACTGGTTCGCTTACACTCGACATTGCGCTCGGGGTTGGTGGATATCCGAAGGGCCGCGTCATTGAAATATATGGACCGGAATCTTCAGGAAAAACGACACTCGCTATTCACGCTATTGCAGAAGTGCAGAAGGCCGGCGGCATTGCAGCATTCATTGACGCAGAGCATGCATTCGATCGTTTCTATGCACAACGTCTGGGCGTGGATACAGACAGTCTGCTTATTTCACAGCCGGACAATGGCGAGCAGGCCCTCGAGATCACCGAAAACCTGATCCGCTCCGGCGCGATCGACATTATAGTAATTGACTCTGTAGCGGCGCTTACCCCGAAAGCGGAGATCGAAGGTGAAATGGGTGATTCCAAAATGGGATTGCACGCACGTCTGATGTCGCAGGCTTTGCGTAAGCTCACAGGCACCATTTCCAAAACAGGCTGCTGCTGCATTTTCATCAACCAGCTTCGTGAGAAGATCGGTGTGATGTTTGGCAACCCCGAAACAACTACCGGCGGTAACGCTTTGAAATTCTATGCATCTGTCCGCTTAGACATCCGTCGCTCGACACAGATCAAAGAAGGTGAAGCTGTAATGGGCAACCGCACCCGTGTAAAAGTGGTGAAAAACAAAGTAGCGCCACCTTTCCGCCTTGCTGAATTCGATATTTTATACGGAGAAGGCATTTCCCGTCTGGGCGAGATCATCGACCTCGGCGTAGACAATAACATCATCAAGAAAAGCGGTTCCTGGTTCAGCTACGAAGACACCAAACTCGGACAAGGTCGCGACGCGGTGAAGCAGATCTTCATCGACAATCCGGACCTGATGGACCGCATTGAAAAACAGATCCGCGAAGTATTGTCGGGCAAAACGCCGGCAGCTGAGCTGGAAGAAGCATAAAAATATTGGGAGTGCCGATGAAATTCTTTTGTCGTGGTTGATTGGTTTTGAGTTGGCGCTCCCTTTAGTTTATTTTGGTTAATTAAATCCGCTTTGGTCCCCGGTTATTCCGCAGGGCCGGGGCGGATTTTTTAACCTTATTATTAAAGGAGCGGTCGGATTTTACTTTTTTAAAGGAGCCAGCGGATTTTTTAAAATACCCGAGCGGATCATTTCAACCTTTATTTAAAGAAGCGGGACCAACTTTTTTTGCAGTATATACTTTTTGTATATACCTTTAAAAAAAGAAAAATGATGAAAACATTATCCTTAAAATTAGACGACGACATTTTCAGTGAAACCGACGCTATGGCGGATAAGCTGAAAATGGCGAGAAACAGGTATATAAACGAAGCATTAAATATTTATAACATGGTTAATAAAAGAAGACTGCTTAAAAAGCAATTGTTAAAAGAATCGAAGCTGGTAAGAAAAGATTCAATGGAAATTCTCGCGGAGTTCGAAAAGCTGATGGACGATTATGAAGCAATTTGAAATCTGGATTGCCGACCTTAATCCGCAAAAAGGTACTGAGCCGGGCAAAGTGCGGCCAGTGGTGATCATCCAAACCGACCTGCTGAATGGAGAGCATCCTTCCACTATCATCTGCCCCGTTACAACTAACGTAATTGATGATGCAGAAATCCTGCGTGTGCATTTACGGAAGGATCAGTTGCCACATAAAAGTGATGTGCTCGTGGACCAGGTAAGGGCGATTGACAATAAAAGATTTGTGAAAAGGGTCAGCAAATTGAATTCGCAGCAGATTGTGAAGATGAAAGAGAATTTGCGGATCGTGATGGATCTTTAGGGAAAATATTAATTTTATTTATGCAGCATCGGCATATCAACCAAGTTGAAAAATAAATGGACCAATAAACATTGTTGTTTTGGAGTGTGAATCGTTTGAAGAAGAAGGTTTGTACAAGGAAGGCGGTTTAAAGCAGCGGAAGTACGGTACACTATAGGGATGAAATAAATGAAAACAAAAAAGCACACTCATTATCACAAGGATGGTTCAATATGGGCGAAAGGACAAATGCTCGGTGAACAGATGCATGGATATTGGGAATGGTACCGCAAGGACGGGGTGATTATGCGATCAGGATATTTCGACAATGGAAAACAAGTTGGGGAATGGACAACTTACGACAAGCTGGGCAATGCGTACAAGGTGACAAAAATGAAATCACAAAATGATTCTGGTTTCCTGAAAGGTTAAATCTTCAATTAAAGATCAGGATTAATTTGCAAAAGGGAAATCCGGTTGTGATTTTTGCATATCAGAGAAAAAACAGTAAAAAAAATCAAACATCAAGAAGTGATCCTTCCTCCTCTTAAACCATGGATAGACGTCAAAGACACCGATGGTAGTTTCCATTCCATATATCTTGACGAACAACGCCACAAAATAAAAAATGGCTTTGCAAGTCTTTATTCAGGCGAACTGGTAACAAAAAAGGGAGAGCGTATTACCGTAAAAATCGCCGGGGCATTCAATAATTTTTCAGCAAGATTTGTGCGCGTAACAGGACCTATAGTTACTACTCCGGCTGAAATTGCAGGTCAGCTTAACCGGCTTTTTGCCGAAGAATAATTCACAAAACGCTAAACTATTTCCAACATTCCACCATGAACACCATCGGCCATTTCGAAATCCAATCTTCTGAACCGGAAAGAGAAATGAAATTCTATGAAACCGTATTTGCATGGAAATTTTTCAAAGAAGAATTTGTTCCGATTGAATATTACCGGATTGAAACCAACAGCATCCATGGCGGGCTTTTGAAACCTCAGGCAAAAGTACCACCGCAGCAAAGCGGAACAAATGCATTTGTTTGTTCTATACAGGTTGAAAAATTTGATAAAACCAGCGAACGGATTTTACAGAACGGCGGACAGATTGCTTTTCCTAAATTTGCAATTCCTGGAAGATGCTGGCAGGGATATTTTATTGACCAGGATAACAATACGTTCGGAATTTTTGAGGTGGGCGAAAAAGCGAAATAATCTTATTGAAAGTAATCATAGCCAACCGATGGAAAAGCCATTAGTCAATAAAAAGTTCCGGCTGGAGAAATTCAACGGAAAAGGCGGCTGGACGTACGCAGTGATCCCGGGCATTGCGCATGACAAAACAAAATCGTTCGGCTGGCGCAGGGTGAAAGGTTTCATCGATGATTATGAAATAAAAAACTTCAACCTGATGCCGATGGGCAAAGGGAAATTGATGCTGCCTGTAAAAACAGCCATCAGGAAAAAGATCGGAAAAGAAGAAGGCGATTGGATCAAAGTAGTTTTATATCCCGACAGCACGCCGACAAAAACGCCAAAAGAATTATTGCTCTGCCTGAAAGATGATCCTTCGGCTTACAAAAACTTTTTAAACTTTACTGATGCCGAGAGAAAAGCCTTTATTGATTGGATCTACTCTGCCAAAGCGGATGAAACAAAAGTAAAACGCATCGCAAAAACCATCGACAAAGCTTCACGGGGCGAAAAGTTCACTTCCCCACCGATGACACCCAAAGCTGATCGTGCATAATAGATCAGCAGGAATAATCTGTAACTTTCAGTCCGGAAAGTCGGATGATTAATCGTGATTTTCCGGATAATTCCTCAACAAACTTCCGGGCTAAAAAATAATGACAATGGCGGACAACGCTGAAATTATAAAGCGTTTTTACACTTCTTTTTCAGAAGGAAATGCGAATGGAATGACCAGCTGCTATGCTCCCGGGATTTTATTTGAAGATCCGGCCTTCGGTCAGCTAAAAGGAGAAGATGCAAGAAATATGTGGCGCATGCTTGTGGCCAACAGCAAAGGAAATATCAAAATTATAGTTGAAAATATTAAAGCCGACGAAAAAACCGGGTTTGCGGACTGGACAGCAGCATATGTTTTCAGCCAAACCGGGCGAAAAGTTGTAAATAAGATTTCTGCCAGATTCGAATTTGAAAATGGTTTGATCATCAAACACACCGATCATTTCAGCTTGTGGAACTGGTCGCGGCAGGCTTTAGGATGGAAAGGGTTGTTATTGGGCTGGACGCCGGCCCTGAAATCCAAAGTTCAAAAACAAACGAACGCATTGCTGAAGGCATACATCAACCATGATAGAAAAACAAAATAATATTTTAGCAAGCTCATTTTTCTGGGCCTGCATTTTATTTGTTATTACACTCCTGCTTTCCCTGCAGAATCTCCTGCTGGATCCGAAAACATTTTACCCGGGCGGAGCGGAGTACACACATTACAATAATTATTTAATTTTCAAGCAATCATTTTTTCACCTGGTTGAAAACAAAGATCTCTATCACGATTATCCAGCTGAACACTGGGATTATTATAAGTACAGCCCGACCTTTTCTTTATTCATGGCGCCGTTTGCAGTATTGCCTGATGCTGCCGGACTTTTAGCATGGAACCTTTTGAATGTGCTCGTCTTATTCTACGCATTATGGAAACTTCCGGCACAAACAGGCAAAGCAAGATTATTTATCCTCGGCTTTATACTCATAGAGCTGCTTTCCTCCATCCATAATTCGCAAAGCAATGCCTTGCTCGCCGGTCTTATTCTTTTTGCATTCATCGCTTTAGAAAAGAAACGAACAGCGATTGCGGCGTTGCTTATAGTGCTGACCATCTTCATAAAGATTTTCGGACTTGTGGCATTGTGTATTTTTATCTTTTACCCGCATAAGCTGAAAGCAATACTTTACACAATCTGCTGGACAATACTATTTGCTGCGCTTCCCTTGCTGTTCATTTCAGCTTCGCAGCTGACATTTCTCTATCACAGCTGGCTTGATCTGCTTAAAAATGATCACAGCATGTCTGTCGGATTTTCAGTCGGTGGCTGGCTTTACAGCTGGTTCGGAATTGAAGCAAAAAATTTAACGGTGATCATCGGCGCCGCATTATTATTAATTCCATTACTAAATTTTAAATATTTTAATGAATTAAAATATCGTCTCTGGTTTCTTTCTTCCATTCTTATCTGGATGGTAATTTTTAATCACAAAGCAGAGCAGCCGACATTCATCATCGCGGTTGCCGGAATTGCAATCTGGTTCTTCTCTCAAAAATTTAAAATTGAAAATATAATTTTACTTGCGCTGGTTTTTGTCTTCACTGTTTTATCGGCGACGGGAATTTTCGAGCAGGAGTTCCGTGAAAAATATATAGAAGAATATGTTTTGAAAGCTGTTCCATGCATTCTTGTATGGTTTAAAATAACGGCCGACCTGCTCTTCTATAAGCCGGAAAAAGAATTAAAATTAAGCTGGACATGAAATCATTCGCGGCTAAAATTTTAAAGATTGGCATTAATCCTTACGTGCTCCTGCCCGCGCCTGTTTTGAATTATCTTTTTGAAAAAGCGAAAAAAAGCAAAGGACCGATACCGGTGCGCGGAACATTGAACGGAAAAAAATTCACGCAGACACTTGTAAAATACAGCGGCAAATGGAGGCTTTACCTTAACACTCCCATGCGTGAAGCTGCAGGAATTGATGTGGGCGATATGGCCAGATTAAAAATTGAGCATGATCCGTCTCCACGCACGCTGTCAATTCACCCGAAGCTCAAAAAAATGTTAGCGGAAAATAAAAACGCAAAAGCATCTTTCGACAAGCTCGCACCTTACCGCCGGAAAGAAATTATCCGCTATATCAGCTATTTAAAAACGGAAGATTCGGTGGACAGCAATATTGAAAAAGTAATAAAACATTTATCTGGCAAAGGAAGATTTGCCGGAAGAGATTAAACGTCGTTCCTTTATATTTACGTACCCGTACAAATACTTTTCGTCGTGTATTCAAACCTTCGGATCGGGGAAAGAATATTTTAATGACGAATATTAAATTAATCCAGCTGCAAAATGAAAAACAAAATCGGAATGTACCTTCCGCGACTTAAGGAAAAGCCCGGCCTTGCAGAGCTGACACATCAAGCAAAAGGAAATAAAATGCGCGCAAAATAAAAATAATCCCATGGAAACTTTACCGATCTACATTCCACTTGTATTCGCGTTTACAGCAATTCTATCTGTGTTACTGTTTTTCAAAGCAACGAATTATTCGCGGCCGGCTTTTTATATTTTGTTATCGTGGCTGCTGCTGCAATCCATTATCAGCCTTACAGGTTTTTATACGGTCACAAATACATTTCCGCCCCGCTTTTTACTTTTGATCGGACCGCCGCTTCTTTTTATTGTTTTTCTTTTTGCAACAAAAAAAGGAAGAATTTTTATTGACAGCCTCGACATAAAAACGCTTACCCTTCTGCACATTGTAAGAATCCCTGTAGAACTTGTTTTATTCTGGCTGTTCCTTCATAAAGCCGTTCCGCAGCTCATGACCTTCGAAGGAAGGAATTTCGACATCCTGTCAGGAATTTCAGCCCCGTTCATTTATTATTTTGGCTTTGTCAGACCGAAGATGAACCGAAAGATAATCCTGTTATGGAATTTTATCTGCCTTGGATTGCTTTTGAATATTGTTATACATGCAGTGCTGTCTGCGCCATTCCCTTTCCAGAAATTCGCATTCGATCAGCCAAACATTGCGGTCTTGTATTTCCCTTTCGTATGGCTTCCGTGCTGTATTGTGCCCCTTGCCCTGCTTTCGCACCTTATATCGATCAGGCAATTGCTAAAGAAGGATATCACGCATTAAGTTAAGCATCTATTACTTTTTGGGGTTTTTTAACCGGCCGGCCGATGCAATTCCCGAAAATCACGTGTTTCTTATTCGCTATTCATTAATTTTTCTTCCTATTTTTGCGATTCCATAATTTACCGTTTGAAAAAAGTTGTTACAGCTTGTTTTATTGTTCTCATTTCATTTGCTACATGCAGTGAAACGATGGCATTTATATTAAAATCGCTGGGAGATTCTTCTTACGCATGGGTAGGTAAAACCGATTACGAAGAAAAAGGAGAAGAGTCGGAAGAGTCAGTCAAAAAAAGCGAGGTGAAGGATTTCGCTGATGACTTGATTTATAACAGCAAGCTGGTTTCTGAATATATACTTATAGGAAATTTTCATTCCAAACAAGATCACATTTTTGCTTCTTCCGATTACAGTGAAGAAGTTTTCTTTCCGCCCGAATCAGCTTAAACGGCATTTTTGCCTCCGCAAGAATTTCTTCCTTGCAAACCCGGGGATTGCTTCCCTGTAAAATTCCTTTTTAAATTTTTCTCAGTAACATCATTTTCATTGAGCGCATTCTTATGGACTGCGCTTAATGATCCTAATATTATTTTATGAGTCCTATTGATAAAAACTCCAGGAGCTTAACTTTTAAACACCTGAAAAATGATCTTCCGTCAGGTTTAGTAGTTTTCCTTGTAGCATTACCGCTCTGCCTGGGAATTGCACTTGCATCGGGCGCTCCTTTATTTTCCGGGATCATTGCCGGAATTATTGGAGGCACGGTAGTAGCGTTTGCCAGCGGCTCTGCCCTTAGCGTAAGTGGCCCGGCGGCCGGCTTAACTGTAATTGTGCTCAATGCAATTGCACAGCTCGGAAGCTATGAACTGTTCTTGCTGGCTGTTGTGCTCGCGGGTTTGCTTCAGATTATACTTGGATTTTTAAAAGCAGGTGTCATAGGATATTATTTTCCATCAAGCGTGATAAAAGGGATGCTTGCAGCCATCGGAATTATTCTGATACTGAAACAGATTCCGCATGCGTTGGGATATGATAAGGACAACGAAGGCGATTTTGATTTCTTTCAGGCTGACGGCGAAAATACTTTTTCCGAACTTTTTGTGATGCTTAATCATATTCACCCGGGCGCAGTCATCATTTCAGCTATTTCACTTTTTATCCTCATTATGTGGGAGCGGCCATTTTTGAAAAAATTTGCATTCTTCAAAATCGTGCCGGGCGCTTTACTCGTTGTGATCCTCGGAATTGTGCTTAACACTTATTTCAAAACCGCTGATGCTTCATTACTACTGACCGGAGATAAACTGGTGCGACTACCGGTAGCAAATTCGGCGAAAGAATTTATCGGGCAATTCACATTACCTGATTTCAGCGGTTTCGGAAATTACAAAGTGTATATCGTAGCATTGACAATAGCAATCATCGCGAGTCTTGAATCATTATTAAGCGTTGAAGCGGCAGACAAGCTGGATCCTTATAAACGCAATACACCCACAAACCGTGAATTAAAAGCACAGGGACTTGGAAATATGGTTTCGGGATTTATTGGTGGACTACCATTGACAGCGGTAATTGTGCGAAGTTCCGCGAATGTTAATTCCGGGGCCAAAACAAAATTATCCGCAATCATTCATGGTATATTGTTATTGCTGAGCGTTGTTGCGTTTGCAGGTTTCCTCAATAAGATCCCGCTTGCGTGTCTTGCAGCGTTGCTTCTTGTGGTAGGTTATAAGCTGGCGAAGATATCTTTGTTTAAATCTATGTTTAAGCAAGGATGGGGCCAATTCCTGCCATTTGTCATTACAGTGATTGCCATCCAGTTTTCAGATCTGCTCAAAGGTATAGCTGTAGGAATGGTTGTGGCGATCATTTTTATCCTGAACAATATTTACCAGCGTCTCAAAAAAGAAAAAGCAGCAGGAATACGTTCTGAGAAACCAGGGATGTTACAGGCTATTGCACAATTATTGAAGAACAATTATAAACATGAATATTATTATAAAAAGCATGAATACAAAGAAGGCGAAACAATAAGGATCGAGCTGGACGAAGATGTTTCATTTATTAATAAAGGAAGCATTGCATTTACACTTGATGATCTTCCTGAAAATTCTTCAGTGATCATTGACGGCAGTAAATCACACAGTATTGACCCGGACGTGCTTGAGATCATTCATAATTTCATAGAGCGGACGGCTGAACTTAAAAATATTAAAATAGGACTTATACATATACCTGAATTCAAGGGAGTATCGGGACATTAAACGATTTGCACTTTATGGAAAAATCATATTATAAATTACTGGAAAACAATAAAGCCTGGGCCAAACTTAACAAAGACAATGACCCGGACTTTTTTACAGAATTGGCAAAAGGTCAGAAGCCCGAATACTTATGGATTGGGTGTTCAGACAGCAGGGTTCCTGCAAACCAGGTTACCGGCACTAAACCAGGTGAATTGTTTGAACATAGAAATATTGCAAACATGGTTGTACATAGCGATATGAATTTGCTCAGTGTCTTATCATATGCTGTAGATGTGCTGAAAGTAAAACACATCATTGTATGCGGTCATTACGGATGTGGCGGAGTGCTGGCGGCAATGGGAAACAAACAATTCGGTCTCATTGATAACTGGCTGCGTCATATTAAAGATGTCTATCGGTTCCATCACGTCGAATTAGACGCAATACAGGATGAAGAAGAACGAGCAAAAAGATTTGTAGAAGTAAATGTTCAGGAGCAGGTGAATGACCTTGGGAAAACATCCATCGTCCAGAATGCATGGCGAAATAACCAGCCTTTGCATATTCACGGATGGGTCTATGACATCAACGACGGATTAATAAAAGATCTCGACGTAACATTTACCAGCCCGGAAGATCTTCACGCTGTTTATCACCTGGAAAAATAGCGCCCTTCAATTAAAATCCGTTGCAATGAAAGATACCGTTATCAAAAACACAAACTTTCAGAGTGCGTCACAGCACATTTCTGACAACGATAACGTGAATGGATCTTTCGACGAAACGCACGTGCTGCACGAGCTGAAACATTTTTTGCCGTCACAGACGCCGCTCAGGGATTTTATTCACCACAATTCATTGCATGCTTACCAGCACCTGAAATTTTATGAAGCGATCTTCAAAGCCTCGAAAATTTTCGGCTACCAGGTAACGCTTCAACTCTCTGATTTCAGGCAGCTGTATAAAGACGGGCGAATCAAAGAAGGAGTTCTGAATCGTATCCTTGCTGACCGTAAAGGGACTGAAGCGGGGAAATGGAAAGCGGACCTGCTTACCAAAGAATACGACATCATAAACTCTGCGCGTATCGGGTTATTGCGAGCAAACTGGAAACACCAGTACAAGACAGATCTCGATAATCTTGTACAGCCGTTATTGTTTCGCATACTTTGCAGCTATCTCGATCAGGGTATTTCAATCTGGAATTTTCCTGCCGACGATAAAGGTTTTCTTTCTTCGATAAAAACGTTGGAAAAAACCAGCTTCACCAGCTTCTTTAAATCCAAAAGAGCAAAACAACTGTTGCTGAACGAAAATCCGGAGATCAAAGACCTGCTTAAGATCGTTGTCGGCAATGAAGCATATTATGAACAATACTTATTTGACCAGCAATTCACTCACCAGGGTTGGTCCGGAATTGTTGCAGCCGTAGAGGCCCAGCCCCATGGATTGCTCGATGTCAAAAAAATATCGCTCCACGATCTTATTGTGTTTGAATTGCTGCTTGAAATTGACGCGTTGGATGACCAGCTCGGAAAAAACTGGGAGCCGCTATGCAGCACAGTGACCGACAAGCCTGTGGATCTTTTCGCTGACGTTCATTCTAATGAGCTGAATGAAGCGCTTACGATTTGGCAGGACGCTTTTGAATGGAGCTATTACGACGAAGTGCTGGGCGGAATTGCACTGCGGAATAAAAACGTCGCTACAACAGAAAAGAAAAGTTTCCAGGCGCTTTTCTGCATTGACGAACGTGAATGTTCAATACGACGTCATATTGAATCCACCGACAAAACCTGCGAAACATTTGGCACGCCGGGATTCTTCAGCGTAGAATTTTTCTTTCAGCCACAAAACGGAAAATTTTACGATAAGCTTTGCCCCGCTCCTGTTACACCGAAATATTTAATCAAAGAATCGGAAGTAAAAGGAGAGCGGGAGCATGAATTACTTTACACGAATAAAGCACACACATTCTTCCCCGGAACAGTCGCTACTTTATCGCTTGGTTTTTTAGCCGGCTTTCGTTTGTTACTGAATATTTTCAGACCGAAGATGAGTCCTGCCATCTCCAACGCATTCACGCACATGTCGAAAGATGCGGTGCTGACCATTGAAAATAAAAATCCTGCCGACCGTGAAAATGATCTGCAGATCGGATTTACGGTGGAAGAAATGACTGCAAGGGTCGAAAGCCTTTTACGCGGAATAGGATTGATTAAAAATTTCGCGCCTGTAATTTACACTATAGCGCATGGCTCAAGCAGCGCCAATAATCCGCACCATGGCGCGCATGATTGTGGCGCTTGCAGTGGAAGGCCCGGCTCTGTGAATGCAAGGGTGATTGCGACAATGGCAAATCACCCCAAAGTAAGAACGCTGCTCAAAGAAAGAGGAATTGATATTCCGGTAACGACTCAATTTGTTGGCGGACTTCATGATACCGCCGCTGATGAAATTGAATTTTATGATGAGCAGCTTCTTTCAGTTGAAAACCAACAATCTCATACCGGGAATAAAGCCGCGTTTGAAAAAGCATTGGATCTTAACGCGAAAGAAAGATCACGACGCTTTGCATCGATCAATACAAAGAACGATCTGAAAAAAGTGCGTAAAGCAATCAAGGACAGATCAGTTTCTTTATTCGAGCCGCGCCCTGAGCTGGGACATGGAACGAATACATTATGCATTGTCGCCAAACGTGACCTTACGAAAAGCCTTTACCTGGACCGTCGTGCATTTTTGAATTCGTACGATTACAAAACAGACCCGGAAGGAAAATTACTGACCGGGATCATGAAACCGCTTGGCCCTGTTTGCGGCGGGATCAATCTTGAATACTATTTTTCGAGGGTGGATAATTACAAGCTTGGCGCCGGAACTAAATTGCCGCATAATGTGATGGGGCTTTTTGGTGTGGCCAACAGCAGCGATGGAGATCTGAGGCCGGGACTTCCGGTGCAGATGATCGAAGTGCACGATCCGGTGCGATTGCTGATCATTGTAGAGCATTTTCCGGAAGTGGTTTTGAAAACTATTCAGTCCGTTCCTGAAATGTATGAGTGGTTTATCAACGAATGGGTGCATCTCGTTGCAATGAATCCCGAAACGGAGCAGTTCTTTTATTTCAAAGAAGGCGCATTCAAGGCCTATACCCCGCTGACAAAAAACATTAATCTGATTAAAGATCTCAATGCATTTTTTGAAGCGGCGCCGGGGATGGAAACAAATCACATCCTCGACGCGACAAAAGAAAATCTTCCGGTTCACTTAATAAACTAGTTATGTCCCAATTACTTCAGCTGTTTATTCTTGTTCCGCTGGCCGGATTTATACTCAGCTTATGTATTCCGCGTAAAAAAGAG
>JALYQL010000054.1 GCA_030855855.1 Bacteroidota bacterium | reverse complement strand
ATGTATATTGGCTGCCGATCGTGATCTGCGCCTGCTGGTGATAATAACGGCCGATGTCATCTGTTGTGGAATCCAGGATGCGCCACGAAGCTTTGATCTCGATCGCGCCGACAGGACCGCTGGAATTTCCATAAGCACCCGAATAAGAACCGGTAGGTAATGTAACCGGCCCGATTGTCTTTACATAATCCATTTGTCCCTCTTGCGTACGAAGTCCGAATTGATTAATGAACTGCCATTCATCAGAATTGATTCGCTCTTCGTATAGAACATAATTCAGATTCTTGTCGATGAGCGTCGATCCGTCGGCTTCAAAAAACTGGTTGGTGATAAAATCATCGGCGAACATGGTGCTCTGGTAAAGTTGTTTGGCCGCTTTCACATCTTTTGGTTGAAGCACCATCTTCATCGTTCCACCGGAAGGTTGAAATACAGTATCTGCCAGCGGGTAATATTCCCATACGCGTAAGGAAGTAGAGTTGGACAGGATGGAGGAAGTGGAATCAGCAGAGCCATTTGAATTTGCAGGCCAGTTCAGCGCAACAAACGATTGCCATGAGAACAGATCGAAAGGCGGCTGAAATTTCGGGGACAGCACCGATTTGTAAGCAGTGCCTGGAAGCATTGCCTGGTCAATTTCATGTGGAATATCCGGGCAAAGCGAATCACCTTTCATCGTGTCTACGCAAAAACAATTTTTAGGATTGAAAGGAAGTGTACTGCCTTCATCACTTCCGCAGGAAAATAAAAAAGCAGGCAGGGCAAGTAAAAAAATATAACGCATAGGGAGGAGATGAGTGAGCCGCAAAAGAAAACCAAAAGAGGAAGAATCCAAAACTTTGTTGATAATTCATAAAGTTCTGGCGAATCGGGTACTATTACCTGATAATATAAATCACTGTACGAATGAGAAAATTGTACAAACCAAAGGCTGATCAATAGAATGGTCAGGACCTTTTGTTTATACCTGTTGACATCTTATCCGTTTACAAATGCTTGTCACCGACTAATTGCTCTCCCCTTCTCTACTTTCGCGTTCCTATAAAATACCGGAATATGCGAGTCCTCTTTTTCTGTTTGTTGAGTACAGGTGGTTTACTTTTAAATTTCAATTGTTCCTCCTCGCAGGCCACGCCTCCCGCTCCGGACCGGCTGACGGAAAAATTCAGCGCTTATCTTAAAGCAAACTTTGACGACAGCATCCCCGGAGAAAATCATTTGTATTTTCTTATCGCCAAAAAAGAGTCGCCTGAAAACATTTCACAAATACTCCTGCGGCTTAAAGATGAGCTGAGGCAAATGCCGAAAGAACATTACACTATGATTTTCAACGCAGCTGTGCCCGTTCCCGATTCTTTGATCCCAAAAGGAAATTCGCAAACGGATTGGGATGGTGAAATTGAAAAGCTGGAACTCAATTTAGCCGGCGTAACCATTATTCAGACCACCGGGCATAAAGTGAATGATGTGCTGCGATTAGATAAAGAGGTGTTCGGTATGGAACAAAAGTTCCTGAACTGGTAAAAAAGTGGCCAGGCAAGGTTGTCTGATAACACAATATAAAATAGTTCGAAACTTTTTTTCTGCATTCACCGGCACTTCACCCGCCCGGCAAATCCTGCTCAGACACCTGATTTTATTGGGCTACAAGGCATTTCACTTTGCCGGAACTGCTAACCGTTTACAAACGGGTATATTTTTTATTGCCTTTTTATCAAAATTTAGTTGCCATTCCTGATTTTCCTTTTTATTATTGCAGAAACCAAAACCATATACTTATGAAAAAAATGATCCTTCCTGTTATGACATTTGCACTTTTCGCAATCTCATGTAAAAAAACTGATTTACCTTCCACTCCGGTAACATCAGACGCACCCGCCATCAACTCTGCAACAAACCGAAAATTTGTGGATTTCAATTATTTTATCGCCAGGGATGCTGAAACAGGTGAATATTCCTGCCCGACTCCAAAAGTTGATTGTTCTAAAATCGGACCGAATCCTACCGGCCTTGCCGCTATAGATGAGGCGATCTCAAATAATGCGGTTACTGCTTTCTTCAACACTCAAGGCTGGGAAGAAGCTTTCCCTTACCTCGCTGATCAACAGCAAGCGGTTAGCGGACTTAAGAACGGAAACTATACGATGGTCCGCAAAACAAACACTGCCGGGGATATTTTCTATATTATCATTGGCGCGGATGAAGACCGGGGAAATTTCACATCCACCATTTACACAACCATGGTTGAGAACAACTAACAGCGTGAAAAAAATCATTTACGTAGTTTGTTTAACAGCGATTGTCACAGGATTAATTTCCTGTGGCAATTCCGCTGTTACGCTGGAAGAAGTGCAAAAGGAAATTATGCTTCATCCCGGAAACAGTTTTATTTCTTCGCCCGGAATTACAGTCTTACATAATCCGGATCAAAGTACAAGTCTTGCACTTTACGATAAGGAAAGACACTCTTTGGCTTTTTTCGACACCTACGGAACGGAGCTGCAAAATATCATTCTTCAGCTACCCGATTCGCTCAAATCAAAAATTCAGACATTATATGCGCAGGCCATTTCGGCTGATTCGATTTTACTTTTAGAAAAGGGAACCAAAACAATTTTTCTTTTCAATGCAAAAGGTGAATTGATGAGAACGTTTATTGCCGCAACAAATCTCTCTGATGGTTCGAATGATTATTGCCTGCTTGCCATGAATCAATGCCCGTTCAGGTACGATGGAGAAAATATTTACGCTACATGTACGCGGCTTGATATGATCGTCAGAACACCGGAAGCGAGAAAAAAATATTTCAGCACGCCACCGGATATTGTGACCAATATAGCGACCGGCAAGCAAAACAATTCCGGGATATGGCCTGCTGAATATAAGTCAGGCGCTTCTTTCCGCGATTTTTATCCGCAACGTTGCATTAACCGAAAAAAAGAAATTGTCTACGGATTTGCAGCAAGCGACAGCATTTATGTTTTGAAAAACGGGAAGCTGATTTCTAAACATAACTGCAAAAGTAAATATATGACCGAACGCCATACTTACCCCGATGATAGTCTCGGGCATTTTTTCTTCCTTGAAAAGTATTCGATCACCGAACCGGTTTATGTAAACCTCATTTATGATCCTTACCGGAATTTCTATTACCGGATCGTTCATCATGCGATACCTTTTGAGAATAAAAACGGGTTCACAGTGAATACTTTTTCGGATAAGGTTTGGTCGTTGATGCTGCTGAATGAAGATTTTGAAGTGCTGAATGAAATCTCCTTCGATCCGCATCAACATCTTCCCGCTGTATTCCCGACAACTGAAGGCGTGCTTGTAAAAAGGAACCCCGGGGAAAATTCGCATGGAAATATCTCTTTCGCACTTTTTAAAATCATCGAATGAAATCCATCTGTGTTGTAGCAATGATCATTGCAATTATTTCCTGCCATGAGGAAACAAAAAAAGAGCAAAGCGTCACGGATATTTTCTCCTATTACCTCAAAACTGCATTCGGCGATTCCATCCCGAAAGAAAAACACCTGTTCATCCTTGTTCCAGAAACAGGCTGCAAAGGATGCCGGGAAGATGCACTGCACATTTTACATGATGAAGCCATCAAAACAGGAAGAACCGGCATCACTTATATTTTTTCTCCCAAAGTGCATTTTAATGATTTGATGACAGCTCCTTACAAAACCTTAACCGACAGCTCAATGCTCATCGACAAAATTAATCTACCGATCTCGAATATCACTTTCATAAAAACAGCTCACGGAAAAGTGGAATCCATAAACGCTATTCGCAGTGAAACCACCGACAGCATTCGGGCATTACTCAAAAAATAGCTTAATAAAAACTTGGCTTCCCTTTTTTGGGGCTGTACACACCAGTATAGATCAGCATAAATTCCATCGCTCCTCTTCCCTGGCTTGCAGGCGTTAATTGCGAAACATTAATATCGTAATTGAACGCTGCGCCGATCGGTCCGATATCGACCCGTGCATACGCGGAAAATGCATCTCCCAAACGATACATTCCACCTACAGAAAATGAACGGTCATTCTGGTAGCCGGTATAATGCGAACGTTCCTGCAATTGAAATTTCACTCCTGCACCCACATTGATCAGCCGCGCAGGACCTTGTTTAATAAATTGCACCTGCGGAAGCAGCCACGCATTTGAATTTTGTCCCAGCGCTACTTGCGCCGAATAATGCAGGCCGATCTTCATAAATAATCTATCTGATCCACCAAGAAACTGAACCTGCGGACGACTCAAATGACTTACGGAAACGCCACCATTCATTTTAAAACGATCGTTCCCGACGGAAGTGATGGCAATTCCAGTAGCGTAATCACCAAAAAGATAATGATCGTTCGGCAAAGCTGTTTCACCAGAAGACAACGCCGGATCATAAGCGAGACCGTTAAATTGCATATCCCAGCTTGAAGCGCCGAGATTAATGCTGCGCTGATCCAAACCTGCCTGAAAACCGATCGAGAAAAATGTTGCGCCTACACCGTCCAGCGATTTATTATAAGAAGCAACAGCGGCAAACTGGTTATTCACAAGGCTCGTGCTGCCTGCTTTATCCACATTTACATTTAAGCCCAGAGCAAAAAAGTCCGGGCTGGATTTATGCCTGTCTCTTTTCGGCAATGGCATATCGCCACCGAAAGAATAGGTAGTGTAAGGTTTCCCGATGCTACCCCATTGCATCCTGTAATTATTTATAATGCGTAGGTCGCCGGCAAAATTACCTGTCAATGCAGGATTTAATGTCAGCGGCGACATCGTGAACATCGAATAATGGGAATCCTGCGCGTTAAGCGTTGCAAGCATTCCGACAGAAAAAACAGCGATTAAAATTCGTTTCATATTCTTTCGTTTAGCGTACAAGTGAGACATCGCCTTTTAATGTTTCTGTCGTGGCATTATAAAAAACTGCCGTTACATACCAGACATAAATTCCCGTATTCATATCCTTCCCGCGGAAAGATCCATCCCATCCATCATTGACGCTCGTGCTTTCAAATACTTTTTCACCGAACCTGTCATAAACCACAAACGTCAGCTCTTTAATTCCCGCGCCGCGAACAAACAACACATCATTTGTTCCATCGCTGTTTGGTGAAAAAGAACCCGGAACAAAAATCGAATACGCTTCAATTACTTCAACAGTTACTGTATCTGTTGCCGTGCATCCGAAATTATCGGTATAAGTAACCGTATAAGTTGTCGTTACTGTTGGAGACGCAACCGGATTTTGCGCGTTGCTGTTGTTCAATCCGGTTGGCGGCGACCACGAATAGCTTCCCGCGCCACCTGTGGCTGTCAGCTGTGTGCTGTTGCCGATCGCGATTGTGACGAATGTGCTTGCGTTGACTGACGGTTGCGCGCCTACAGTAACTGCATTCGTCATTGTCACCGTATCCGAACCGAAAGCATTTGTTGAGATAAGCGTTACGCTATAAGTTCCGGGAGTATTGTAACAAATATTTGTCGGGTTCTGCGCGGTTGAAGTAGCAGGCGTTGCACCGGGGAAGCTCCATTGCCAACCCGTCGGTGTGCCCGTGCTCATGTCTGTGAAATCAATGCACGAAGATTCGCAAATTGTATTATCGCTTACACTTAATGCAGCAACAGGTGTCGCGCAGGTTGTAACAGTTATGGTGACAAGATCAGTTGCGGTGCAGCCATTCGCATCGGTCACTGTCAATGTATAAGTTGTGGTGGATGGCGGAGTAACCAGCACGCTGCTGCCGGATAAATTCCCGGGCTGCCAGTTGTAGCTCACCCCGCCCGAACCTACAAGCGTTGTAGATTGGCCCGTGCAGATAGAAGCGTTATTGCCGGCGTTTGCAACAGGAGGAGGATTTACAACAATGTAACCGGTTTTTGTAAGCGTGGCGGTTCCGTTTGCATTGGTGGCGGTAAGCGTCACTGCGAATGTTCCCGCAGTAGGATAACAAATGTTTGTTGGATTCTGTACCGATGAAGTGCTCACAGATGCACCGCTGAACGTCCACTGCCACGCAATCGGATTATTCGCGGTCAGATCGGTGAAGCTGATGCAATCACCGACACAAAGCACTGTATCATTTGCCATGAAATCAACCTGCGGTGACAGGCATGGCTGAACAGTTACCGTAACCTGCGCGGAATTTGTACAACCAGCCGCGCTCGTGCCGACGACAGTATACGTGGTAGTCGCAGCAGGAGAAACTGTCACCGGAATACCTGAAAGCGGTCCGGGAGTCCACGTATATGTAGATGCGCCCGCTCCTGTAAGCGTAGAATTTTGTCCGACACAAATTGTAGCCGGAGATGCGGTGACAATAATATTCGGCGCCGGATTTACTGTGATAATTTGTGTGGCGCTTGTGCTTCCGCTTCCATTCGTTGCTGTTAAGGTGACAGTGTACGTTCCTGCTACGATCCAATATACATCCGTTACATTTTGAGAAGTCGAAGAGGCTGGTGTTCCTCCCGGAAAGCTCCAGCTCCAGCTTGTTGGTCCGCCGGTGGAAGCATCTGTAAAGTCAATCGAATCACCGATACAAATTGAAGTTGCACTTGCTGTAAATGCAGCGATCGGGCCGGGGCAGGAATTCACTATAATTGTGACCTGCGCTGTATTGGTGCAACCGGCAGCGCTCGTTCCGGTTACGGTGTATGTCGTTGTCGTCACAGGTGAAACGATTACCGATGCGCCCGGGAGATTTCCCGGATTCCATACATATGTTGAAGCGCCGTTACCGGTTAATGTCGTCGTTTGTCCCACGCAGATCGTGGTCGGACTTGCAGAAGCCGTCACAACCGGAAGCGGATCTACAGTAACCGTAACCTGCGCCGTATTGGTACAACCTGCAGCGCTTGTTCCCGTGACCGTGTAGGTTGTTGTTGCAGCCGGCGTAACAGAAATTGGTGAACCAGGTAAATTTCCCGGATTCCATACATACGTTGAAGCGCCGCCGCCGGTAAGCGTGGAAGATTGCCCCGCGCATATTGTAGCCGGTGCAGCAGCAGCAGTCACGACAGGGTTCGGATTAACAGTGATCACAACCGTAGCTGTGCTGTTCCCGTTTGCATTGGTCGCGGTTAATGAAACAGTGTAAGTTCCCGCTGCAGCCCATGTAACACCTGTTACATTTTGCGAAGTGGAAGAAGCAGGGGTGCCGCCCGGAAATGTCCATGCCCAACTGGTTGGAGTTCCCGTGGAAGCATCCGTAAAATTTACCGGCGAGCCGATACAAATACTTGTCGCACTTGGATTGATGGCGGCAACAGGTGGCGCACTTACAGGAGGATCGGATAAAGTAATGTCATCGACTGCAAAAGAAGGATCAGTACCTACTCCATCATCATTATTAATCCAGAGAAAACCAATTTTGACATTAGGATTATTATTGGCAGATACGGGTAGCACAGCTGAAAACGCCGTCCATCTTCCTTGCGAACCGGGGCAATTCACAGGTGTAGCAGCTGTGTTTGTTATCAACGCCCAGGTTGCACCGTTGAAATACCAGACAGAAGCATCATCCAAAGTTCCTGAACCGTTTTCTATGTAATTAAATGCAAGCGTGATGGTAGATTGCCCGGTGCAATTAATTGTAGGGGATTCAATACGGCGGTTTGTTTGAGGACATGTCCAGAATCCGCAAAGTCCGCCCGCGTCATAAGCAGCGCCGATATCACCCAATGAATTCTGGTTCGATCCCAGGTGCAATGTTGCAAGTGTAGCTGTAGGGCTTGCCGCCACACAACCAGATCCGCATACAGTCGCAGTATGTCCATTTTCCGCGCAGCTCACATACCATGTATTCGGATCAGCGCCTTCAGGTCCGAGCACGGATTGTGTCCATGCACCATTCGGTCCTACGTAAGTTGTGGCGGGGCAATTAGCAGTGCATCCATTGTTAAAATTCTCTGTCCAGAAGACCTGTGCGTGGCCTGCAGTATTGAAAATAACAATGAAAAGCAGAAGTAAATAAGCAGAATGCTTTACGGTGACTTTTGGGAAAAGTTGTTTCATTCGGGAAGAGATTTGCCACTCCCAAAATACGAAAAAATAATTAGGGATGGTAATTGTTCCTCATCAAAATCTGAAAGCGTAATCCCCTACCCCAATCCCACCAAAAACTCCATCACATCCACCCCATCCGCATAATCAGCCGGACCGGTAATCTGCGAATTACCAAGCTGAATCGCACCCGGAATTTTAGCTGTACTCAGCACACATTGCATAAGCGCTTTGTCGGCTTCCAGCTTTATGGACAGATTTTCAAGTGAATCATATTTCTCATAAAACACAACGCCGGGAGGTGAAGCAATTCCTATGTCTTCTTTCAGTAATAAAAAATTATTATCAAGAAGCGGGATCGAGCTCAGCAGGTAAAGTGTTTTATGATAATCGTAATTATTCATGTACTTGTTATTGCCCAGCATTTCTTCACCACGGTTATAAATGGATTCAAAAAATGAATTGAAATTATAATCCTGCGGAACAAAAAGCTTTGTCACATTGCGGCAACCTAAACCGAAATACCTGAAAATATCTTCGCCCAATGCTTCCAGCTCTTCTGTCGTTTCATTACCGCTGAGCACTGCAACGCCATTCCTGTTTCCGCGAATGATGTGCGGATATTTCGCAAAATAATGTTCAAAATATCTTGCCGAATTATTGCTGCCGGTAGCAATGATCGCATCGATGCCACGCAATTGCCCTTCAGTTAATTCTACCTGTGGTGATAAGCGCGGTTCAATTTCCAAAAGCATTTCTGCCACCACCGGCATCAGCAATTTATCATCGGAAGAAAGCTTTCCAAGGAATTTATTTCCCGACAAAAGCACACACCTGAAATCATCAAAACCTACCAGCGGAATATTTCCCGCAAGTATCACCCCGATCGTTTTAGGTTCTGCAATTTCGGGGATTACATAGGCGCCGAGCCATTTTTCAAGCACTGCTTTATTCATTCCATCCGCAAGCGTCTGCAGCCGGTGACGCAGATTTTTTTCCGAGTACCAACCATTCCGGAGATAATGTTCCGGTAACAGATACGAGAGCTTTTTACCGGCTTCTGTTACCGCTTTGCGTTCTAAAACAGCAGTGAATTCTTCGCCAAGTTGTACAAATGCGCTTACCCGTTCAGTTAGATTCATTCTAAATTAATTTCTCCCGTTTAAGGCAGTTTTATTTTACTTTAAATTTGCAGACCCTAAAATTACCAAGAAACGGGATAAGCCATGGCAATTAAAATCACAGACGAATGTATCAATTGCGGCGCATGTGAGCCGGAATGTCCTAACAACGCAATCTACGAAGGCGGTTCTGAATGGCGTTTTGCCGACGGAACCACGATAAAAGGAACATTTACCTCCAAAAGCGGGATCACCGCAGATGCCGATGCAGCGAATGAAGCCGTAAGCATGGATCTTTATTATATCGTTTCAGATAAATGTACAGAGTGCGTAGGCTTCCACGATGAGCCGCAATGTGCCGCAGTTTGTCCGGTGGATTGCTGCGTAGATGACGAGAACTGGCGCGAATCAAAAGAAGAATTGCTTGCAAAAAAAGCGGCACTTCATTCATAGTAAAAACAAGAAATAAATTTAAAATCCCAAATTCCAACATCATCCGGAGTTTGGGATTTTAAGTTTGAAAAATGTTTGGCCTTTTTTAACTTTTCATCTTTGATTTTGAATTGGGATTTTTGTTCCCCCGCTCTTTTTTGGCAGTATCTTTATACACTAAAGAATAGCCGGCAACGTTTTACTTGTCAGCAAGCTCCCATGAAATCCCGCATCCTTTATCTTTTACTGCTTTTGCCTTTTGCCGGTTTCGGAAAAGATAATCCTGTGGATCAAAAACAGTTCCGGGCTTTCGAAGATTCGCTGAAAAAAATCGGCCCTTCTATGTTTCGCGGCACCGACCAGGACAAGATCGCTGCCAATAAAAAATTCAGCGATCTGCTGCACAAAACATTGAGCATAGAAGGCGCTTTCAATTACCCGTTCGATTCCCTGAAATTTATTGCCAACCTCAGATCGGCTGATGGCGCGTTACGCATTTTTAACTGGGATCTTCCGAAAAATGACGGGACTTACATGTACTACGGTTTTATCATGGTGGATGAATCCAAAACCGGCGTGCCCAAAAAATCAGGATACAGGATCTACGACCTTGTAGACAAATCCGATGAAATAAAAAATGTAGAGCTCGCAGTTTTGTCTCCGGAGAAATGGTACGGCGCGCTGTATTACAAAATCATTCAGACTTCCGACAAAGACAAAAAATATTATACCATTCTGGGTTGGGACGGAAATACAAAATACACCTGGAAAAAAATCATCGACGTGATCACTTTCGCAAAAGACGGTAAACCCATCTTCGGCGAGAAGAATCTTTTTCAACGCGGAAAACGCAGCTCAAAACGCGTGGTCTTTGAATATCGTGCCGACCTCGTGATGAAGCTCAGCTACGAAGAAGACAAAAAGCGTATTGTATTCGACCACCTCGCTCCCGAAGTAGCAGGCGCTGAAGGAATGTATCAATTGTATTCGCAGACTTTCTCCTACGATTCATTCGAATGGAAAAAAGGTAAATGGCAGATTGTAGAAGACATCGACGCCCGCAACAAAAAGTCTAAGAAAGACGATCAGTACACAGCCCCCACCGGTGACCAGAACGCCAATCCGAACGGAACGGCCACCAAACAGCCTCCTAAAAAGAAGAAGCTCCGGCTTTTCAAACGGCAACCCAAGTGAAAGAATTTACGATTTACGATGTACGAATTACGATTTTATTAAGCTGAGAATCGCACATCTCAAATACATCGTAATTCTTTTTTCCGGAATTTTTTCATTTTTTAGCAAATCTTCCTTCCAAAGATTATGGAATCTTACCTTCTTGTTAATCATTCCCATAACAAGCATAAGCGACCACTGAAGGCGTTTATGTAAAAACGCTAAACCATGAAAAATTTCCGTAATGTCCTGCCGGCTATCGTGCTCGCAGGAATTTTTATTTATTCCTGTTCCACCGGCGACAGAGGATATTACAATGAGGCAAAAGAAACACGAATGATGGATTCCACCGCAAGTGTGAATTCGCCTTATGAAGAGCAGGAAAATGAAAAAAGCCTGGGGTTCAAAAGTGCGAATAAACCGGCATCTGATCAGCTCTTATCATTAAGCGCAACATCACAAACGGAGACAAAGAGTCCGGAATACCAGAATTTTGTTTACCTGATGAATTCCACCGCTGCACGCCCTACCCGCCTCGACAGCACACATCGTTTTATCCGTAAAGCGGAAATGCATTTTCGGGTGAAGAATGTCGCTTTTACATCTTACCAGGTCGAAGATCTCGCGGCAAGGTTCGATGGTTATGTAGCGGATACAAAATTATCCAGCCAGCTTCAAAGCAGCACAGAAAAACCAGTCAGCGCGGATTCGTCATTGCAAACTATGCGGTTCGTTGTCACAAATATTATCGTGCTGCGCGTTCCTGTTGAAAACCTGGATACAACGTTAAAATCATTGGTAAAATACATCGACTACCTCGATTACAGAAACATCAACACCAACGATATTACGCTGGAAATGCTTGCAAACAGGTTGGAATCTGCACGTATCGCGAAATTTAACCAGCGGCTTGCTTTCAGTATAGACAATAAATCGGGTAAGCTGCCGGATGTGCAGGGCGCCGAAGAAAGTATGCTGAACCAGCAGGCAAATTCGGATAACGCACTGATCGAAAATCTACGCAAAGACGACCAGGTAAAATACAGCACCATTACGCTTAGCATTTACCAGCCACAGACCATCCGGCAGGAATTGGTCGCGCGTGAAAAAAATATTGATGAGTATGAACCCGGCTTGGGAAGCAAGCTCGCAGCATCACTCTCCGGCGGATGGCGTGGCTTACAAACAGTTATTATCGGAATAGTAATGCTCTGGCCATTATGGCTGATCGGTGGCGTGGTGTGGATTGTTATACGCCGGCTGGTAAAGAAAAGTAAACAGGCTTAATGGGATAATGTGCTGATGTGGTTAATATGCTGATGTTTTTGCCGGCATTATTATTTGGGGTGAAAGTCCATCCACACATTACGCATTATCAAATTCCATCCGCACATTTGCACATTTGCACATTTTTTTCACTCTTTGATTTTACTCAATATCGTTTTATCAATATAAAATGTACCGAATGGAATGAAAGATGCCAGCAGCACTTTCCAGGTAATTTGCCAGAATTTCCACCGATAATCGATGCTGATGATTACTGCGTACAAAACATACAGCAGAAAAAGCACGCCGTGGATCGGACCGATAACTTCCGAACCGATTGGATTATTCCAATAATATTTCATCGGAACCGCGATGAACATAAGAATAAGAAGCGAAATACCTTCAAGCAACGCGATAATTCTGAATCGCCCGATCTTGGACTTTAATAGTTTTGCCATGGAAAATGTCTGGAGTGAAACCTGCAAGATACTATTTGATATTCGGAAGAGCCTTTTTTCAGGAAATTGTTGGCTGGTAATAAGGTAATTGGCCCACTTTGCCCCGAATCTCATCCCGATTAAGTAATTTTGAGAATCAGAAAACCCAAAATTATGTCTACCACCACTCTTCTTAAGAAAATGCACAATTTCTCAGCCGGTCCGGGAATCCTTCCGGCCGATGTTTTGAAGCAGGCCTCCGAAGCTTGTCTCAATTTCGATAACATGAATCTTTCGCTGCTCGAAATTTCACATCGCAGCAAAAATTTTGAAGCCGTGATGGACGAATCGAGAGCGCTGGTGAAAGAATTGCTCGGCGTGGGAGACAATTACGAAGTGCTTTACCTCGGCGGCGGAGCGAGCCTCCAGTTTGCAATGGTTCCTTACAATTTACTTCGCACTGACGGTTTCGCGGCTTACGTAAGCACAGGCGTGTGGGCTGCCAAAGCCATCAAAGAAGCAAAGATTATCGGAAATACTAAAGTTATTGCTTCTTCCGAAGACAAGAACTACGCTTACATCCCGAAAAATTATGAAGTTCCGGCCGACGCGGATTACCTCCACGTTACGTCCAACAATACGATCTACGGAACGCAGATAAAATCCTACCCGAAAACTTCTGTTCCGCTGGTGTGCGACATGTCATCCGATATGTTCAGCAAACCTGTCGACGGAAATCAGTTCGCTTTGATCTATGCAGGAGCGCAAAAAAACATGGGCCCTGCAGGTGCAACGATGATTGCGGTGAATAAAGATGTGCTTGGAAAAACGGGACGTAAAATGCTTTCTATGCTCGATTACCAGGTGCATATCAAAGGCGGTTCAATGTACAATACGCCCCCGGTATTTTCGATTTACGTTTGTATGCTCACACTCCGCTGGCTGAAAGAAAACGGCGGACTGAAATGGATTGAAAAAGTAAACCAGGACAAAGCGACGATGATGTATGATGAGATCGACCGCAACAGCATGTTTACCGGCACAGTGCTCGATAAGGAAGATCGTTCGTTTATGAACGCATGTTTCGTTCCTGCAAATACCGCACTCCAGCCTGAATTTGATAAGATGTGGAAAGAAGCGGGCATCAGCGGAATTACCGGCCATCGCGATGTGGGTGGATACCGTGCTTCGCTTTACAATGCGCTTCCACTTGACAGTGTGAAGGTATTGGTGGAAGTGATGCAGGAGTTTGAAAAGAAATTTGCCTGAGCATTTAATTTTTGCACTTAAAAGCAGCACATGGAAAACAAAATTCCCGATGCAAAAAATTTATTGTTCGGCTCAGAGGGATGGAAGATTCCAATTTAAATAATCCTGATTAAACCTACTTTGCCTTGGAGCCTTTGCACCTTGGTGGTAATAAATAAATTATGTCCAAAAAAATACTCGCCAACGACGGCATTGACGCAAAAGGAAAAGAGCTGCTGGAAAAAGCCGGTTATACTGTGGTAACAGATAAAGTTCCGCAAGACAAGCTGGCAGCTGAAATCAATTCACATCAATATGTTGCGCTCACAGTTCGCTCTGCAACAAAAGTCCGGAAAGATATTATTGACGCTTGCCCCGATCTGAAAGTGATTGGTCGTGGCGGTGTTGGAATGGATAATATCGATGTGGATTACGCACGGGAAAAAGGTATTTCTGTGATCAATACACCGGCTGCTTCTTCGCATTCTGTGGCGGAATTGGTCTTCGCGCATTTTTTCGGAATGGTTCGATTCCTGCATGATTCGAATCGCACAATGCCGGTAAAAGGCGGAACTGAATTTGACGCGCTTAAGAAAAAGTACGCCAAAGGAGTTGAGCTCAAAGGAAAAACACTTGGCGTTATCGGCTTCGGTCGCATCGGACAGGAAGTGGCGAAGATCGGCCTTGGAATCGGAATGAAAGTAGTGGCGCATGATCCTTTTCTTACTGAAGCATTGATAGAAATTGATATCCACGGCGTTTCTCCGATCAAAGTAAAGATCGAAACGCTTTCCATGGATAAAGTATTGGAGGAAGCAGATTTTCTCACACTGCACGTTCCTGGCGGAAAAGTCATTGGCGCGGATCAATTCGCCATTATGAAAAACGGTGTCTTCATCGCGAATGCTTCACGCGGCGGAGTCATCGACGAGAACGAACTGATCGAAGCACTGAATTCAGGAAAAGTGGCGCAGGCTGCATTGGACGTTTTTGTAAATGAACCGCAACCAATCAACGATATTCTCACACACGAAAAAATTTCATTAACGCCACACATCGGCGCGGCCACCGAAGAAGCTCAGGAAAGAATCGGGATTGAATTAGCAGAGAAAATTATCGTAGCATTGAGCCTGTAATTCAGTAGTCAGTGGTCAGTAGTCAGTCCGGTTTTTAATTACCAATTTATCAAATTACCAGTTTCACTTTGGCTACAATTATTCCTTTCAAAGGCATCCGGCCTACCCGCGATAAAGTGCAGCTCGTTGCTTCACGTTCGGTAGATAATTATTCTACCGGCGACCTTCACGAAAAGCTGCGGAGCAATCCGTTTACATTTCTTCACGTCATTCATCCTGATTTTAACGACGGCAAAAAAACAAAGCCGGGTTCGCCTGATCGTCTTAAAAAAGTAAAGGCGCAATATGAAGCATTTCGCGAAGAAGGAATTTTTACCCAGGATGAAACCCCTTGCTATTACGTTTATCGCCAGGAGAAATTAGGAAATACATTCACCGGAATCATTGCTTGCACAAGCATTAACGATTACCTGCAGGGCACAATTAAAATTCACGAACAAACGCTCACCGATCGCGAGAAGAAGCTCAAAGAATATCTTGAAGTCTGCGACTTTAATGCTGAACCGGTTTTATTCTGTTATCCCGACCAGGAAGGCATTGAAAAGATCACAGCAAAAACAACATCTGCACGCGCTGAATATGATTTCACCACTACAGATCGTGTTCACCATTTAGTATGGGTGATCGATGATGCGAAAGAAGTAAAAGAGCTGAAAAATTATTTTGATAACGTTCCTGCCATTTATATTGCCGACGGCCATCATCGTTCTGCATCTTCCACGTTACTTGGTCAATCGCGGCGTGAAAAAAATCCGGATTACACTGGAGAAGAGCCGTGGAATTTTTATCTCGGCGTATTTTTCCCGGAGTCGCAACTAAAGATCTTTGATTTTAATCGCGTAGTAAAAGATCTGAATGGATTATCGGAAACAGAATTTTTAAATGCGCTCAGAAAAGATTTTGAGATCATTGAACATGGCGCTGAAATTTTTCGTCCGTCAAAAAAGCATACATTCTCGTTGTATCTCGGTTCTAAATGGTATGAATTGATCCTGCACAAAGAATTAGCGCACGATGATGAAGAGCCTGTAGAATCGCTCGACGCGTATTTGCTCACACAGCGCATTCTCTCTCCTGTTTTAGGCATTCATGATTTAAAAACAGACTCAAGAATTGGTTTTGTATCCGGCATAAAAGGATTTGAAGAATTAAAGAATCAGGTGGACAACTGGAAGTTCAAAGCCGCGTTCGGATTATATCCTGTGCAGATGGATGAATTAAAAAAAATCGCCGACGCCGGAAACATCATGCCGCCAAAAACGACATGGGTGGAACCAAAAATGCGCAGTGGATTAGTAATTTTTTCGCTCTCGGAATAATCGTTTCGGGTTTCGGGTTTCGGGTTTCGGGTTTAAAAAAAAATTAAAAGAACAATTTAACAACAAACATTAAAAATAAACAACAAACCACTAACAACAAACCACTAACAACAAACAACAAACAACAAACCAGAAATGTCCCCAATAGCCGAAAACATTTCGAAATTGAAAAAGCAGTTAAAAGCAGACACAACTTTAATCGCGGTTTCAAAAACAAAATCAAACGAAGCGATCCTTGAAGCTTACAATGCCGGCCAACGTGATTTCGGTGAGAATCGTGTGCAGGAATTAGTCCCGAAATATGAAGCGTTGCCTAAAGATATCCGCTGGCATGTGATCGGCCATTTGCAAACCAACAAAGTAAAATTCATCGCGCCTTTTGTCCACCTTATCCATTCTGTAGATACGGAAAAGCTGCTCGCTGAAATAAATAAAGAAGCCGGAAAATGTAAACGTATAATTCCTGTGCTATTGCAGATATTTATTGCGCAGGAAGAAACCAAATTCGGATTTTCATTTGAAGAAGCAGAAGAATTATTAAAAGCCTCACCCGAAATAAAATATCCCAATATCCGCATTGAAGGACTAATGGGAATGGCGACAAATACGGAAGATGAAAACCAGGTCAGAAATGAATTTTCGTCGCTGAAAAATTTTCTTAACAAACAAGAGCCTTCGAGCTCCAAACTAAAAATTTTATCAATGGGAATGAGCAGTGATTGGAAGATCGCAGTGACAGAAGGAAGCACGATGATCCGTGTCGGAAGCGCTGTATTTGGTGAGAGGTAAAATTAAACTCTGTGTATGTTCTCGGCTTCGCTCGAACAAACACGGAGATTATTTCTAAATTTGCACAAATTTAAAGCGATGGCCAAAGACGATAAAAAGAAGAATTCCGAAAATATCTCTGATCCATTTTTCCATGAATCGGAGGATTATACTTCTGCTTTTTTCGGCCCGGTGCCGGATAAAATTCTCGAAACTGTACCGGCGCAAGCGGATGATAAAACAAAAAGTGAATTAGTCAATCAGCTCAGCAATCCTGAACTGAGAGAGTTCCGCGCTGATGTGCTTGCTTTATTGAAAGAAAATGCCTCGCAGGATCTGCTGCTTGAAATCATTTCCGACGAAGAATATAAAAAGCAGCGTGCCATATTGATCGCCTCCTGCTGGGAAACCGGGCTTGATTTTTCAAAACATCTCGAAGAATTCATCGATCTGCTTGAAGACAAAAACACCGACGATTTTTCTGCTATAGAAATTGCAACGGTTATAGATGAAATGCCCGGCCCATTTGACGAAAACGTATTAAAAGCCTGCATCAAAAAACTGGAAACGTTTTCAGTTAATGAACCTTTAAAAAGAGAAATGTTAAATTCAATTTCGCTGCGTTTACGCTCCTACAGTAAGTAATTCCCTTCTTTTAATGCATTATCCTGACTTTTTGTTAATTATTTAGCACTTCATTATCAATAGGTTATATTTTTGTTACACTTTATCAGAAAAGTTAGTAACAAACGCACTGTATTCTTTTGCGAATCGGGCGTAATTAGTCGACTTTTGCCCCCCTTACACATTTTTATTTTCAAAACCAATCAAATGAGAAATTCTACATTATCATTTAGAAGTCTTTTCGTAGCAATCCTGGTTTTAGCGGGATTCTCAGCCTCCGCTCAATTGACCGGAGTTCAAACCATTCCCGGCTCTTATCCGACATTAGACGCTGCTATCATTGACCTCAACACACAAGGTGTGGGTGCAGGCGGTGTATTATTTAATCTTCTTCCGGGAAATCCACAAACGGCCCCTGTAGGCGGCTATGTGATTACAGCTCCGGGAACTGCCGCAAATTCTATTATTTTCAACGGAAACAACAACGTAATCACCGCGTCAAATGCATTGACAGTCGGCGCGCTGAACGATGGGATTTTCAAGATCGTTGGTGGTGACTTTATTAGTCTGAACGGATTCAGCATTACTGAAAATGCTGCGAATACGACCACGACAGCGGCATCCAATAACATGACTGAGTGGGGTATCGCATTGCTCTATACTTCAGTAACTGATGGTTGCCAGAATATTACAATCAATGGTTGTACAATCGATCTTGATCGCACTTACCAGAATACATTCGGAATCTATAGCAATTCCACTCATTCAGCTACAGCCCCAACCACTTCTGCAAC
>JALYQL010000053.1 GCA_030855855.1 Bacteroidota bacterium | reverse complement strand
GAATTATTCGCAACCGCTGATGGATTTATTGTCGGGGTAAATAATAAACCGATCGTTAACCAGGGAGATGCGTTGATACATATTGGGGTGGAAAAATGATTACCAATTACCAAGATTACCAATTACCCGGATTACCAATTACCCGGATTACCAATTACCAATTCTAAATGTTTTGGTGAATTGAAATTTTTGCTATGTTTGCGGCCGGAATTTTTTGTGGTTACGTTTAATATCTACTCTTTTAGTTATGAAATCAGGTAATTTAATTGTTGATTTTTCTTTTCATTTTGCATTGGACATTATCGTTTACTCAGATCTATTGGATGAGAATCGGAAATATACTTTGGCAAAACAAATATTAAAAGCCGGAACTTCTGTCGGCGCGAATGTCAAAGAAGCACAATTCGGAGAAAGCACAAATGACTTTATTCACAAGTTGAAAATCGCCGAGAAAGAAGCGGAAGAAACGGAGTATTGGCTTTTACTTTGTAAGTATTCTAAAAATTATCCTGATCCAGGAAAACTACTTGCCGACATCGGAAGCATCAGACGTATATTAGGAAAAATTATCGCCACAACGAAAAGGAAAAGCTGAACCTATTCATTGGTAATTGGTAATCCCGGTAATTGGTAATCATTTTTTCCTCCACCTCTCCCTCTCCTGCTCCGGCGTTGTTGGCGGCATAAATCTTTTCGGATTATTTCTTTTCAGCTCTTCATCCGCTTTTGGGTGCGTGTATTCCATCAGATCCAATACCGGTTGCGGTGCTTGCTGATTTTGCATCTGCACACGAATGATATGATCCAATTCGTCCGAATAATTTTTGATTTTGACAAGATGTATTATCCTGCTGATGTTGCTTACCAACGCCACAAGAATTCCGAAAGTCGGAATGAAAGCACAGCACAATAAAATATTCGCGGTAAGTCCGACGCTGTAGCCCGGGCGTGGCTCTCCCGGAATAATTCCGCGACGGATATATTCTTCGCTTAGGCTGTCTGCCACATTCTGCACCACCGCAAATTGCCAGTACAAGCCAAAAAAAGGAATAAAAGTAAGCCAGACATTTTCAGGCTTCATTTTCTTAAACGAAGAAAGCGGTTCAAGCGCACGCTGCATTACACGCAGCCAGAAAACATTCACCACAATCCACAAAACAATGAGAATGATCCAGAGTGCATCTACTAAATCAACATCGGCGAAGCTGATCATTGTAAAATAAATTATGGTTTGGGAGGCGCCCAGCGATTGGACTGATCTGCATTGTCGCCGGAATTATTTTTCTCCTGTGCGCTGTGCTCGTTTTTTGAATCCGTCACAGGCGGCATCCAAGATGAAAGATTTGTTGACTGTTTCGGTGGTGGAGTAACATTGTTTTGTGGTGGCACGAATGGAGTCTGCGGGACAAAAGGAATATTATTTTCCGGCGAAACGAATGGTGTTTGAGGAACAAAAGGAATGTTTGTGTAAGAAGAACGCAGCTGCTCGGCAAGAGATTCGGGCGTGACCGGCAATTGCTGCTTCGATTGAAAAGCTGTTGCAACAATTTGCTGCATGACCGGGATTTGTCCGAACGCGGTTGTCGGGTCCAGCTCTTTTTCCATTCGTTCGCGGTAAGAATTGAGCCGGTCGGAATGACGGTACATGCATAAGCACATAGCGAGGGTCATGAAAAAACCAATGCCCGGATGCAATGGGATAAACGAACGAAGCAAAGCGCAAACGCAGATGACAACGCCGGCAACAATTCCTAATTCAAGAGCGGGATTATTTTCGTCGCTGTGCCATCCACGACGATGATATTCGCGCGCAAGGGAATCGCTGATTCTTGAAACGCAAATGAATTGCCAGAATAATCCGAAGACAGGAATAAAATTCAGCCATACTGTATCCGGTTCTGCGCCGCGTGAAACTGGATGACACGCCGCCATTGCTCTCCTCATGCTGAGAAACCAGAGAATGGTAAACGTGAGAAGAATTCCTCCTTCAACCAGAAAAAGGAAAAGCAGCAACCAGGGCGAGCCCCCCAGAATTTTAATACTCATCAGTTCACAAGCAGCTTTATTGTCCCTGTTAATTGTCCTTCCGAACGAATGCTGCAGAAATAAATTCCGCGCTCAAGCATTCCGCGTTCAATGGTAACCGTGGACGTTCCGTTTGTTTGCTGCGATAAAACAACTCTTCCCGCCGCGTCTGTCAAAATTACTTCACAAATCTTTCCTTTTGCAGATGCGGGTAAATTTATTTGCACCGATTGATCAAATGGATTCGGGAAAGCAGAAATGGCCTGTGCAGGAATTTCAGAAATGCTGAGCGGATATATAATCGTGTCTGAAGTTGTATTCGTAAATACCGGCGCATTATAATCGAAATAAATTCCTGCCGTATTATTGATCACATCACCCGGCGCAATATTGTTTTTTGTGTTTACCTGGTAGGAAAACCATCCGTGACTTCCCGGTTCATTGCGGTTGCTGTCGGGAAGCAGGATATTGTAGAAATTAAACTTCATTACCCCGTTGACCATTTCCAATGTATACGGATTGCTTGAAGGTCCCGGCACAATACTGGTGGCATCGAGGTTTTGCGATAAAGTATCAACTACAACAATATTGAATGCGGTGTCCGTTCCCGTATTTTGAAAATGGATCGTATATGTAAGGACTGAATCTGCCAATGGAATTGTTGAAGCGAGCGGATTGTGCAACGCAGAATTCATTGACTTAATATTCGGATCGTATGCGCCTTGAACAATTCGTGAATCTGTTGCATAATTATTATAAATGATGTTATCACCCGCTACAGGCATAATATTCACGTCTGAATTTAAATACGTATTGATCACCGCGTTTACAGCAACCGTAAAGTTTACGGCAATTGTTGCGTTTTGACCCGGCAATAATGTTCCCAGGTTCCATGTTGCGGTTGGTGAGGAATAAGTGGCGGGTGTTACGGAAGCGGAATTGTATGCAAGCAAAACATCGTGGTTTAACGTCAGTACAACATTACTCACCGGAACATTTCCGTTGTTATAATAATGAACATAAATCGTCCCCGGAAATCCCGGCCGCATAATTCCTGAGGAAATCCAAACCCCGATGTCCTGTACGGTAAGGATGTCTTGTGCAAAATCATTTCCCGAAATTGTATCTCCTAATCCGGGGAAAGTGATGTTATACAAACCGCCAGCCGGACAATGTACATTTTCGAACATGTAATTTCCAATATACTGTGTGTAGGTTCCTGCTACCGGAACACGCAGCGTGTAATATCCCAGTGGGTCGGCAATCGTTGAATAATTTCCGGGTGTTGCATAAACAGTACGCTGACGGGGAGAATCGCCTGCATCGTATGTACAATTCAGGTTGGGATCTAAATAAATCCTGCCTGTAATAATATTATCGCAACCGGCAGAAACAACAATATTACCCGGCGAAACGCAGCCATTGTTATCTGTTACTGTAACGCTATAATTTCCTCCTGCCAATCCGGAAGCGGTATCATTTGTAGTAGCATTCGACCAGAGATAAGTATATGGCGGAGATCCCCCGAACGCATGAACAATAGCTTCTCCGCTTTGTAAAATGCAATTTGATGGGACAGTTGTGATATAACTCCACAGTGAGGCGGCAGGCGGAACCGTATCATAAACAGAAATAAAACATCCTCTCGCCTCGCCGACAATAATATGATAATTGCCCGGAAACAAATTAGTGGTGGAGGTCGTTGCATTGGAAGGTTGCCAGAGATACGTATAAGGCGCTGTTCCGCCGGCGGCAATTACTGTTCCTGTTCCCTGCATGTTGGGACAGTTAGGACTTGTTGCAGTTGCCGTTCCTGTTAATGGCGCGTCCTGCGTTATTGTTACTGTTGCGGAGGCCACACTGCTGCATGCATCTGTAACAATCACAGAATAAGAACCAGCAGCAAGCCCTGTAATTGTAGCAGTAGTGAAATTTCCCGGGGTCCACAAATAGGTGTACGGTCCGGTTCCTGATACAATATTAACAGTGGCTTCACCATTTACTGCACACGAGGATTCGGATAATGAAGTAGTGGAAATTGTAAGTCCGCCATTCGTAATTGTAAATGTGGATGTGATCGTACAACCATTATTATCTGTCGTTAAAACATTGTAATTTCCTGTACACAGGCTTGAAGCAGAAGAAGTGCTGCTGACATTTGGCGCCCATGAATAGGAGTATGGCAATGTACCTCCTGCTGTTGTTAGCGTTGCAGCGCCAGTGCATGCAGAACAACCGGAAGAGCTGTTTACAGATTGTGTAAGAGCTGTGGGTTGCGTGATGGTAGCGATCGCAAATCCGAAACAGCCATATGAATCACTTACCGTCAATGTGTAAGTAGCGGGGCATAAACCTGTCGCTGTTTGTGTGTTTTGATTTACAATGCTCCAGTTATAAGCATATGGAGGAATTCCTCCAATAACATTTGTTACCGTTGCCGTTCCTGTACAGTTGGAATTACAAGCGCTGTTGGTGGAACTGATTATTGGTGTCAAAGGTGGTGGCTGCGTAATGCACACTGTCACAGTTACGGTACATGCATTCGCGTCTGTAACAGTACAGGTATAACATCCCGCACAAAGGCCGGTAGCCATAGCTACAGTTCCCCCTGTGGGCGCCCACGCATACGTATAAGGAGCTGTTCCGCCCGAAGTTGATACAGTCGCTGTGCCATCACAACCGCCATTACAGGTTGTATTTGAAACAGAGGAATTGCTGGCGGTTAAAACAGGCGGTTGTGTGATTGTGCAACTGGCTGTAGCCGTCGACATGTTGGAGCTGTCGGTGACGGTTACAGTATAACTCCCTGCTAT
>JALYQL010000044.1 GCA_030855855.1 Bacteroidota bacterium | reverse complement strand
GAAAATCACCGCAATGATCGCTGAGAGTCCAATAACAGGCATTGCAAATTCCGCGATGTCGTATTTAAAACCGAGTGTCGCCACCACCCAGCTATCGATCGTAGTTCCGAAATTAGAACCGATCACCACCGCGAATGCATTGCGCATGCTGATAGCGCCCGCCCCGACAAACGCGAGAATCATCAGGATCACCACCGAGCTGCTTTGTAAAACACCGGTTACAATTGCACCGCTTCCGATGGCTTCGAATTTGTTGCTGGTATGCTTCTTAAGAAAAAGCTTGAACGAACGTCCTGCAAGATTTTTAAGCGACTCTTCCAGCAGGAGCATGGCAAAAAGAAAAATCCCAAGGCCTGCGATGAATTCTCCGAGATGTTGCATAAAATAACCTATTGTGTAAAAAACAAATAATAATAAATTAACACAAAGATACTAATGCCTTAGCTATGTTGTCATCATTTTTAAGCGTTCCAGGATATTTGCTTTTTTCCTTCTCGGCACTTCAAAACTTTTACCATTGAGCATCCCGATAATAAAAGGTTCGCCCTTATTGTACTCCTTAATATATTTTACGTTGATCATTAAACTTTGACTTAGCCGGATAAATGAAGACCGTTCACTTAAATAATCTTCGAACTCTTTGAGGTACTTTGCGGTTACAAACATTTCATTTGTATCCATCATTATATTGCAATACCTGCCATCCGCTTCAATATATATGATGTGGTGAACACTAAGCATTTTTACTTTTTCTCCCGAATGAACCGCAATTTTGGGCTCTTTGAAATCACTGTCCAGGTTATTCACAAGATTAACGATCCGCGCATTCTTACTTTCTTTCTGTTCAATACATTTTATCGCTTTATTAACAGCATCTTTCAAATCAGGTATTTCAACCGGCTTTAATAAATAATCAAGTGCGCTGAACCTGATCGCATTGATCGCAAATTTGTCGAAGCTTGTCACAAAAATGACTTCAAAAGGAACGGAGCTGAATTTTTTCAAGAGGGAAAAGCCATCTGCTTTAGGCATTTGTATGTCAAGGAAAACAAGCTGTGGTTGTAGTTTTTGGATCAGCAAAAATGCTTCCTCCACATTCTCCGCCTGCCCTGCAATACTGATCTCCGGAAAAAAATCATTTAAAAGATTGCTTAAGACAATCCTGCTGCTTTCTTCATCGTCTATCAATAACGCGGTGATTTTCAATTTTCAAAATGTATTGGTAAATTAATTTCCACCCGTGTTCCGCAAGCGTCGCCGTTGTCATTATGCAGATCAATCACCTTTACTGTCGCGCCTTCAAAATTCTGTATTTTATTTATCATGATCAGTCGTTGTGCGGTAAGCTTCATAGCGACTGGCCGGTGTACGGAATCTTTTCTATACTCAAGCGCTTTTTTACGCCCGATTCCATTGTCCTCAATTATAATGGCCATGATTTTCTTCTCCAGCCTGATCTCCAGCAATAGCTTTCCCTTCTGCTCTTTCTCAAGATTCATCAGCCCATGCCAGATCGCATTTTCAATATAAGGCTGGATGAGCATGCTGGGAATATAAGATTTCCAAATCTCATTATTTTCAGGAATAATGGTTGTGAAATCGAATTTATTATTAAAACGCAGCTGCTCCAATTCAACATAGAGCGTTATGGTTTCAATCTCTTTTATCAATGGCAGAATTTTTTCCTCAGAATTATTGAGCACCATGCGTATGAGACGACTGAACTTTGCAAGATAATCGTAGGCCTCGTGTTTGCTTTTTTCCAGCACATAACGCTGTATGCTGTTGATTGCATTAAAAATAAAATGCGGGTTCATCTGTGCCTGCAAAGCTGTAAGCTGCGATTCGGCCAGCAGGTTATTGATCCTTGTTTTTTCTTCTTCCCTTTTTCTGATCCGACGGATAAAAAATGTAATTACAAAATACAAGCCGCCTAAAAAGACAACACAACAAATCGTAATGAACCAATAGGTTTGCCAGTAAGGATATTGTATTTCGAAGCTGATGGTATGCGGCAGACCGGCCTTTTTTGTAGTACCGAGCGGATAAATAGTCAGTGTATATTTCCCTGGCAATAAGTTATCAAGCCTGATCGTTCGTTCTTTCGAAAAAAACATATCGTTTTTATTATTCCCGCTGAGCTGGTACATCAATACAGGCTTTCCATTTTTTTCGAAGGAGAGCACATCACAGTCCAACTCGATAGAATTTTGATTGTGCTGCAATTTCATATTGCCGCCGGGAAACCATGGCTTCCCGTTTACGCGGGCACCTCTGATGTATAAAGGAGGCGGATCATCACTATACAAATTATCGTTTAAGCCAAACCTGAATAACCCTGTGCTGGTTGAACAATAAAGATTTTCGTTGGTGCAGGCAACTGAGTAAATTTCGTTGGACGGTAATCCATTAAAAACATCGTAAACGGTTGCTGTAGAAGCATGATATGGGATTTTGATCACACCTTTATTGCTGGCCACCCATACGGTATTGTTTTTATCCGTACAGAGGTCATAAAACCGGGTATCCTGTAAATGCAACTGGTTTGTAATATTCTGCACGTGCTCTCCCTGTATCACAAAAAGGCCATTGTCTTTTGTTGCAACCCAGATTTGTCCGTCGGCATCTTTTAATATATCCACCACACCGCCGGTTATCCCCGCTATCCTCGTAGTTGAACGATCGTTAAAATCATACATATAAAGACCATCGTTACAACCTAATAGTATCTTGCCCTTAGCCAATGATAATACAACATTGCATCCCGAAGGCGTTTCAACCACATCCGGTATGATAACATTATCAACCAGCTCAAGCAACCCTCCATTCTGAAGCATAAAAACCCTCCCTTCCTCTGTCATTTCGATCTGCTTTGCACCAAACTGACCCTTTGTACTTTCCGATTTAAAAAAGATACGCTGATTGTAACAAGTATCTGTTTGTGCTACAAATCCACCGCTGGCAAGAAGATAATTGTTGCCATACAACCAAATATCTGATAACCCAAAGCCGTTATCAAATTTCATAGTGATCTTTTTTACTTGCTTGTTATTAATCTCAAAAACGGTTTCGTAAGCAGAAGAATAAAACAGCTTTTCATTGATTACTTTAAATAATTGTGGCTTCTGATCAAGCCCTTTTATATGAGAATAGTCAATTACATACTTATTTCTGCAATAAAAAATTCCCTTTTCAAGAGAGCTGCACCAGACTCCATTTGCGGCATCTTCGCAAATTCCTGTTATTGATAAATCCGGAAGTGAGATCAGCGGGTTCATCAATACAGAATTTTTAAAATACAGCACCCCTCCTTTTAATGTGCCGACCCAAAGATCATTGTCATTACCTATATAAAGACTGAGGATGTTAGTAGCCACTGTATATATTTCGCATGAGTTATTCTTTCTTATCCTGATCAGCTTGTTGTCCCAGCCAATAAAACAATCGCCCGTTTTATTTTTTACTGTAAGACAACGCCATTGTGGAAGCATCGTATTATTCCAGGGTATGGCAGTTGTGGAAGTATCCTGCTGATCGATAATACTGATCTGAGACGGGTATGAGGTTATGACCTTCCGCTCATATGCAATCGCAGCCGGATCATCGGTGCGGTCCTTTATTGGTAATAAGCCAAGATCAGCCTTCAGGAAATAATTTTTACCTAAAGGAATTTTAAGCTTTGTTACTTTTTGAGTATGAAGATTTACGCTAAAGCTATGCCATTGTATACAAAACCAAAGGGTGCTGTCGTTCTGCGGCTGAATAAAATAGATCGAACCACTTTTATCTATACATTTTTTTAGATCATTGCTGAATCCGGCTTCAACAAGACTATCATTTTTTTCATCGTAATTGAGCACACGGTTTTGCGAAGTGACGAACCATAATTTACCAGCCGGAAACTCGCAAATGCCATAGCAGGATTTTTCAGGTAATCCTTTATTTGCCGCATATACCTTTAGTGCATCGCCGTTATACCTGCAAAGGCCTTCCTCTGTGCTAAACCATATATACCCTCTGCTGTCCTGAAAAACATTATAGCACTCCTGCGCAGGAAGGGCCAGCTCGCTCATACTCCGGAAAAGCAATTGTTGAGCGTTGGCAGCAAATACAAATAAGAAAGTAAAAGAAAAAAATAAGGCACGATGCATTTTCAACGCCATAGGAAATATAAACAAATGTATTAAAAATCCATGCCCGCGATTGAGCAGCATTTACAGTGTGCTAAAAACGTTGTATCTGGTATTCCGGCTTCACGATTAATTGCGGCAACTATTTTTCCCCAATGAAATGACGCAGGAAATAAGAAGGTCGTGAGAAAAATAATAGCTCATTTTTTATTTTTTCTGTTTAGAATATAAAGCACTGAGTCAAAAACGTTGCATCTGGTATGGATCGGCAGAAAGAACAAGCATAGTTTTGCTGAATAGATCAATATGAATAATGCAGGAAAAAATATATTCTGTTAATTATTATTGCGCCAGCATATTTTTCACTCATTAAACATACAATATCTCCATTCATTAACTAAAACCATTTCATGAACTTACACAACAAACGTTGGCTACGCGCCATCACAATTTCATCTTGTCTCACCTTTGGGGCAATTTCAAATGTCAATGCTCAAACTATCGGTTGGGCGATTGAGGCTGCACAAGGAGACGACAATCAATACATAACCACTACGTCAGTAGATGATGCGGGCAATGTCTACGCAGGTGGTTTTTTTAATTCTCCCGAGGTTTTTTTTGATGCTGGCGCCAGCTGGTCTTTATATAATTCAGGAACGGGTGAAGATGGTTTCCTGGCAAAATACGATCAGACTGGTACAGTTGTCTGGTCGCTTGGTGTCGGCGGAACAGGGAATGATCGTATCACCGGCGTTTCAGCATTTCACAATGGAAATGAAGACGATAATATATATGTAACCGGCACTTTTAATGGCACAATGACACTTAATTCCGCCTGGCCTGCTACAACAACTATAGCCTTGGTTTCTGCCGGGTCGCAGGATGCGTTTGTGGCTAAGTATGATAATGAAGGTGCACTTATCTGGGCATATCGTATTGGTGGCAGCGGTGCCGACAATGCTTATAGTATTTCTGCTAATACGGATATAACGGGCGGCAACGCCCGCGTCATGTATATCGCAGGGCGCCATCCAAGCAATACAGGATTTAGCTGTGTGTGGGGTCTCGGAAGCAATGCGCTCGTTCCATCTACAACTTATGGCAGTGATGATGGCTATCTTGTAAAATACATTGATAACGGAACTACCGCTACCGCAAGCTGGATCAAGGTCATGGGGTCTGTATCAGGCGCTGATTCGTATTACTGCGTATCCAGTAATGGATATAATGTTTCGGCAGGAGGACTAATCAGGGCAACTGCAAATGCAGAAGGCGCTGCCGGTACACTCACGATCAGCGGTTCGTATGACATTGTAGCTACATGTTACACAAGCGGTGGTACAAATGTCTGGGCCAACCGTTATGGAACCACGGGCACTTCACTGGAAAATGCCACATCTATTGCCATCGATCAAAGTAACAATACTTATATCGGTGGTTATTGCGCTTCAGGTTATCTCTCTTGCAATACCGGCGGATGGGAAGCAATGGTTTTGAAAATCAATTCGACAGGCGCCACTACATGGACTTCATGCGGCGGTAGTTCGAATGACGACTATGTGCAGGGCATAGCAATTGATAAATGCAGCAAACGCGTTTACGTTGCCGGTGTTTACAAAGGAAGCTTTTCATGGGGAACGGCAAGCTTAACTGCTTACAATGGAACACCCGATAATGACGGATTTATGCTCACGCTCGATGCTTCGGACGGCACGTATATGACAGGTACTGCCAACCGTTTTGGCGGAGTCGGCGCTGATGTGGTTTATTCTGTATCGCTCAACAGGTTGAATAAGGAATATATTGCGGGCGTTTCACAGGCACCAACGTGGAAAATCGGCAGCACAACTTATTTCACCAATCCTTATGCCCCGTCCAATACGAATTACGATTCATTCCTGGCACGCTGGGTTGAAGGCACATGGCCTGCAGAAGGAAGCAATCCTGGTTTCGGCAGTTATGCGGAACATAAGGGATTAAACGTACTGGATTGTAACCTGTATGCCTGCGGTACGATGTTTTACAATGCAACATTCGGCAGCATCGCGCTAACTTCGACTGTCAATACGATCGGAAATAGCACCAACGATATTTATATGACCAGGGCAAATCGTTTCGGTAATTACGACATGTTTTTAAAAGTGGTTTCAGGAAACGCCGATGAACAATTGGTTGCACAAACAATGGATGCCAGTGGCAATCTTTATCTCGGTGGATTCGCTCAAACAGGTACCACCACTCCCAATGTAACTTTCAATACCAGCCCTTCAGCTACGACTGTTAGTACAACGCTGGTGGCAAAGAAAGCCTTGATCCTCCAGACCAATGCCAACGGAGTCACACAGTGGTATGACATCGGGCAACCAACTACGTCATCAGGCCAGGCTCATGTAACTGGTGTTGCCCTCGATGCTTCCGGATATGTGTATGTCTGCGGTGGATTCACAGGCACTGTTACTTTCTCTGGTACGACAAACATTACATCTGCATATGCCAGTGGAGAAGATGCTTTTATTGCCAAATACAGCTCATCGGGTGTATTGCAATGGGTAAAAGCCGTGGCACAAGCATCGGTAGCGGGTGTTAATATTACCCCGTACGGTATTTCCGTAGATGCAAGCGGCTACATATATATTACGGGTACATACGCCGGCCTGACTGCCTTCAACGGAAACATGATCAGCGTTCCACTTAATGCAGGTACCAATGGCAATGACATTTTCGTCACTCAATATAGCAGTGCGGGTTATGCATTGAAAGCGCTTGGTTACACCGGTAGTGTGAACCGCGATCAGGGACAGGCTATTACTGCAACGGACGCTTCAAATGTGTTCGTTACAGGATATTCGAATGTTTCGAGCCAACGTACATTTACCGGTAAATGTAATTTTTCAGGCACACCTGCATGGACATGGACAAAATCGGCCACCACACAGATTAACTATCCTTATGCAATTGTAAAAGACGCAACAGATATCTATGTAACCGGTTTTGGTTATAGCGGAAGCGTATTCGGCGCCAAGACACAATCAACTACGGGCTATTATGTAACCAAATATGCGCAGAGCAATGGAACAGAAGCATATTGTTCATCACGTGCAACCAGCCTCTATGCAAGAGGAAGTGCAATAGCGCTTGACAACGTTGTGGTGAATAATGTTTTCGTAGCTGGTTATAGCCCTGCTTTTATCGATCAATTGTCATCTGACGTTGGTAACCTTGCCCGTCTTGGAAATATGGCTGATAACAGCAGCAATATCTCAACTGCTCCATCTGCAACAACAATCGGAACCCTCTACCCTAATCCATCCGATGGTTCCATGATGCTTCAATTGTCAATCGATATCGATGAAAGCACACCTGTATCACTTTTGATGACAGATATCACTGGCAGAATTGTATTACAGCAGGAAGGAATTACAACAGCTCAGACACCTGTGGAAGGTGCAGCGCTTGCAAACGGTACATATTATTACCAGGTTGTAAAGAACAACGAGGTGATCGGCAATGGTAAAATTGTTATTGCCAGGTAACCTTGTTTTTTTAGCCCCGAAGCACGAACCTTGAAAAAGGTTCGTGCTTCTTTTTTTTATGAAAATTATTTTTAGTATTCTTCTCCGAAAACTGCTTCAACCCTACAGAGATTTTTTTCATGTAACGCATCCGGTTGCTTCCGGTCTGCCAATCTTAAAAGTGATTGAAGCAATAAAAAATATCCTACTCTTTCTTCTCCGGCTTTCCTTTACCGGTAGTAATAAAGTTACGCAAGCTGGTATTTATATAACCGCCCCATGCATTTGAACAATCATTGAAACATTCAATTCCGGGAACTAATCCTATGTGCGTAAAAAGGATCTGTGTTTTGTTACCCTGTTTTGAAATATCAAAACTGATTTTAGTATTCGTCCATTCGGTTTTGTCTTTAAGAAAGCTCAAATAAGAATCAGTAACAAGCCAAACGATTTTTTTTCCGGGAATGACTTCTGTTAATTTTTGTTTGGAATAATGGACATCCCAGAAACGAACTTCAAATTCATCATTAAGCTTTTGTGAATTGCCCTCCACGTTTTCTGTCCACCACCCGCTGATGGTATTGATCGCATTGAACGCTTCCTCCGGAGTTTGGTCTACCAAAAAAGTGGCCGTGTAATTTTTATCGCTCATGTCTGTTTTGTTTATTGTTTATTATCTTTTTTTAAGGTCGCCGCACTTTCTATTGCAGATTGATAGGGATTAGGTTTTCCTTTACCTGTTTCCACCAGGCTGCGCAAGCTACCGTTAATGTAATTTCCCCATGCATCTGAGCAGATCGTGTAACATTCGTATGCAGGAACCAAACCTATATGAGTGAAGACCAGCTCTGTTTTGCCGGCCTTTTCAGAAATTTCAAAACTGACTTTTGTGTCTTTCCACTCCGTTTTGTCTTTAGTGAAATTAAAATAGTTGTCCATAACAAGCCACACAACTTTTTCACCGGGAATAAATTCAATTATTTTCATTCTGCAGCTATGGACATCCTGGTAATGATAGTTAAACTCCTCATTGAGCTTATCTGTGCTGCCTTCAATTTGTTCCGACCACCATCCACGGACATTATTGATGGCGTTGAATACTTGTTCCGGAGTCTGATCTACCAACAGCGTTGTAGTGAAATTTTGATTTTTCATGCTTTTGTTTTCTTAGTGATTACTGTTTTTTTAATTAATGTGGTTTTGTTTTTTCAAATCACTGAATTATTATTTCTTAAGAAGGTGTACCTGTTCCACTTTCGCAAAAGGATTTCAGACTTTTCATAAATAATGCCCGGTTATAATTACACCCGGCAAAAGTATCAGTGGCTGCTCTCCAGCCTGAATGAGCAAAACGTAAAATCGTACGATCGTCTTTTTCTTCGAGGTCGAAAGAAATGTTGGTGCCAATCCATTCTTCTATAGAAGCAATACATTCCCATTCCACACTGTTGTCGGGAATAAGTTTAGTCACTTTCATTTCGTTTCTTGATTTTCCAAAAACAAATACGTTCACAAATCCTTCTTCGGGTTTGGCTGTCGTTTCTTTCGCCCACCAGCCCGAAAGCCCTTCCTGTGTGGTGATCGCCTTGTAAACATTTTCCGGTGTGGTTTTTATCACTACGTAATGCCTGATTTCTTCCATGATTTTAGTTTTGTGATTACTGTTTATTGACGGCCTGTCGTCACGCTGCAAATTTTATTCAACAAATATATTGACTGAATATCACCCGGCAGGGGTGCAAAATAGACATTATGATGGGTTGATTTGGACAACTTAAATTTCCATCTTTGTCAAAAATATACAGATGAAACATCTCACGATACTGGTTCCCGACGGAGAAAACAACCTGAGCAGCATCGTAGGTGCTTATAAAATATTTACCAGGGCCAATGAATTCCGGAAGTCAAGCGGAAAGAAACAATTGTTTAAAATTGAGCTGGCGGGTATTTCAAAAAAAGTAGAATTCTATGAAGGTTTGTTTACCGTGAAGCCACACACCCATATTTCGGCAATAACCAAAACCAATCTCATTATTATTCCTTCGCTCAATCACAATTATCAAAAAGCGGTGAGGGCAAATAAAACGCTCATCGACTGGATTGAAAAGCAATATAAAGGCGGCGCTGAAATAGCAAGTATATGCACCGGCGCGTTTATGCTTGCATCATGCGGATTGCTCGATGGAAAAAGCTGCTCTACACATTGGTCTGCAGCCGATCATTTCAGAAGTATGTTTCCAAAAGTGAATTTACAACCAGACAAGCTGATTACAGACGAAGATGGAATTTACACCAATGGCGGTGCATATTCTTTCCTGAACCTCATGATTTATCTTGTAGAGAAATATTATGACCGTCAAACAGCAATTATGTGCTCCAAAGTTTTCCAGATTGAAATGGACCGGCAAAGTCAATCCGCATTTATAATATTTAAAGGGCAGAAGCAGCACGGAGATGAAATGGTAAAAAAAGCGCAATCCTACATTGAGAATAAGCTTGACGAAAAAATATCTGTCGAAAACCTCTCATCAAGGTTTGCTGTCGGCAGGCGAAATTTTGACAGGAGGTTTATCAAAGCCACAGGTAACACACCTCTCGAATATTCACAACGCGTAAAAATAGAATCGGCAAAAAAATCATTTGAAAGCAGCCGTAAAACAATTAATGAAGTAATGTATGATGTGGGTTATTCGGATGTAAAAGCATTTCGTGAGGTGTTCAGGAAGATTACGGGAATGTCGCCGTTGGAGTATAGAGGGAGGTATAATAGGGAGGTGAGTTGAATATTATTTCTTGGAAGATCTGAATCGTCGGTTTGTGAGTCTTCGTAACCAGTTTATCTAAAAAGAAATTCCAGCTGAATATTATCCAAATTTGATAGGGCATCAAAATATTATACCTTCCTCCTCATCTCCATAAACTTCTCCAAATTCGATTTCTAAATCCGGACCTTATGTTGAACTAAAAAACAGGAAAATCAAAATTTCAATCAAGTGATGCAAGATTGGCGAACGAACTGAGATATGGAATTTCAGAAATAATTAAAAAAAATTAAGGCGTACTATAATTTCCTGGCCTTCCCTTATACTTCAATGCTTCATCCATAATACACTTTCGAATAAGTTCTTTAGGAACGACCGCCAGTTTTTGTTCAGCCATCATAATTGCAATTCGCTGAACCACATTTACAATCGATGCAGGAGAAAGCGAATTATCCATAAGCATTGCATCGATCCTTGAACCTTCTTCCATTTTTAATCTCATTGGCCAGACATTGCTCCAAACCTTCCATTGATTCTCAGCGCTCAGCCCCTGATACAAAATACGACCTTCAAAACGTCGTTCAAATGCCGCGTCTATATTGTTTGCAAGATTTGTAGCAACGATAATAATCCCATCAAACGTTTCAATTCTCTGGAGGATATATGCAACATCATGATTATTGCTTTGTGCAGTACTGCTTTGTGAGGAAGAGAGATCGGCTCGCATACCAAGCAAAGCATCGCCTTCATCAATGAAAATGATCCAATCTTTTCGCTCTGCTGTATCAAAAAGACTGCGAAGATTTTTTGAAGTTTCACCAACGTATTTGCTGATGATAGCAGAGAGGTCGATACGATAAACATCTCGGTTCAAGAGTTTACCCAGCAATGCGGTAGTGAACGTTTTTCCTTGCCCGGATGCTCCATACAGAAGAACACGCATTCCTGGGCGCATGTGGTCACCTAGTCTTCCAGTTGCAGTTTCCCATGAGCGTACGTCCGTTTCATACACTAAACGGTTTTTCATTTCATTCAATGCGTTTTGCGTATATGGCTGGAGAACCAAGTCGCTCCAATCAAGCTTTGTCGATAGTAAATGCGCGGGAAATTCACTACTAAAACGAGGTGGTTGGTATTTGTTATATAGCAATAACTCCCTGTAAGAAACGGGAACATTTAATGCACCATCAAATTTTGAAATTCCAGATGGAGATTCTGAAAGATCAAGAATGCTATCCTTGTAAAATGGGTGGTCGGTGCTGAAGTAATGATGAAACGAGAGGTAAGATTTATTATTTTCTCCTGCCACAAGAAAGAAAAATGTTTCTGCGGTTGGCGAAATGGAAAGTCCGTTTTCGGATTTTAATACGCGGGATACCATCTGCAATTGCGGAGACTCCATAAAACCATTAAGCGTTCGTGGATCAAAATGATTACACATTGCTAACGCTAATAATAGACGCTCTTCATTATTGAAATTATGCTTTCTGATCAATAATGCATATTCATCTGTTGTGCTTTCAACAATTGAAGGAGGATTCAATGTGAAAATATCAGAGTCTTTCGATTGCTCCTTTTTGAAAATTGCAATACGGCTGGCAATGCATGATTTAAGCCAGGATTGTTCGGTTCCCAGAATGGAATCAATCATTCCATTTAATTCTACTTTAGGTTTAACTATCATTTCTATTTTATTCATCCTTTATTATTCTCTTCGCTAATTTTACTCATGTAGATGGAAAAAAAAATCAGGTCTATGAAAATTGGTTCTTTGTCCTTCTTCATTCAGTGCTATTACCATATTAGTAACTTCCCTGAAAAGTTTTAGCTCTTCAATTGAAGAATTTTGTAAATCCAACAAAAAAGCCTCTTGAAATCGAATTAGCGAAATCAAACCAGTCTTTGTTATTGGAAAATGTTACCACTTGCTTATGCAATTTTAATTATATGCCATCAACTATTTGTATCTCTGCTAAAATATTTTTAAGCCCTTCTAACTTCTCGGCATATACGGAAAACCACTTGGAATCTCTAAAGTGCGTTGGCCCCCTGTCGCTATTTAATATGATAACTTTATCTACAAGAATCTTTAATTTATCGAGTTTTTCTTTTTCGATTACCTGATATACAAGGGTAAATCCATAATTCTTTACCGTATCGAGAATATCGTCTCTGATTTCAAAAAAGGATGAGTTCTCATTAATAACTTTCAAGGAGTCATCAAAAAAAGATCTGGATACCCATCCTGCATGTGCCCATTGTTTATTATTTGGCAATAAAATTCCCATCTTTTTTATTCTTTTGGTAAAGTGAATAATTTGCTCTTTTGATTGGAATAATTTTCATCAATATAATCCATGACAGATTTTCTTTGAGTTTCGTTCATGAACCTTGTATCAAGGATCAGATAGTCAACCTGTTTGTTAAAGTGTTTATCAATTGATGGGAAAAATTTCGTTGAAACATCATATCCTGGATATGTGGCAACATTTTCAGGAAGTCCAAATGCATCAAATGATTTGCCTTTATATGGTCCACTTATCGAAATGAAATCTCCAGCTCCCGAGGGATCTCTTTCAAAATAGCCGTAGTCGGCTTCGGCTTCAACTCCAATCCCACCTTCATATAAATCCAGATTTGCTTTATTAGGATCTTTTGCAAGAACATTTATTCTTTCATCTCTTGAAGCATTTCTAATTTGTTCAACCCTTACATCTTCGGACCCCTGAATAACTTTTGATGTTTCCTGATCAATCTTTTTCAGATCGTCTTCATTCAGATTTTTTGAAGGATTGGTACGAAATTCTGAATACCCTTCTTCAAGTTCTCTGAATATCTTTGGGATACTTGTAGCGACTCTTGCAAGGCCATAAACAGCAATCAACCCATTTACAGTATCCCATACCTTAAGAAATTTTCTTCCTCCGTCAGTTTCCGCTATTTTTTCGCGATAATCATTTATTACAAGCGCGGCAACTCCTATGGCAAAATCCAACGCTCCAAAAAGTTTTGCCAGTTTGCTGCCTTTAGCGAGAAGACCAACGCCTCCTGCAAAAGTTAAGGCTATATCAATTGTCGCAAAGGCTTCCTGATTCCATTGCTGATTATATAAAGCCAACAAATTAATAGCAGGCATCATAACACTATCGCCCGTCTTGGCATTTAAGGACTCGCCGCTGCTAAGAAATTTAACCATTACCATTTCGTAAGGATCAAGTTCTATATGTTCTTTGGCTTCGGTAAGAACATAGGTATGTTGAATATCGAACGATAAAATCCCTGGATCACTAATTTCCATATCAGAATATTCAATCCTATGCATATGAGTAGAAAAGGCCTGAGAAAAAATCCCAGGGCTAAGCCAGAAGAAAACATGGTCATCTTTAGCCCATGCTCCTACACTCTTTGTTATACCGGAGTTCATTTTTTCGTTCAGGAGACTCATTTCCTCTTCACCTTCTTCAACCGACATAGAATTAAAATAGAGTAGTCGCATCGCAGCTTGGTAATCCTTGTAATTGTCCCCGGTTACCGAACTTTCAAGAACGGGCAGCAGCCCTGAGGTTTTAAGCCAATCAAGCAAATCCTTAGAATCTTGTCCGGGAGCCGTAGTTTTTATCAATCGTACGATTGTGCTTTCGGCATCAGCACCTACATAAAAAAATGTCGAAATCTGAATGATCATCTTTTCTCTCTCGGGCAACTGCAACTCTCCCATGTCCATGTCGCTTAAATCTGCAACCGTAGATAAAAAAGTAGTGTTCTCCCGTCGTGCTAATTCTCCCTGTTCTTCATACACTTCAGTTTGGCCAACTGCTTTTTTTATTTTTTGTTGATTCGGGGCGGCTTGATATGGTTCTGATGTGATTACCGCTCCAGGATAAGTATTTACTGCGGTTATTGTAGGTGTGGCAGTTGTAGTTTCAGTACTATCAGGAGACCATGAATAAGTATATGCAGTTTGAGGTGGGATTTGACTACCGAATATTAATTCATCCAGTTTTTTAATAGTCTCATCGCCAACAATACCATTCGTACCCTTCTGTAATGCTTTAGTCTTATCCTTCTGAAAATACTGAACTGCAGCTAATGTTTGTGAATCAAACTTTCCTGTTTCTTTTAACTGTGGGAAGCTTTGATCACCTCTATAAACGAGATTTAATGCCTCCTGAATTTTAGTTATATAAGTTCCTGAAGGTGAGCCAGGCCCAATTATTAATTTTCCGTCATGAGCCAATTCAAGCTCAGTAGTTTCTTTCAATAATTCAGATTTCAAATTATCCTCATCCGACATTGGATCGTCGAGTCCTGTATCGAAAGCATAGTATGTATATTTTGATCCGGGTATTGTGTATGATGGAGCTTCCTTTCCTTTTTTCCCAAGTGGAAAATCTGCCAGGAATCGGGAATCTTTTTCCGCTCGCATTTTATAAATGAACTTTGTCACATCCCTATTTTCCATAGGACGCCCATCACTCCACGAAAACGAATATCCCGTGCTATTGAATTCTCCTTTATTTGTGTCATTCTTTTCGAAAAGAACTTCTGGTTTATCAACACTCTTCTGAATATTCTTCAGATCGCTATCCTTAACATCTGCTTCCTGGTCATTATCACTCAATTTAAAATACCATTCGATATGCAAACCATTTATTTCCAGCGATACTTTATTGTAAGAAAGATGCGGGTCATCAGCAAGCGGATCTAGAGCTTTGATAATAGTCAACGAGTCATTATCCAAAGAGGTCGAATATTCATTCAAACCAGGACTAGCTCCCACTATAAATTCGATATCATCCAGCAATGCATCCACAATTTCCATATCATCGGCTGAAAGTCCATAAAAAATACTTTCTGCCTGAACATGAATATGCCAGATTGTTCTATACAAATTTTCAGGACCGAAAATATCTGGAGGTAACACCTGCTTTTTAACTTCTCCAAACGTATCAGCGTAAGTTTGAGGATAAGTTTGGGCATACGTCTCTTGATAAGTTTTTTCAAAAGGGCTGCCAAACTTATTTCTTCTTGTATTTCGAGTCTGATGTGATTTCATTCTCTCTTGATCAATAACTTTCTATATAGGTTTTTTTCTCACGCATAGTATGAGATTTTAATTGAAATTTTTCATTCAAAATAATATTACTGTTACGGAGAAACGAACCTGGCATCTCAAATCTTATTATTTTATTTGGGGTAACCACACAACAACGCAGTTTCGCACCTAAAAGTATTGCCTAATGTATGACAAGAACTGATTTAAGACAAGATAAATAATCAGAAAGTAAATTATTTAATAGAATAGTCAGCGACAATAATTAAAAATCGTCTTGACATAGGTCAGTAAGAGTCACAGAAACACAAGGAGAATGGAAATACTGGTCAGCAAATGCAAATGTTATTGATCGCGTAGAGATTTACGAAAACGATACTTTGAAGGAAACGAGAAAACACGGAGAGTAACAGAATCGGCTACCTACTACCTTGCGCCCCTATTGCGCCCCCTGATCACTTTCCTCAACACCAAAATTGCCCAGGAACTGCCCAAGAATAAAATAAAAATTCCCTTAAGTATTGGACTTCAGGGAATTTTTGTTTGTGATTAGTAGCGGTGGTTTGCATGACATCGAATCGGTTTGTTACCCGACTTCCTTGCCATGAAAAAGCACCTGTTTGGCTACTAAAGTTGCGCCCAGACCGCTGTTTCAACTTTACCCCGAAAAAGTACCAATAATTT
>JALYQL010000038.1 GCA_030855855.1 Bacteroidota bacterium | reverse complement strand
TCTTCAGAAATAAATATGTGTGGGGAGCCATTGCGCTCTCGGTTTTGATTTTAATGGGTATGTATGCGATAGTACCTGTCAGAAATGTATTATCCCTTTATGAAATGTCTGCAAGCGACTGGATTATTTCGGTTAGTGCAAGTATTATTTCACTGATAATTATTCAAGTAGTAAAGAAATTAAAAATTATACAGCAATGAATCGCGTCAGTAAAAGCATATTCATATTTGGTTTATACGCTCTTGCCATGGGGCTCGTCCTGCTGTTTATACCTCATCTTATTTTACCCCTGGTTGGAATTCCTTTTTCAAATGAACTCTGGTTATTTCTGCTTGGCTTTGTGCTGATATGTTCATCCTATTACTATCTGAGATCCGCTATGAAAGGCGATCCTGATTTCGCACGCTACACTATTCACACACGGTTTGCCGCACCGGTATTAGTTGCTTTTCTAATTATTACCAGAAAAGCCGATTGGCATTTTTTATCATTCGGTATAATAGATGGTTAGGTGGGTTATGGACATGGAGTGAATTAAAACGAAACAAATCTGTACTTAGTAAAAATTATGGAAAATAATATAAAGATTCAGTTTTTAGGAGCAGCCGGAACAGTTACAGGCTCAAAATATTTGATTCAAACTCCCACCAAAAACATCCTGGTGGATTGCGGTTTATTTCAGGGCTTGAAAAAACTTCGCTTGTTGAACTGGGATAAGCTGCCTGTAAATGTGCCAAAGATTGACATGGTGCTGCTTACTCATGGTCACCTCGATCATGTTGGCTATTTACCCAGGCTGGTTACCCAGGGGTTTGAAGGACCTGTTTGGGGAACTGAACCAACTCTTGAAATAGCAAAAATTATTTTAGAAGACAGCGCAAGAATTCAGGAGGAAGATGCAGAAAGAGCAAATGCAGAGGGTTTTTCTAAGCATAAGCCGGCTAAACCTTTATATGATACTAAAGATGTAGAAAATACGCTCCCACTTTTTCATCCTCAACCGCTTGATAAATGGATTGAAATCGACAAGGAAATATTTTGTCGTTTTAGATATAACGGTCATATTCTCGGAGCAACTTTTATTGAATTAAAAATTGGAACAAAGATTATTGTTTTCTCAGGTGATATAGGTCGCGAGAAGGATTTGTTATTATATCCGCCACAAAAACCTGAAAAAGCAGATATTCTCTTAATCGAATCTACTTATGGAGATCGGCTGCAACCTGATAATGCAGAGGAACGACTTGCAGAAATAATTAACAACGCTGTACAGAAGCAGGGAACAATCATTATTCCAAGTTTCGCTGTAGAACGCGCACAAACATTAATGTATTTATTATGGAAGCTGAGAAAAAAAGGGGCAATTCCTAACCTTCCTGTATATATGGATAGTCCAATGGGCTCAAACGTGCTGGATGTCTTTGAGCACAACTCTACCTGGCATAAACTTCCTATGCAGGAGTGCCGGGAAATGCTAAAGGATATAAAACAAATTCGATCCATACAGGAAACCTATAAACTGGCGGCATCCGATAAACCAAAAATTATTATTGCTGCAAGCGGTATGGCTTCGGGAGGTAGGGTGCTTACTTATTTTGTTCAATATCTTGGAAAGTCCTCTACAACTGTTCTACTGGTCGGGTACCAGGCTGAAGGAACAAGAGGACGGGCATTGTTGGATGGGGCTAAAGAAGTCAAACTTTTCGGTAAATTTTTTCCGGTTAAAGCTTTGGTTGAAAACCTTGAAGGACTTTCTGCACACACAGATCAGAAAGGTTTAATCGGCTGGGTGAGCCTGTTGAAACAGAAGCCGGAACATGTTTTTATTGTGCATGGAGAATCGCAAGCGGCCGATGCGCTGCGTGTAAAATTCAAAGATGTATATGGATGGGATTGTGAAATCCCTTCTTTGAATCAAACCGTAAATATTTAATTCAATGAATAGTCATCCACATACATTAAAAATAAAAGACTTAGGAATAGACACCTATCGTGAAAATATAATTTTTATGCGGGCGGATTGTCATGTGTGCGTGTCAGAAGGTTTTACAGCACTTACAAGAGTAATCGTTCATATAAATGGGAATAAGATTGTTGCTACTCTTAATGTAGTTAATTCTGATATAATAACGAGAGGTGAGGCGGGCTTGTCAATTGAGGCAATTAAGCGTTTGGGTGTAAAAAATGGCGACATGGTTTCTATTTCCCACTTGCATCCGATTGAATCCTTAAGTAAAGTGAGGGCGAAAATATATGGAAAAGAACTTGACGAGGTTTCCTATAATGAAATTATAAAAGATGTTGTGGCCGGCCATTACTCTAACATCGAGATAGCCGCTTTTGTTTCTGTCTGTGCCGGAGACAATCTCTCAGTAAATGAGATGATCTTTCTCACTAAGGCAATGATTGCAGCCGGTCATAAAATGAAATGGAAGAAAAACATGATCCTTGATAAGCACTGTGTAGGCGGACTACCGGGAAATCGAACTACACCCATAGTTGTGAGTATAGTGGCAGCCGCAGGTCTTACCATTCCAAAAACATCTTCAAGAGCTATTACATCACCAGCCGGAACAGCCGATGCAATGGAAACAATGACTTCTGTCAACCTCACAATTGAACAAATACAAAACATAGTTGAAAAAGAAGGAGGATGTATTGCCTGGGGAGGAGCAGTTAAGTTAAGCCCTGCCGATGATCTCCTCATTGCAGTGGAAAAAGCCCTTGATATTGATAGTGAAGGACAAATGGTTGCTTCAGTACTTTCAAAAAAAGCTGCTGCCGGATCAACTCATGTTGTTATTGACATTCCGGTTGGACCAACAGCTAAAGTTCGTTCACACGAAGAAGCCTTAAAACTTCAATACTATTTTAAAGCTGTGGGTGATGCTATCGGTATTCATACGGAAATTGTAATTACCGATGGTATGCAACCCGTGGGAAAAGGAATCGGCCCGTCCTTAGAGGCGATGGATGTATTAGCAGTTCTTAGAAACGATGCTGATGCTCCTGGTGATTTAAAAGAACGGGCGATTACACTTTCAGCAGCTCTGTTCAAACTTTCCGGGAAATATCCATCAGGTACTGAATTGTCGTTTGCAAAAAAAATTCTTGAAAATGGAGAAGCCCACAAAAAATTTATGGCAATATGTGAAGCCCAGGGAGGATTCAGGGAGCCTGTTTTGGCAAAGTACAGCTATGATGTAGTTGCAGAATCAGAAGGAATAATAAAATCGGTTGATAATAGAAAGTTGGCTCGTATAGCTAAACTTGCAGGCGCCCCTAAAGTTCCTTCAGCGGGAATTGTATATTATGCTTCTCTTGGAAAAAAAATAAACAAGGGCGATTTGCTTTTCAGCATTTATGCTGAATCGAATGGCGAATTAGAATATGCAAAAGAATACTTCAACAGTCTCAATACATTAATTGAAATAGAATAATGAAACCTATTGTATTCGCATTACCAGGGAATGAAATGTTGGCTGAAAGTATTGCCGGGGCCATACAAGCTGACTTAGGCGAAGTTGTAATCCGGAATTTTCCTGATGGGGAAACCTACGTTCGTGTGCTAAGCGAAGTAAAAAACAGGAAAACAATTATCGTATGTACGCTTGCATATCCTGATGAAAAATTATTGCCATTGTATTTTTTATCCAAAACATTGAAATCGTTGGGCGCAGATTGTACCTGCCTGGTTGCGCCTTATCTCGCCTATATGCGACAGGATAAAGTTTTTAACCGGGGCGAAGGAGTAACCTCCGAATACTTTGCTTCACTTCTATCCGGGTTTGCGGATACGCTCATCACCATTGATCCACATCTGCATCGAAGAAATTCAATGAGCGAAATTTATTCAATACCATGTACTGTGATTCATGCAGCTGAACTCATTTCAAAATGGATAAAAGAAAATATCAGCCATCCTTTATTAATTGGCCCGGACAGTGAAAGCGAACAATGGGTTTCGGAAGTGGCGAAAAATGCAGGAGCGCCATTTATTGTATTGGAAAAAATCAGGCATGGCGATAAAGATGTAGAAGTATCTGTTCCTAATGTTGAGAAATATAAGGAGCATACGCCGGTTTTGGTGGATGATATTATTTCAACCGCCCGAACAATGATAGCCACAGTTCAGCATCTTAAAAATGCAGGAATGAAAACACCGGTTTGTATTGGTGTTCATGGAGTATTTGCTGAAAATGCTTATGAGGATTTGAAAAAAGCGGGAGTTGATAAGATAATTACCTGTAATACCATTCCGCATTCTTCAAATGGAATTGATATTACTGAATTAATTGCATCGTTGCTATAAATGCACAATTATTAAAAGTAAAAATCAGGAAATAAAAATAATTTATAGACCATGAATACAATTATATATAGTGCACATAAGTTCGAAATAAATTATCTCGAAGCTGCCAATGGAGGAATACATTCATTGAAATTAATGAGTAGTTCTCTTACTGCCGAAACAGCCGCACTTGCAAAAGGGTACGAAGCGGTATCCATTTTTGTAAGCGATGATGCTTCTGCCCCGGTACTTCAGGTTCTAAGCAAAGCGGGAGTTAAATTCCTTGTGCTTCGTTCGGCAGGTTATAATCATGTAGACCTTGCAGAAGCGAAAAGGCTGAATTTAAAAGTAGCCCGTGTACCTGATTATTCTCCTTATGCAGTGGCAGAACATGCAATTACATTAATGCTTGCGCTGAATCGAAAGCTCATCAGGGCGCATAACCGCGTTATGGAACAAAATTTCTCCTTAGATGGGCTGGTAGGATTTGATATGCACGGGAAAACAGTGGGAATAATCGGTACAGGTACAATCGGAAGTGTAGTCGCAAAAATATTGAATGGGTTTGGTTGTCGCATTCTTGCAAATGATAAAATTGAGAATGAAGAATTAAAAATTAAGTACGATGTAGTTTATACAGATTGCGAAACCCTGTGTAAAGAATCGGATATTATAACGCTTCATGTTCCCTTGACACCAGAGACAAAGTATTTGATTGACACAAACTGCATTTCAAAAATGAAAAAAGGTGTTATGTTGATTAATACAAGCAGAGGAGCATTGATTAATACAAGAGTAGTAATAGAAGCGCTTAAAACAGGACAAATCGGATATTTAGGATTGGATGTTTATGAAGAAGAAAGCGGTTTGTTTTTCGAAGACCGTTCAGAAGAAATATTAAAGGATGATGTAATTGCGAGGCTAATGACATTCAATAATGTTCTGATAACAAGTCACCAGGCCTTTTTAACTGATACGGCACTGAAAAATATTGCTGAGACAACGATCTACAATTTGGACTGCTTTAGCAAAAATATTGACAGTGAAAACGAGGTTAAATTATAAGATGGAAATGGACTCGATCAATAAACATAAGCAGGAAGAAGTGAGCGCAGCTCCTCCGCAACAGTCATTGCTTAAACTCGCTGAGATTTTTGTTTTATGGGGGACAGTACAGGCGACATTTTTCTCTTAAGTACGTGTGTTTATTTAGAGTCAAATTCAAATAAACGATCACCCATCCATCCGGACAATCTTCGGAGAAAACTTTCCAACAACCTCCACCAGATCCAACTGTGCGGCCATCACCTGGTGAATATCCTTATATGCATGCGGAGCTTCATCAAGTCCACCGCCTATCAAAGTAATATTATTTTCGTTGAGCACTTGTTTCATCGCACCGCTTGTAATAGTTTTCATAGCCATCGTACGCGACATTTTTCTTCCGGCACCATGCGAAGCGGAGTTTATAGAAGCAGTTTCTCCTTTCCCGCGAACAATAAATCCGGGTGCAGACATAGAGCCGGGAATAATTCCAAGCACACCTTTTCCTGCTGGCGTTGCACCTTTTCGGTGGACAATCACTTCTTTTCCATTAAGCATTTCTTTCCACGCAAAATTGTGATGATTCTCAATCATTGCCATTGGTTCGGTACCGAGCGCAGTTGCAATTTTTTTGTGAATCGCATGATGGCAGGCGGATGCATAATCACCGGCGAGATTCATTGCGAGCCAGTATTCCATTCCTTCCTGCTTGTTCATGTCTAACCATGCAAGATGTTTTGCTTCTTTGGGCAATCGGCAATTTTCAATGGCGAGTTTTGTGTAATGCTGCGCAATATTTGCACCGAGTCCTCTTGAGCCGGAATGTGAAAGCAATGAAAGATAATTTCCCGGAAGCACATTGAATTCATTGTTTGCATCTGTAATTTCTACAATTCCGAATTCAACAAAATGATTTCCTGAACCGGAAGTACCTAATTGTTTCGCAGCTTTCTGTTGTAATTGTTTCAGTAAAACAATTTCATTAAACAATGGACGGTCTGTTACTTCGTGTTCTTCATTGTTTTTGAATTCTCTTCCCGAACCGAAAAGTGTATTGTCGGTGAGAATTTTATACAAACCTCTTCCGTCTTTTTCAATCAGTGAAGAAGGCAAATCAAAAATGCTCAGGCACATGCGGCAACCAATATCCACACCAACGCCATAAGGAATTACTGCATTTTCAGTTGCAAGCACTCCGCCGATCGGCAAACCATAACCCTGGTGCGCATCGGGCATAAGCGCACCAGCTACTGCAACGGGAAGACGAATAGCAATATTCATTTGATCTCTTGCACCTTGCTCAATTTGTTCTTCACCATAAACACTGTAGGTTCCTGCTTCTTCTCTCAATGCAATTTCCGGTCCTTCAACTTCTTTTGGTTTTTCAATTAATTCATCTGCAATTGCAGCAAGGTTTGCATCTTCCAGAAAATCTGTTGGTGATGCAAGTACGTTTGACATTACTTCGAGAATTTCTTCACGTGTATTGTTGCGATACTGTTTTTCAATCACACGCAGTGCAATGCCAATGGATCTTCCTTGGGGAAATCCGATTTGACGGAGGTTGTCGCCGGTGATATTTTTGTTTTTCAT
>JALYQL010000013.1 GCA_030855855.1 Bacteroidota bacterium | reverse complement strand
ATGCATTACCTTTTTTACCGTTTGTTCGAGCGAACAAACAGAAAAGGGAGAATATGCATTTGTGCTTTAGGTATTCCCTTTTTTACCGTTTGTGCACTCGAACAAACAGAAAAGGGAGAATATGCATTTGTGCTTTATGCATTACCTTTTTTACCGTTTGTTCGAGCGAAGACGAGAACAGACGGTAAAAAAGGGAATGCCGCTTGTCCTGAACAAACGGCATTCTTTTTAATTGGTAATTGGTAATCCGGTAATTGGTAATTATTTCCGGTGTCCACCAGCCGATGGCGCAACACTGATCGAAGGCAGATCGCGGTCGAACAAATACATTCCGCCTTTATCATCTCCGATCAATTTCAATTTGTCGAGAATACGGCGGGCCAATGCTTCTTCTTCTATTTGTTCAGCAACGTACCATTGCAGAAAATTATGCGTGGTGTAATCTTTTTCTTTCAGGCAGATATCCACCAATCCGTTGATCTCATTCGACACCATTACTTCGTGGCGTAACACTTCTTCGAAAACGTATTGAATAGATTTGAATTTCTGCGGCTGTTCTTTCAAAGCCGGAACCAAAGCATGTCCGCCACGCTCATTCACGTATTTTATCAGCTTCAGCATATGCATGCGCTCTTCATCCGATTGTGTATACAGAAATTCAGCAACACCTGTCAATCCCGCTGTTTCCGCCCACGAAGCCATGGCCAGATAATATTGTGACGACGATGCTTCAAATTCAATCTGCTTATTTAATGCTGCTTCAACTTTCTTGGTTACCATAGCGTTTAGTTTAGTATACAAAGCTAATAAATTTGGTAATCTACCTACACAAGCTCCGGTAGACAAGTCTTGTAAATTAATAATCTGGTAATTAGACTGGCAGATAAAATTTATCCCATAAACAATTACCAGGTTATCAAATCACACAATCGCAAATCGGCAATCACCCAATCGCAAATCTTCCCACATCACTGCTTCACCAGCAGAATATCTTTGCTCATTTCTCCCTGTGGGCCGATGTCAAAAACATTTACCGTTTCGATATACGGTTTGTAGCCGGGCGCTTCGATTGTCACTATATATTTTCCGGGAGGTAATGCCATAACATACTTTCCGGTGGTCGGACTTGCGCGGTAGGTGCCTACACTTTCGTTTGTAGCAGCATTACTTACTTCGATGAATAATTCCGATTTATTCAATGTAGAATCGGCGCAGATGATGTTGCCGGAAACTGTTGTAAAAGCGCTTGCCTGCACATCATTAAAAACCACACGCCAGATATCAAGATCGCCAAGTCCGCCATCGCGGTCGCTGGAAACGTAGGCAACACGATTGTTTTCAGTGAAGCTGATGGTGAGATCATCCTGAGGCGAATTCACCGGATAGCCTACATTTTTCGGTGTCGACCATGAATTGTTTTCCTGGTCCCAGACTGAATAAAACAGATCGAAGCCGCCCATGCTGTTGTGACCTTCGCTCGAGAAGTAGAGTGTTTTTCCGTCCGGTGCCATGAAAGGGAATTCTTCATTGTACTGCGTGTTCAGTGAAGTAATATTGATCGGCAAGCCCCATTTCAGGTTCGGCAGCTTCCGGCACATATAAATATCCGTACCGCCTTGTCCGCCTTCCCTTTTGCTCGAAAAGAAAATGCTGTTTCCATCAGGCGCAAGTGCTCCGCCGGTTTCAAACCCATCATTGATAGGTGCAGGAAATCTTTCGATCTTGGAAAAGGTGGTTTTATAATTTGTCAGGTAAATATCTCCGAGGTCAGTGATATTATCTACATAAACTGTCATTATTTTTCCATCTGCCGAAAGTCCTGTGCATTGCTCGTCATAATTCCCATTCACTCCCGGGCCCGCGCCTTTTGATTTCTGAAAAACGCCGTTCAGTGATTTCGACACCCAGATATCAGAAGCGAAATAGCCATCCATTTCAACACTCATCGCGCCCACATTTCCTTTACGACGAGACGTGAAAACCAGCATCGATTCATCCTGCGTCACAAACGGATAATAATCGGGAAATTCAGAATTCACTTCTTTGCCGATATTCGAAAAAGTGACGTCCATCGGATTTGCAACAAGAATTTTTCCGCTTTTACATTGGCCTATCAAATGATCAGCTTCGGATTTCCCTTTTACGTCTGCCTTCGATTTATAGGTCGAATAGGCAGTTATCGCATCGTCGAATTTTAATGCATAATGATAAGCACGGCCGAGATACAGCCACGCGTCATTTTCAACTTTCGGGGATTTGGTGCAGACGGTAAAATATTTAATAGCCTCCGGTTTATGGCCATTGGTGCGCAGGTAGCACATTCCTGTACGGAAATTATACTCGTAACTCGTGTATTCTTTTTTGACCAGCGCAAGATAAATAGGAAGCGCCATGGTGAAGTTTCCATGGGAATAATGCTGTTTCCCCAGGTCTTCATCCGGAAGACCTTTGGGACCCTGAGCCGACAACCCGCACGGACAAATCAGCGTCAGCAGGGCGATAGCGCAAAACAACTTCACTTTTTTCACAAAACCGGGGTTTGTTTGAGAAGGATTTTACAAAAATTGCTCCAAAAGGAACGGGTGTCGTAAAATTAATAAAATCCGCTTCGTTTTGTTCATTCCTGGCATCGCAGAAATAAAAAAAGGCGCCTTGCAAAGACGCCTTTTTTAGAAAAATAAAAGTCTTTAGTATCCCCTTATTTTGACATACTGATATTTCTCATACATCGCCTTATTCTTCTGAAAATCGGTTTTGTATTGCGGTCCAAGCACGTAAGAATTGACTTTCACCCAGTGTACCTTATTCATATCTACACCTTTAGCCACCAACGCCTTTATGATCTGTGCTTTTGCTTTTTCCGCCCGGTCTGCTGCAAGGTCCTTATTATCCTTGAATTTCTTTGTCGGAACCTGCGAAGCCGCCGCAGTAATACGGAAGCTGATCTCGCCGTTTTTATTAATGTGTGCCACTACGCTGTCAATAAAAATTTTGAAGTCAGGATCACTCAGGTCGATCTCGGAAATATTGTATTTGAAAAACATCGAAAAGCTCAGGTTGTGGGTAGAAGTGAGCTCTGCTTTCCAGTTTTTCGGACGCACATTAGTCTGCGGAATGCTGTCGCCGGGTAATGTTTTGACAAGCGGGTGAACAGTGTCTTTCGGCACATCTGAATTGATCTTACCCAATACAAGATCACGAAGATCAATAGCGCGTTCGATCACTTCAAATTCTGAACCTGCCGGAACGTCGATGATTTCATTGGAAAATTCTTTATCATCTACCAGGTAAGAAAGCTGGTAAGTACTTCCCGGAGTGAGGATGATCGTGAAGTTGCCGTTGCGGTTAGGCTTGTAGTTACCGCTCAATGTGCCGTCGAGACTATTGGTAACAATGATCTCGATCTTTTGTGTCAACGGTGAGCCGTCTGCGTTGTAAATCCTTCCTTTCAAAAGCGTAAGCCCCTGCGATTTTGGCTGCTCCAGGTTGGCCATGTAGACATCTTTATCGCCGTAACCGCCTTCACGCACAGAAGAAAAATAAGCGCGTTTTCCGTCGGGAGATGTCACAAAGAAAATATCATCATCCGGTGTGTTGATCGGGTAGCCAAGATTGATAGGCTCTGCCCATACACCGGTGTCATTTTTTGCGGTGAAGAAAATGTCAAATCCGCCCATCGACTTATGGCCTTTGGATGCGAAGTACAACGTGCGCTGATCAGGATGAATAAAAGGTGCATCTTCATCTGCTGCCGTATTGATCGTCGGTCCGAGGTTAAGCGCTTTTGACCAGTTGCCTGTCGGGAGCCTGACGCAACGGTAAATATCGCGTCCGCCAAATCCACCCGGACGATCACTTACAAAATAAAGCGTGTTTCCATCTGCCGAAAGACATGCGTGCGTTTCCCAGCTTTTAGTGTTGATCTCTCCGCCCATAGCAGAAGGATAGATCCATTCACCATTCTGCAACGTTGAAGTGTAAATATCGCCGCCATTATCATCGCGGTAGATGAAAAGAATATTTCCGTCCGTAGAAAGCGAAATGGATGCTTCGTTGGTCAGCGTATTAATGTACGGACTGATCGGGTGTGCAGATGTCCATGTTCCATCGGCCTTTTTTTCGCAGATGAGAATGTCTTCGTAATATTCTCCGTCAATTCCCATGGAACCGAAACGTCTGGAAGTAAAAATGATTATTGATTCATCCACCGACATCACCGGGCTGTAATCAGGAAGCGGTCCGTTGATGCTGTCGCCCATGTTCGAAATAGAAACCGGCAATGGAGAAGCCATAAATTCCTTGGCATTTTTCGCCCAGTTGATGCGCATGTCAATTTCTTTGGTGGTTTCCGGGTCGCGGCCATTCAAAAGTGATTTGTAGGATTCGAAAAACTGGATGGCAGAATCGAACCTGTAATTGTAATGGTAGGCCTGGGCGAGATAATAGTAGGTATTTTCAGGTGCCTTCTTTCCATTAATATCGTACGGATCATAATTGCGCGAAATACCGTTTGAAGCGATGCGGAGAAAACGTAAAGCAGCTTGTTTATCAGAAGCGGTGTTCAGGTAACAAACGCCCATTTTATAATTTATGTTGGCGTTGGTAGAATCTACTTTGTATGCTTCTCTGAAAAAGGCAACGGCCATAGGCCAGTTCTTTTCGGCCATCAACAAATTGCCCTGCAGGAAATTATCCTTGTAATTACCCGGAACAGGAGTAACCTGAGCTTTAACCGCTACACTAAAACAGAGGAGAAAAACGCACAGTACAATTCGATTCAAATTCATAGATAAAAATAACTTAAAGGGGGAATGTAATTAATCCGGGCACAAAAATAATCGTTTCTATCGATTTTAACGACTATTTAGGTCGCCAGATCGCTTAAGTCTTATGGTTTCCTGATAAGCGATAATTCCACACGACGGTTAAGGACACGTCCCTGCGGATTATCTTCCCCGTTTTCGCGTGTATTGGGCGCCACAGGAACCTTATCTCCTTCGGCCACAACAATGAGTCTTTCAGGAGCAATTCCGCTGATGATGAAATAATTTCTGACCGCATTCGCCCTGCGCTCCGACAGCGAAAGGTTATACCCCTGGCTTCCCTTGTTATCCGCGTGACCATAGATGCGGAGCTTGATGCTGCGGTCTTTTTTGAGCAGGTCTGCCACATCATCCAGCTGCTTTTTCATATCGTCACGGATAAATGACTCGTTGAATTCAAAAAGCACAGGCTGGTCGTTCAGTGTGGTAACGGAATTTACATCAGCAAGGGCAGGAGTGAAGGAATTGACGGTATTGATGGTGCTGCCATTCTTCGCAAGCGAAATATCTTCCGTTGATTTTTTCCAGGAAGTATAAACCTGGTCAATGCCGGTAAGCTGAGCAAGATAAAGCTCACGCGCTTTTTTCCTGTCCGCCAGCTGGTCAAGCGTTGTATCGGCATCTACCGCGTAATCGATATCGAACGAATAAGTGTTTAATTTTAAAGCAAGCGCCTCATCTGTTTTCTGCTGCAGGGAAATAGTCTGTAGACTGTAATCAAAAGCATTTGCGTTGAAAAGAATGGTGTCTGTAAAAGACTGGTAACCGTCTGCACTGATCGTGATGATCGATTTACCATTGGCTGCATACGGATAAATAATGCTGTCGCCGGGTGTAAGTGTGTAATTCATCACTTCTCCTGTGGCGGCATTTTTCATGCTTAGCTGCAGCTTCGATCCGGCAGGTAAAATATCATTTGCAAGACGAAGCTTGGCCATTTGTTTTACTTCGGGATAATACATTACGGAATAAAGATCAAGATCTCCTTCATCGTAACGGTTGAGCGAAGAATAATATGCGAAGTTGCCTGTGGCGTCTGGTGTATAGAAAATATCATCGCCGCCGTTATTGACAGGAGCTCCTAAATTTTCCGGCTCCGACCATGAGCCATCTGGCGCGACTCCGCATTTGAACACATCAAATCCGCCCATGGAATTATGTCCTTCCGACGAGAAAAACAATTGTTTGCCGTCTCTCGAAACGAAAGGTGCTTCTTCATCCAGCGCGCTGTTGATGCGCGGCCCCATATTTTCCGGGCTTTCCCATGTGCCAGCTGCGTTTTTTCTTGCCAGCCAAAGATCTTTTCCTCCGAATCCGCCTTTGCGATCGCTCACAAAATATAATGTCGTTTCATCAGGAGAAAAACACATGCTCGGCTCTACGCTCGAACGTGCATCAACTTCCTGGTGCAGCTTTTTCGGTTTTTCCCAACGCGATCCGCTCCATCCGGCTTTCCAGATATCGCCGTAGCGGAAAATGAAAAGATCATTTCCTGACGGAGAAACAGCAATAGAGCCGTCGTGATCATTTGTATTTATTTCCGAAACATTTTCAGCCCTTGCAAAGAAAAAACGGAATGGCCCGAACTTCGGAGCGATGTAAGCAGAATCGTATTTACCCGATTCCGACCATTTGCGCGAGTTCAGGTTTTTTGACTGGTAAATGTCTTCGTAGAAATAGCCGTTCTCATCTTTTCTCCCACCTGTTGTGCCCGGACGTTTTGAAGTAAATAAAAGCCTGCTTTCATCTTGTGTCAATACAGGAGCGTAATCCGGGTAAGGAGAATTTACATTTTTTCCGAGGTTGCGGATACGTGCGCGGGAAGGATGTGCCCACGCTTTCATTCCATTTTCGCAATATTTTATAAAGCGGTCTGCTGCTGTAGGATCATAGGATGGATCTGCTTTGGAGCGGAATAAATGGAAGCAGGAGCTTGCATCAGAAAAACGGTTGACGGATAAATAAGCGAGTCCGGCATGGAGGTAAAGATCGGCGGTTTTTTCCATTCCCTGCAGCTTAAGCGCGCGTTCAAAATAAGGAACACTCAGCGGGCGCGAAGTAGAGGAGTAGTAGTAACAAATTCCGGCATGATAGCAGAAAGTAGCATTCTCCGGATTGCGTTGCAGCAGCTTAAGAAAAAGAGGAAGCGCCTCATCGTATTCCGAAAACTCATAATGAGCTTCAGCTTTCCGGGCAAGTTTTCGATCTTCTGCTGATAATTTAGCAAATGCAGTCTGGGTGAAGATCAACACCAGGCTTAGGGAGACCAGGGTGCGTAAAAGCTTCATTGTAGGAGAATTGTGTTTAATAAATGTAAGGAATTTCCCGACATAAAAAAACTTCAGGACACCGTGCATTTATTACATTTGGTTTACTCAATTGTGAAACAAAATACATTTTCAAATGATAACGTGTTTTAATACGAACGGTTAACGGCGTCAGAATTACTTGACGATCCAATTCGTAACCTTCATACCAAAAAACGGTTAAAACAGATGCTCTTGATCACTTCATACAAAGACATGTGATTATGAATCGCACTTAATGGTAAAAGAATGGCAATCACGTGCTCTGGAAGAAGTGTATTGCATTGTGTGGATGGATGCGATGCATTACAAAGTTAAAGACGAAGGAAAAGTTACAAGCCGTGCGGTCAACAATATTCTTGGCATTACCACTGAAGGAAAAAAAGAATTGCTTGGCATGTATGTTTCTGAAAGCGAAGGAGCAAATTTCTGGTTGAGTGTACTTACTGATTTTCAACACCGCGGAGTGAAGGATATTTTAATTGCATACATTGATAATCTGAAAGGTTTTTCAGAAGCGATCAACAGTATCTATCCCAAGACCGAAGTGCAGAGTTGTATTGTACATCAGATCCGTAATTCTCTCAAATACGTTGCAAGTAAAAATCAAAAGGAATTTATGGTTGATCTGAAAGAAGTTTATAAAGCAGCTACGCTTGATCTTGCCGAAGAAAATCTCAAAGCACTGGATGAAAAATGGGGTAAGAAATATCCGGTTGTTATCAGTTCCTGGCAGAACAACTGGCATAAGCTCTCTACGTTCTTCAAATACAGCGAAACAATACGTAGCTCATTTACACTACCAACGCCATTGAAGGCTTCCATCGTCAGGTAAGAAAGGTCACCAAAAACAAAACCGCCTTCACGTCTGACATGGCTTTGCTCAAGCTGATTTACCTTGCCCAGCGTAACATCAGCAAGAAATGGACACAGCCTTTGCAAAACTGGAGTCTTACAGTATCACAACTTTCTATTATTTTTGGCAACAGATTAAAACTTGCGTTCCTTGAATAAAATCAAATAGCACAGTTTAATTTACACTCCCTAATTAGTGATCTTTTTGCTTTTCTATGCGTTTGAATGCTTCATCCGTAAGTGGTTTTAATAAAGGTTCTAATAATTTAGTTCTTTCTGCTAATGGCATTTTATCTTGTCCCATTAGTTCTTCATAACTAAAATGTTTTAGCATTGTGTCTGCCATACAGTTACAATACCAGTCGATAATTTCAGGGTGCGTGGAAGTTAATTCGCCTGAATTGTCTTTGCAGCCCTTTATTATGAAATACGTTCAGCCTTTAATAAACCTGTCTTGTCTGCAGTGATAGAATCAGTTTTGACGACAGCTTTGTTTCTCGTCAAACTTTTAATTCCAATATAACTACCATATAGGGATATTAGTACTATTACAAATATTAGATATCCATTAACTTTTCTCATTTCACATTTTCAATAATTTGTATTTCGAAGATAACAATCATACAGGATCAAATATTCCTAAAAATGTCCAACTGTATAACTAATCCAACTGTATAACTAATCCACCTGCATACGCTGAAAAACAGGCTCCCCATGAAAACCATATGCAGGGTAAGCCCCCGGTGAACCACGTCTAACTTTGTTTCGATGTTTTTTATTTCGCGGACTTCCAATGATTCGGCAGTAGCGTATAAAGCTGCGAAGATTTTGTTTCAGGAAGTTTTTCGAGAACATCAGCGAGCCATCCCTCCGGATTGATATTGTTCATTTTGCACGAGCCATTTTACTTATTTTTTTACAATGCTATGGGGAAAGTTATTTATTCTACAGAAGCCATAAATAGTCACACTAATAAACGAACTGACCAAAAGAACTAACCAGTATTTTTTCATCTTATTAATTTTGAACGGATCTCGGGACGGCCATTTCCTGGTAGAGCACGGGCGGTAGTAGCAGGGCTATGTTGAAGAGCAGAAAGAGAAGGCGGTGCTTGATGAGTTATTTTAATATTGGACTTCAAACCTAAAATTTATCCACCTTCACGCAACCCGTACGCTATTTTGGGCTTAAAACTGATTCAAACGATTGCTCACAAAAAACAATTAGTTCGTTTAGCTGGTTGGTTTCTAAAAAGTAAGGGATGGCTTTGTTGTAAAAAGAAACGGACTCATAATAAACCCTGCTAATCATCCGATCGTCCATAAACAAAGAAACATCCTTTGTGTATCTGTCGGTTGAACTTCCATCCCACATTCCTCATAAAAACCCGAACCCATTTTATATTGAACACTTACTGAATCAAAGCGTAGCTGATTATGCGATATTAAAAGCAAACTATCATTTACCATTTTGTATTGCCATTTGTGCAGGATTGAATCTTGAAAAAAGTAGTGATCTGCAATATTCTTTTGGCCTCTTGTACATATCACCAAATCAAACTGCGTGTCTTGAACCGCCATCCTCTTTTTTAATTGCCCGCCTCCGCAAGAACTCATGTTTTTTACCGTGTAGTTACTGCGAATAGCGTATTTCGCTTCGGAAGTAATTACGTATTGTTGGCCCACATGACAGAAGCAGACTAATGCTGAACAAAAGAAAGATACTTCTCATTTTAGTTTTGGTCTCCACAATTGTTATGCAGCTCATTCACTTTCTCTTTCCCTTTGAACCTGTAACACTAAGTCCTTACAAACACGGGCTTAACTTCAGCTTATCCTTTACGGGGCGGTTTTTGTAACAGTATATAGTATACATAATAGACAAGTAATAAATGCCGTTACAATTACTATTAATTTAGCGCGAATAACAATTGTTCGATTTAAGTCGATTCCTAAATATGAAATACAGTACAAGAATATAAACCCGATAACAAAGAGTCCATTTAAGAGTAAAATAATGCAAACATTAAAAATAAAAAGTGGTAGAAAAAATATCGTGGCTTTCAACAGTGCCAAAATAATAAACTGAATAGCAAAGAGACAGGATAAACTAAGGTTAAAATCAAAAAGTCTATACTTCCACCAATCCCAAGAAGAGATATCATCACCTTTTGATATAAAAAAATTTACCATAAGTCCACAGTGTGATCATTCGCCTTATATTCCGTAATTGTCGAATCATTTATCAAATACCTGTCTTGTAATGAATCAGGCTTATTAAATTCATTGATTACAATGCTATAAGGAAAGTTATTTATTCTACAGAAGCCATAAATAAATTACTTCCCCCCCTTATTCTTCAACTCCTCCGGCACTTTTATCGGCTCCACAATATCCTTAATCACTCCATCAACACTAAGAATCGTGAATTCAAAACGGCGGTTGAGCGACATTCCCTGCTTATTCGGAGAACCGTCTTTATTGTAATTCATCGCGATCGGTTTTGATTCGCCAAAACCTTTTGTGCGCAGGCGCGAACGGTCGATGCCATGCTCTACAAGATAATCAGCCACAGCGATCGCGCGTTTTTCGGAAAGCTTTTGATTCAGCTCGTCTGATCCGCTTGCGTCGGTGTGACCGGAGATTTCCACGATCAGCAGCGGCTTCTTTGTCATCAGGTCGACCAGCTTATCCAGCTCCGCTTTTGATTCCGGCTGAAGCATGGATTGCCCGGAAGGAAAAAAGATATTGCGCACCACAAGCTTTTGTCCTACTCTCAACGGCTCCAGCTCCACAGGACGGTCGATCACCTGGTAAGCCATTGTGTCGGAAATGTTGATGTTATCAGATTGATAGAGGTAATCGTTTGCTTCGTAAGTGATGCTGTAATTTTTCCCCGGCGGCAGCACGATTACATAACGGCCGGTAACGCTGTTCGGCACATACGTTCCCATCATTTCCCCCGATTGCACATCCGTAACGGTGATGATCGTGTTCTCCGGAATGCCACCGTAAATAGAAGTGATCTCACCTTCAAGCACCGTAAGCTTTGCTTCTTCCTTTTCCGGAAACGTCAGAAAAATAATGTCTTTGTCGCCGAAACCGTTCGTTGAATTCGCGGAGGAATAATACGCGTGCCTGTCATCAGGTGTCGGAACAAAAAACAGATCATCTCCTGTAGAATTTACAGGATAGCCGACATTCACCGTAGCACTCCAGCCGGAATCAGGTGAAAGTATGGTGGAAAAAATATCGAATCCACCCATCGATCTTTCTCCGTTGGAAGCAAAATAAAGTGTCAGGCCATCTGCAAGGATCGCAGGTGCGTCTTCTTCATATTTTGTATTTATCGTCGGACCGAGATTTGTTGGCTTGGACCAATCGCCATTGGGCAAACGTACAGAACGGTAAATATCCGCACCACCGAATCCTCCGGGCATATCGCTTGTGAAATAAAGTGTATTTCCATCCGGTGTGATAGTCGCGCTTGGCTCGTGCGCTTTGCTGTTGATATTCTCCGTGAGCTTTTGCGGCGTCATCCAGTTATTTCCCTGCAACTGCGCGATGTAAATGTTGCCATCACCGGCGTCGTCTTTGTAAATGAAAAGATTTTGACCGTCAGCGCTCAGACCGATCGTCGCTTCGTGCCCGCTCGTATTGATGTTATTTCCCATCGGCATGGCTTTTCCCCATTCGCCATTTTCATTTTTTGTGCTGATGTAAATATCCTCGAAATACATTCCGTCGCGCGCATCTATTTGTCCGCCTGTATTCGTGGGACGACGTGTTGTAAAGCTGAGCGTCCGTTCATCTGCCGAGATCACAGCGGAATATTCCGGAAATTCTGAATTTACTCCGGCGCCAACATTCTCGACTTTAATGTTTACCGGATTTGCCATCAACACTTTTCCGTTCTGGCACCAGGTTATGCGAAGATGAAGATCGTCCAGCGTTTTAGAATCGGCAGGATCAATGTATGTTTTATATTTTTCGAAAGAAGCAATCGCATCATCAAATTTGGCCCCGAGATGCAACGCCTGCCCGTAGTAATAGAGAGCTGAAATCGGAGCATGTCTTTCTTTTACGCTGGTCTCGCGGTACTTTTCTGAAACATCGTTAGAAGCAATGAAAAGATATTTCTCCGCATTTTGTCGCTGTGTAGGAATATTCAGGCAGCATACGCCGATCTTAAAACAAAGATTTGCATTCGACGGATCGAGCCCGAATGCTTCGAGATACGGCTTCAGCGCTTTGTCAAAATCATCTTGCGCAAAATAGGTATCACCCTGCGCAATTTTCTGGCGCGCGCCTTTCGGAACAGAAGCAAATGCGGTGATAATGAGAAGAGCGATTACCGCCAGTGTGAAAAATGCGTTACGTTTCATTGACTTTCAGGTAGGGACAGATAAATGACGGAAGCCAAGTTAAATCAAATTCTTTAATGATTTAATAACTCCTGATTAATGCCGTCATTCAATCGTTTGCGGCTAAATTTCTCTGTTAATATCCCATTGCTCGAGGTAGTCAGCCACGCGGCGAAGGAATTTTCCGCCCAGCGCGCCATCTACCACACGATGATCGTAAGAATGAGAAAGGAACATCATGTGACGGATGCCGATCGTATCCCCGGAAGGAGTTTCGATCACCGCCGGCTTTTTCTTGATAGCGCCCACGGCCATGATCGCCACCTGTGGCTGGTTAATGATCGGCGTTCCCATCGCGTTTCCGAATGAGCCGACATTGGTAAGCGTATAAGTTCCGCCCTGGATATCATCCGGGAGAAGTTTGCCTGTACGTGCGCGGTTCGCAAGATCATTTACAGCCGCAGTCAATCCGAAAAGATTCATGCGGTCTGCATTCTTGATCACCGGAACGATGAGGTTTCCTGTCGGAAGCGCTGCAGCCATTCCGATATTAATGTTTTTGCGGATAATGATCTTTGTGCCGTCAACAGAAACATTGATCATTGGAAAATCTTTGATCGCTTTTACAACCGCTTCAATGAAAAGCGGGGTAAATGTCAGCTTCTCATGCTCACGTTTCTCGAAAGGGCCTTTAACACGCTCGCGCCATTGTACGAGATTAGTAACGTCTGCTTCCACGTAAGATGTAACGTGCGGGGAAACATGCTTGCTCATCACCATATGATCGGCGATCAGCTTACGCATGCGGTCCATTTCCACAATTTCATCGCCGTTCATCAGCGTTATTTTCGGAGCATGGATGGCAGGAGCGGCTTCTTGTTTTTTGGCCGGAGCTTTTTCTGTTTCGTTCTCTTTTTCATCCGTTTCCTGGTTATTGTCAGCTGACGGTTTAGCTTCCGTTTTTGGTTTTTGTTTGCCTTTATCCGGAAGGAAATTGAGAATATCGTTTTTGGTTACACGACCTTGCGCGCCGGTTCCTTCAATGCTTTCTAATTCTTCTTCGGTAATGCCTTCTTCGCGCGCGATATTGCGTACGAGCGGAGAATAGAATTTATTTGATTCGCCGGTTTTTGCAGGGGCAGGCTTATTTTCAGCAGCTGTTTTTGGCTTTTCGCTTGTTTCTGTTTTCGCAGGAGCTGCTTCTTCTTTCTTTTCCTCAGCCGGCGGATCTGATTTTTTTTCCGTGCCGGCATCCGAATCCGCGCCGGTTGAGATGAGTGCTACCGCTTTTCCCACCTGCACCACATCGCCTTCGTTGAACATTTTTTTTGTCAAAACACCTTCAAAAGGGGAAGGAATTTCGGAATCGACCTTGTCTGTCGCTATTTCGAGAATAGGTTCGTCGAGCGCAATTTTATCTCCTTCATTCTTCAACCATTTGATGATTGTGGCTTCAGCGACGCTTTCGCCCATTTTCGGCATGATGAGTTCTACCTGTGGCATATATCGGAATATGGTATTATTTCAGTTTTGAATCAGGTGCAAAAATAAGAGTTTTCGGGGGATAATAGAGGCTTAATTTTTGCAGTGAGATTTGTATGTTGAAACGAAAAATACAGGAAAAGCATTTTCTTGAAAGAGCAAAGTCGGTTGACCACTGCCTCAGGGATTTCGGTAAAAAGCCCGAGCAGGAAACCCTTCACAGGCTTCGGGTAGAGATAAAGAAAATCAAGGCAATACTTTTGCTTCAGAAGGGATCTTTCAATGATGAAAAGCTGCCGGATGAATTCAGCAAGGTGAGAAAAGTTTTTCGTAAGGCAGGAGCGATCCGTGCCGCTGCGCTGAATATTGATATGCTGAAACAACATAAGATCAGAAGTCCTGAAATGAAAAGGATTCAATCACTCACCATAAAAAATGAATCGAAACGTTTCCGGTCGCAAACGGATGTTTACAGGAAAAAGATCAGTAAATCATTGCGTTTTTTCCAGCGCAGGATCATCAATATAAAGGATGAAAGTATCTTACTTTTGTTCCGCCATGAATTGAACCAGCTGTCCGGTTTTTTTCGCGCGCGATTGGGGACAAATCAATTGCATGATTGCCGCAAAAAGCTGAAAAACCTGCTGTATGTTTTTGATTCGCTTTCTCCCGCTATTGCAAAAAAGATAAAGTTGAATAAGCTATATCTTAAAAAGCTGGAGGAGGCGATCGGCCAATGGCACGATGTAACTGATCTTATTGAGCTGATGCGCAAAAACGGATATACCACAGCCAGGTTGCCGCATGAGCTCATTACGGAGAGGCAGCGGCTACGCAAAAATGTGCACGATCTTTCAACTGATTTTCGGGAGAATATGCTTCTGGGCTTAAAAAGCGATTCATAAGCCTTACTGCATTTTGTTTTCACCGGCAATGTCACTGATCTTTCTGTAATCTCTTTCTTCTCCGCCCGGCAAGATCATTTTATAAGCGACAAGGCCTTTTCCTTTTGCATAGATCATGACCGCCTTATAATCATAACCCCGGGAGTTGTTGTCAAATTCAGCAAGGAGTTTATCTGAAAAAGTTATTTTGTCCTCTTCCACATTTATCAATGTTCTTGTTCTGGAAAATTCGCAGGTGTCATGATAATATGGATGTTTGTACCTAAGCCTAAAGCGGCAGGATTCGCCTTCCTTTTGATCTGCGTTGAATGTTATTGAATCCAGCACCCTGCTTTTGCAGGCAATACGAATTTGATTTTCGTCAGAATCATATAACGTGTAAGACCGGATTGTAACAACACCATTCGAAATCTGCTCGATGATATCTTCAATTATTCCGTTTTTATCGGAAATTTTCGTCTCCATGAATGTATCATTGCCGGCGACATATGTTCTCATTTCCCAGTATGTCTTGTCAATGGTGTCATTCTGGTTCACAAAACAATTCGTTTTTGTATTTAAATAATCTTTAAGAGGAAAGTAATAGCTGTCCATCCGTGCAGGTTGATTGTTGCAGGAAATGATGAACAACAAAACAGGAATTATTGTAACGAAATGAATTCTTGATATTTTCATTTTTCCTGATTTATTAAACGGAAATATAATTTTTCAAAGTCTTTCTGTGCCAGATTTATACCTGTTCCGCAGCCTGGAAGCATTGTGAATTGTCCTTTTTTTTCATAGAAAGTTGAGCTTCCGTCATTGCATCTCCACTGGCCGGTTTCATATCCGTTCTTGTATTTACCTATGTAAATCGCTGCACCAGTTGAATCAAATTCTATGGAATAACCATTCAACCTTCCATGTTTTGTTTTGTAGGCACATACAATCGTCGAATCAGCATAATAAATGACGGAATCAAACGCTGCAATAATCTTTTGTCTTTCCTGTTGCGCATATAAGGGTTCGCAAAACAACAAGAGCAAGATTGCAATAAGGAAACCCGGGCTTACAATTTTCATAAAGCTGTTTTATTCCCCCTTCTCAAATTTCACCTTAAACGTTTTATCCTGCCCGATAATCTCCAGCACATAACAACCTTTTGCAAGTGATTGAATATCGAGTGTGATCTCATCCGCACCTGTGTATGTGAATTG
>JALYQL010000391.1 GCA_030855855.1 Bacteroidota bacterium | reverse complement strand
ACATCCACTGATTTGTAAATAGATCACAAATGCGCTTAACTTAATGACATTGCCCTTTGGGATAATTTGTAATCATTTCCTCTTATGTTTCCATCTCTTATGCGACCAAAGCCAGAATTCCGGTTTTGAAATAATGTCATTTTCAAGCAGCTTCGTCACTTTTTCTGTGATTTCTCCGTAAGCAGTTGCAGCAGGATCAGCAACCACATTCACAAATTCCAATTGGTAATAACCTCTTTTTATTTTATTCAGGCGGGCATAAACAACAGGCAGGTTAAAATCTTTCGCATATTTTTCTGTGCCGAATAAAACAGGCGTATCCTGGTGAAGGAAATTCATCCAGTACGATTTTTCAGGATTGGGCGGCGACTGATCGATGGCGAAAACAGTTGCGTAAAGTTCATTTGAGGGCGTACTGAAAAATGATTTTACTGTTTGCGCAGGAATCATTAACGTCCCTCTTTCACTTCGGGCATCACGCAGTTTTTTATCAAAGAAAGTATTCCGGAGCGGCTGATAAATTACCACGGCTTTATGCCTGATGAATGTATTGAATCCGGTAAGCATCAATTCCCAGCTGTTGTAATGCCCGACCGCGATGATCACATTTTTACCCTGCTCATAATAGCGATTGATAATTTCCGGGTTGGCGCAGGTAATGTGTTTAGCGAGATTGCTTTTGGTAATCGTAAACATTTTCTGGCTTTCGAGAAATACATCGCACAAATGCCGGTAGAATTTCTTGGCGATCACATTGCGTTCTTCTTCTGATTTTTCAGGAAATGACCGGCGGATATTTTCACGCACCACTTCTTTGCGGTAACCCACAATGTAATACAGCACAAAAAATAAAAAAGAAGAAATCGCGTGCAGCACCCCGAACGGCAGGAGTGATAACGGCAGCATAAAAAGATAATAAAGAAGCGCGCTTGCTATTTTCATCGGGCCAAATTTAGGGAAATAGAAATGGGGAATCGCCGGAGCGTAAGGAAATAGAGGATTGTAGATATTAGCTAAGGTAAAGTCCCACTGGAAGTCCTGTTAGGGCGGCATTTTTGTAAACAAAAACCATTAAGGCAGATCGAGCCCTGTAGGGGCTGTATTTTTGCAACACAGCACAAACCTCAAGCCCGTAGGGGCAACATTTTTGTAACACAGCACAACCACAAAATCTCAAGCCCTGTAGGGGCGGTATTTTCTCTACGCGTTACTCATACGTTGCCGTCCAAAAATAATGACGGACTGAATTATCATTGAACTTATAAGAGTAATCCGGTTCCAGGGAAACAGGCCTTTTTATCTGGAGTCGGTTTTGTTTGTTTGCAAATTTATCGTCCTTCCGGACCAAGCCCTTTTTCTATACTATCCCAACTCCCGATTGCCACCAATATTCCTTATTTATCCCTAAATTTCTTACCTTTACCTCATATCCTATTACTGGATTCCCAATTTATTTATTGAAGAAAATGAAACAAGAAACAAGCCCGAATTCCACCGGGAATGCCACCGGGATGGAATACAATACAAGTCTGTCGGTGATGACCATTGCTGAATATGGCAGAAGTGTGCACCGGATGATTGAATATTGCCTTACACTTACCGATCGCGATGAGCAAAGCCGTTGTGCGCGTTCTATTGTGCGCGTGATGGTGATCCTCAATCCACAAATGAAAGAATATGCCGATTACGAACATAAGCTGTGGGATCACCTGCATATTATTTCCAATTTTCAGCTGGATGTTGACGGACCATATCCCAAGCCTGAACCGGAGCTCATCAAATCAAAACCGGAGATCGTTCCTTACCCGCAAAGCAATATCCGTTTCAAACATTACGGAAAGATCCTCGAAGATTTGCTGAAAAAAGCACTCGCCGAAGAGGATCCGAAAGCCCGCGAAATATTTACAGAGCAGCTCGCGCAATTAATGAAACGTCATTACCTCAACTGGAACCGCGATTCAGTAAATGATCAGCTCATTGTAGAACAGCTTGAAAATCTGTCAGAAGGAAAACTGAAGCTCAACGAAAATTTCAAATTCCTTCATACCAGCGAAATTCTTCCGAAAAATGCCATCCCACAAAATCAGATGCAGCATACCGCCAAGAAGAAGACGAACAATAACATGCACAAAAAGAAAAAACGTTAAACAAGTTTCGGGTTTAAATAAGTTTCGTGTTTAAGAAGTTATGGGTTTATTTCTTCAACTTATGTATCAGACTTTGAAACAGCAGCCCGAAACCTTTTAAACCCGAAACCCGAAACCCCTTGAACTAAGTATGGCATCATTCGAAATTGTCGGAGGCAAACGCCTCAAAGGAGAACTGGTTCCTCAAGGCGCAAAAAATGAAGCGCTCCAGGTTATTTCAGCGGTACTGCTGACTCCCGAAAAAGTTACTATTTCAAATATTCCCGACATCATCGACGTCAACAAGCTCATCGATCTGTTGCGCGAATTGGGTGTGAAAGTGGAAAAAACCGGCCACGAGCAATATACTTTCCAGGCCGACGATGTCAATGTAGATTACATTACTACTGACGCGTTCAAAACAAAAGGCGGCGCACTTCGTGGATCAATCATGATCGTGGGGCCGTTGCTTTCACGCTTTGGCCGCGGTTATATTCCCAAGCCGGGCGGTGATAAGATCGGTCGCAGAAGACTCGACACTCATTTTATCGGTTTCGAAAATCTTGGCGCGAAATTTATTTACGATGCCGAAAATGAATTTTATAAAGTAGAAGCAAAACGTCTTACCGGCGCTTACATGCTGCTCGATGAAGCATCCGTAACAGGCACTGCGAACATTGTAATGGCAGCTTCTCTTGCAGAAGGAACGACGACAATTTACAATGCGGCATGCGAACCTTATTTGCAGCAGTTATGCAAAATGCTCAACCGCATGGGTGCGAAGATCACTGGTATCGGGTCTAATTTACTGACGATTGAAGGCGTTGAAAAGCTGGGTGGCACAGATCACCGTTTATTGCCGGATATGATCGAAGTAGGAAGCTTTATCGGTCTTGCGGCAATGACGCAGTCGGAGCTCACTATCAAAAATGTTTCTTACGATTCGCTCGGCGTAATTCCTTCCGTGTTTCAACGACTGGGAATTAAGATCGAACGTCGAGGCGACGATATTTTTATTCCGCAGCAGGATTCATATGAGATCGATACGTTCATCGACGGATCTATTCTCACCATTTCAGATGCGCCATGGCCGGGCTTCACTCCCGATCTGCTGAGCATTATTCTTGTAGTGGCCACGCAGGCAAAAGGAAGCGTGCTCATTCACCAGAAAATGTTTGAAAGCCGCCTGTTCTTTGTCGACAAGCTCATCGATATGGGCGCGCAGATCATTTTGTGCGATCCGCATCGTGCGACTGTCATCGGGCTTGGAAGAGAGCATCACCTGCGCGGCGTGACGATGGTTTCGCCTGATATCCGTGCGGGAGTATCGCTGCTGATTGCGGCGCTTTCTGCTTCCGGAAAAAGCACTATTCACAATATCGAGCAGATTGATCGCGGTTACCAGAACATTGATCAGCGATTGAAAAATCTTGGCGCGGAAATTGTCAGAAAGCCTTAACGAATGTTAAATGTCCACTGCTGAAAATACGAATGCTGTTCAGCAATAGTTTATTCCTCAAAATTGCTTAATTTAATAGTATGAAAAAATTCACCTTCTCTCTCTTCTTCGTCAGTCTATCCTTGTTTTCCCTTGCGCAAAACGGAAATGTGATCGGCCTGAATGTCGGCAACATTGCCCCGGATATTATCATGAAAGATCCGAACGATTCTACCATCGCGCTTTCTTCATTGCGCGGCAAAATGGTGCTGATCGATTTCTGGGCTTCATGGTGCGGACCGTGTCGACAGGAAAATCCGAATGTGGTAAAAACCTATAAAGGGTATAAAGATTCCATTTTTGTAAATGGCTCCGGCTTCACAGTGTTTGGCGTTTCGCTTGATAAATCAAAAGACTCATGGAAAGCAGCGATCAAACACGACAGTCTTAACTGGCCCTATCATGTAAGCGATCTGAAATACTGGCAGAACGCGGCTGCACAGCAATACCAGGTTTTCTCTATTCCGACAAACGTGCTCATTGACGGAAATGGCGTAATCGTAGCAAAAGGTTTGCGTGGTGAACAATTGCCTGCCGCATTAAGAACGCTCGTGAATCGCGATAAATCGTTGTACAAAAACAACCCTAAGCCGAAACCAACCGGAACAAAACCGAAGAAAGAAAAGAAGCCTAAAAAAGCAAAGGCTTCTACTGATATTCTGAATGAAAAGCGCAGGGAATTGATTGAAGGTTCCTGCTAAGAAATAAATAGTTGTGGAAAATGAAAAACCGTCTTGTAAAAGGGACGGTTTTTTTATGCGATGGTTTTGGTGGAATATTTATTTATCCCCCACGGGCTTTATTTTGTTTTCAGCCAGGTGTTTTTTTATATAAGAAGTCAGCTCGTCCAGCTTCATGGCTTGGGTTTCCGCACTGATCTTTTCTCTGATTTTGCGCATCATTTTTACTGCGTTGAACGTTTTTTGCTGTTTAGTCGTTTTCATATTTTATTAAGGTTCCAACTAAGAAAATAATTATTGAAAATGCAAAACCACTTCGTAAAAGGGACGGTTTTTTTATGCAATTAATTTTTATTGGATTTCAATTTTCACTTCATCGCTCATCAGGATCACTTTGGGAACTTTACTGAATAAATCAAGCAGTTCGTCATACTCTTTTTGTTTTTCTGCCTTGATGTTTCCGCTGGAATTATCGAACCAACGGCTTTTCACCTGGCTGCTATTCCCCAGCCATTTTTTGAAATCGGGTTCGTCCGTTATATAATAAAAGGTGATGAGATATGTTCCAGGTTTTGTAAAATTACCCGAATCATAAACCGGGCGGTCTGAATAAACACCGGATTGGCTTTTGTAAGGATCGAATGTTTCACCTTGTCTGACTTCAACAAAATCATCACTGCTGATGGCATCATAGTCCGGACGCTGAATAAAAGTGGTGATTTGATACGATGGGTCTGAAGGCATTTCAATTTTAAAATACGCATGAGGAAATCGCAGTCGGCTGCCCGAACCGTCCAGGGCTTTGACGAATTGTACAACGCTGTCTGAGTTGTTTTTGATGGTTACAGACAGTTCGGGAGCTTCTTCCAGGGAATACACGTGCTTGTCCGCTGTCAGCGTGCAACTGATATTTCCCATCTGGCCACTGAAATAATCCTTGTTGTATGTAATCCGGTAATCTTTGTTGAGAGGCATATTGATTTCCTCTACAAGGTTGATGATTTCTTTTATTCTTACATCGTAAACCCTGAATAATTTTTCCTCGTTATTATTTGTGATTTTAAAATCAAAGCGCCCCTGCATTTCGCCCGACTCTTTGCCATATTGATTCTTAAGCTGGTCAAAATCTATTTTTTTTAACGCATTTTCAATCCTTATTGCCTCTTCAACTGACAGTACTTTTGAATAAGTGCCGGGAGTATTATTTTCGGTTTCAAATTCAACTTTAATACTGTTCTCAGTTATGAAGTATGAACGGCTTAAACCCATTACTGATTCATGGATCTCAATTTCAAACTCAGCCAGATTTGTGTTCGGACCGCAATAGGAAAGCGTAAGTGAAAAAAGGAAAAAAATCAGCGCTGTTTGTTTCATTTGTTTTTTAAATCAAGATTTTCCGTCAGTTCCATTGTGTGTTTTTTTGCCGGATTACTGATATCATAGATCATTATTACCGCATCGTATGTTTTTCTCTTTTAGTCGTTCTCCTATTGGGATAAACCGAAATGCCAAATCTGCTTTCTGTTTATAGAGAGACTGCCATCCCTTCCAACTCCCTCCACTCTTCCCCTTCCGCAATCCGTTTCAATTCCGCATTTCGCCCCCTCAGCAATTTCGTCATATACTTTTTCAAAAACAGGCTATTCGCGAATTTCCCCAAAAAACCAAGAGGCGATTCAAACTCAAACACATCTTTCATCTTCGTTCCGCTTCCTTCTTTTTCAAAAGAATGAACATGATGCATCGAAGCAAAAGTTCCTTTCAGCATCCGGTCTTCAAATACATCCGGGCGGTCAACTTTGGTGATCTGAACTGTAAGTTTCTGGTAAATGCCAAAATGTTTCGCATGCCACGTCACCGTTTCGTGCAGTCCGATCAGTCCGCTGGTTTTCCCGGCAATCGCTTCTTCGTTTGTGCCTTTGGTGGAAAGCTTATGCAGATCAATGCTCATTGAAAGGTCAAAAACCCTTTCGATCGGGGCTTCGATATAAGTTTCTAAAAGGATTTTTGGCATTTAAATTCGGGTCGGCAGGAAAAAAGTCCCTTGGTTCCGGCATCCGAAATTACAGCATTGTTCCATCTCATTTCCATGCCTGCTTTCCCCATTGTCACAAATCAGGCAAAATCATGCCTCATTTTCACCCAAAATCATCATAAAAGCACGCAATTCTGACAATCTGGCGTATTATCTTTGCTGGCTCAGATTTTGACATTTTCGGGCAGATATGGCTATGGACTGGATGAAATTTGGCAATAAAAAAAACAAAGCGAATATGACGACTGAAAATACCAATGAGAATGTGAATGAAAATCCGGTAAATGCAGAAACACAGGAGCAGCATGATTTGCCGGATGTTCCTACTGACGAAAAAGAAAAAAAGATCGCAGAGCTGGAAGAGCAGGTTGCAGCATTGAACGATAAGCACCTTCGCCTGTATTCAGAATTTGATAATTTCAGAAAACGTACTTCTAAAGAACGCGTTGAATTATTAAACACAGCCGGCGCGGAAATCATCAAAGCACTTTTACCAGTTGTAGATGATCTCGATCGTGCAATTAAAAATAATGAAACATCAAAAGATGTTGCCGCTATCAACGAAGGCGTGAATTTAATTGCTCAGAAATTCCGCAGCATCCTTGCACAAAAAGGATTAGAACCATTAAAATCTGTAGGCGAACCGTTCAACGTCGACCTGCACGAAGCAATAACAAACATTCCTGCCCCGACTGAAGACATGAAAGGCAAAGTGGTTGACGAAGTTGAAAAAGGATATACGCTGAACGGAAAAGTGATCCGTTTTTCAAAAGTAATTGTAGGAAACTAGGAAGTTCAAATAGTTTCGGGTTTCGGGTTGAAAAGTTTTTAAAGAAAATAGCCCGAAACTTTTAACCCGAGACTTTAAACTGGTCAACCCCAAATCTGAAACCCGGAACCCGGAACAACTAAAATGGCAAAGAGAGATTTTTACGATATACTTGGCGTTGGGAAAAGCGCTGATGCGGCTGAAATAAAAAAGGCCTACAGGCAGCTTGCAATTAAATTTCATCCTGATAAAAATCCCGGCGATAAAGCTTCGGAAGAAAAATTCAAGGAAGCTGCTGAAGCTTACGAAGCATTAAGTGATCCCGATAAACGCCGCAAATACGATCAGTTCGGGCATGCAGGTGTGGGCAGCAGCGCAGCAGGCGCAGGTTATGGCGCAGGCGGATTTTCCATGGACGATATTTTTTCACAGTTCGGAGATATTTTCGGCGGTGGCGGTGGATTTGGCGGTGGCGGACAGCGTGGAAGAAGAGTAACGCGCGGAACAAATCTCCGTGTGAAAGTGAAGCTCACGCTCGAAGAAATTTCAACCGGTGTAGAAAAAAAATTAAAAGTTCCGAAATATGTGGGCTGTGAAAAATGTCACGGCAGCGGATCTGCAAACGGCTCTACCAGCACTTGCGGAACTTGCCGGGGACAAGGACAAGTTGCACAAGTCATCAATACGCCATTGGGCAGAATGCAGACGGCGACAACCTGCCCGACCTGCAAAGGCGAAGGGCAAACGATCTCCGACAAATGCAAATCCTGCCACGGCGATGGTGTTGTGCGTGGCGAAGAAATGATCAGCGTGCGAATTCCGGCGGGTGAGCATGAAGGCATCCAGCTCAGCGTTAACGGAAAAGGAAATGCCGGTCCGAGAGGCGGTGTTCCCGGCGATTTAATTGTCGTGATCGAAGAAGCTGCGCATGAATTTTTAATGCGCGATGGAAATAATCTCTACTACGAACATCACGCCAGCATTCCAGATGTAGCGCTGGGATCAAGCGTTGACATCCCGACACTCGAAGGAAAAGCGCGAATAAAAATTGAGCCCGGCACACAATCCGGCAAAGTTTTACGTTTGAAAGGAAAAGGACTTCCCGACATCAACGGATACAAACGCGGCGACCTGCTCGTGAACATACAAGTTTGGACGCCAACGCACCTCACTTCCGACGAAAAGAAAGTCATCGAAAAAATGCGCGACTCCCATAATTTCATCCCGAATCCGAATAAGAAAGAGAAGAGTTTCTTTGACCGGATGAGAGAATATTTTGAATAAATTTTTAGTTTAAAAAGTTTAAAAAGTTTCGGGTTTCGGGTTAAAAAAAATAAACGGGAAACTCAAAACTCAGAACCCGAAACCCGAAACTCAGAACCCGAAACTCAAAACTAATAAACTAATTAACTTCGCCCCATGGCAAATCTTCTTACTGCAAAAAACATTGTCAAGCGTTTTGGGAATTATGCCGCGCTCGATGATGTAAGCATTGAAGTGCCTGCCGGGTCTATTTTCGGATTGCTTGGCCCGAATGGCGCCGGGAAAACTACCCTCATCAGAATTATAAACCAGATCACTGCGCCCGACAGCGGAACGGTTCTTTTTGAAGATCGCCTCCTGAATCCGGGTCATGTGAGCGAGATTGGCTACCTGCCGGAAGAGCGCGGGCTGTACCGCAAAATGGGAGTGGGTGAGCAGGTGATCTACCTTGCGCGACTCAAAGGACTTTCCAAAAAAGAAGCGGAGAAACGTGTGAAAGAATGGTTCGGGCGTTTTGGAATGGACGGATGGTGGAAGAAAAAAATTGAAGAGCTTTCTAAAGGCATGCAGCAAAAAGTGCAGTTCATTGTAACTGTTTTGCATGAGCCGAGATTATTAATCCTGGACGAACCATTCAGCGGTTTCGATCCGATCAACGCCCAGCTGATCAAAGATGAAATTCTGCGTTTGAAAAATAACGGCGCAACAATTATTCTATCCACTCATAATATGGGCTCGGTGGAAGAGCTGTGTGATAATATCGCGCTTATCAACAAAGGGAAAAAAATACTTGACGGAAATGTAACAGACATCCGGCACACGTATGCATCACGCACGTACGATATCCAGTTCCGCGGAAACATGATTGCCTTTTCAAATGCAATATGGACCGGGGCTGAAATACAATCAAAGTCGGAAGGTGAAAATGGCTTACACAAGGCGCGCATTCGTTTGCTTGGAAATTCTTCTCCGAATATTATTCTCGAAAATGTAATCCGGGCCGGTGAAGTGCACGCATTCAATGAAGTGCTTCCGACCATGAATGATATTTTCATTATGAAAGTAACGGAACAATTGCCGGCGGAAAGTGCATTGGGTACACGAAGTAATTACACGGAGTAAAATATACTTAACAAGAGAAATAATAATGGCGTATGAATTACGAATAAGCCCGAGTAATTACGAATCTGCCACTGCTCATTCGTAGTTATTCGCATAAATTCGTAATTCGTACCCCAAAAAAATATCAGATTAAATAACCAATGGGAAAAATCGGCATCATCATCTGGCGCGAATATATGTCACGGGTTAAAAACCGGACGTTTATTGTTATGTGCTTTGTAGCGCCCCTGCTCGTTGGCGGTATGTTTTATCTGACGCAGGAACTCTCGAAACAAATTGACAACACGCGTAAAATTGTGGTGGTCGACCAATCGATTCTTCCCGATTCATTGAGCTACGCGTATGCATTTCACGATACGGAGAACATCAGGGTTGATTTCCGGTATGTTCACCAGCCGCTTTCCGATGTCGTAAAGATTTTCAAAGATTCTGTGCATACATCAGTCCTTGTAATACCGCAGAATTTTAATGGAGCAGATACTTCCGGAATGGCAGTAGGCCTGACCCTGATCTTAAAATCCAAGTTAGATCCCGGCACGGATGTAATCAATCAGCTTCAGAATATGATTTCGATCGTTGTTCAGAGAGAAACGATGCAACGCGAACGTATTCCTCGGCACGCGGTCGACCTTGCTTTAAAAAAGGTAACGGTTGCAAATGAAATTATCGGCAAAGGCGTAAGTGATAATGATATTCAGGCTTATGTAGGCCTGGGATTCGGAATGATCATTTACATGTATATTTTAATGTTCGGTGTGCAGATCATGCGTTCGGTGGTGGAAGAAAAAATGACGAGAATTGTAGAGGTGATTATTTCTTCCGTCAAACCATTTCAGCTGATGCTCGGGAAAATCATTGGCGTAACAATGGTAGGGCTTACACAATTCCTGATCTGGATGATTCTGACTTTTGCAGTAGTAACCCCGGTTATAAATTCAGTGCATGATAAAAACACTGATTTTACCCGTAGTATGCCGCAGCAAATGAAAACCGGTGTGCCGCTCGACCAGGAGCAACGTCTCATCGCTATTCATCCTACAGAGAAGACAGAGCAAGTTGTAAATGCTGTGATGTCCATTCCATGGGGAAATTTAATTCCCGCGTTTCTGCTGTATTTTCTGTTCGGCTATTTTCTGTATGCTTCTATTTTCGCCGCTATCGGATCTGCGGCAGAAATGGATGCAGACACACAACAATTTACGCTGCCAATCACCATTCCATTGATTATTGCTGTTTTCTCATTCGGAAATGTTGTGAATGATCCCGACGGATATGTTGCGAAATTATTATCAATGATTCCTTTTACGTCACCGATCGTGATGCTGATGCGCATTCCATTCGGAGGTGTAACCTTGTCCGAGCTCTTTATTTCACTTGGCATTCTGGTTATTACGTTTCTTTTCTTTACCTGGATCGCCGGAAGAATTTACCGTGTCGGAATTCTTATGTACGGCAAAAAAGCGTCATGGCGTGAAATTGGTAAATGGATTTTTTATAAAGCGTAGAATTTTGGATCTTGTCCACCGTGGCAGATAAAATATTGAATTCTGAATGAGAATAGCCGTAATAGATCTCGGAACAAATACCTTCAACCTGTTGGTTGCAGAGACTGATCTGTTCGGTGGATTCGAAACGCTTTACAATGAAAAGCTTGCTGTGAAATTAGGTGAAGGCGGGATCAATAAAGGCTTTATTACCGAAGAAGCTTTTATGCGTGGACTTGAAGCAATGGAAAATTATGCTTCTACAATCAGCCAATGGCAGGCAGAACGGACGCTGGCATTCGCGACTTCAGCGGTGCGCTGTGCTTCGAACGGAAATGAGTTTGTGAAAACGGTTTTGGAAAAAACAGGAATTGAAGTGCAGGTAATTTCCGGTGAAATGGAAGCGGAATTTATTTCCATGGGCGTGCGCCAGGCAGTGAAGCTGACAGAAGAGCCCTCCGTAATCATTGACATCGGCGGAGGAAGCACAGAATTTATTATTGTCAACGATACAAAAATTCTCTGGAAGCAAAGTTTTGAATTGGGCGCTTCCCGGTTGCTGCAACGCTTTCAACCTTCCGATCCGATTAAGCCTGAAGAACAAAAGCAGATTTCAGAATATATTCTCAGCGAGCTCAAACCACTCTGGGAAGCTGCACAAAAGTTTGGAGTAAAAGAGCTCATTGGCGCTTCCGGTTCTTTCGAATCACTTGCAGAGCTTATTAATATGCGCTATCATTCTTTGCCGGGGCTGGCGAAACGAACGGAATGTGAATTTGAAATGGAACAATGTGCAGCAATCCAGGCTGATATTCTGGCTTCCACAAGAGAGCAGCGGCTAAAAATGAAAGGCCTTGTGTCCATGCGCGTCGATCTTATAGTTGTGTCTGCCGTGTTGGTAGAAACTGTAATCAGCCGCCTGGGTATTTCTAAAATGCGCTACTCTTCGTATTCGCTTAAAGAAGGTGTGTTGTGGCGCTTTCTTAATCAGTGATTCTGTTTCGTAGCGATGTTCGCGACTTTTTTTGCGTGAGTGATTGCAGCAGGCTACCCTGACTGCCGTAACGTTGGCTTGTGCTTTGGCAGGCAGGCATGTAGCGCGAAAAGCACGACCTGCGAAGCCGGACACGCCCAACTCTATAATCCCTTTATTCCAAAATTTTAATCATCACATCTAAAATCCCATAATCAGACCAGAACCTTTTTCCAATCTAAAATCTAAAATCCCCAAATCTAAAATCTCCCCCGGCACAATTTCTCTTTCATAAAATCACTTCCCCGTTCTGTTCTGCAAATCCTCTGCTCCTGATTTATCTTCCGCTTTACGAGTAGCTTTTAAATTTCCGAACGAATAACGAACGCGTAGTGCGATTCGCGGAGTCTCGGGTCTGCTGTACAGGTACACATCCTGGTTTTGAAAATGAATATTCGCCCGCATTCCGGAAGAATTGAATATGTCGTAAATGGCGATAGTGGCATTCAGCTGCTTATTCATAAATGATTTTGAAACGGAAGCTCCCGAACCTGCCTGCGATCGTGTTTCGAAAATTCCGTAAACGCCGGGACCCTGGTACCAGATCCACGCCTGAATTTTTAATGTGCGCGGCAAAGAAAATGTCATGGTGGTTTGCGCATTAAACATCCAGCTCGACTGATCGTATGGCGTTTCAAATAAAACAGAGGTAAAACGATTATACGACTCGCTGATATTTACCTCTGCCATAAACCAGTTTCCGATCGGAATAGGAGTAGAAAGTCCGAAGTAAACATTATCAACCGCATTTAAATTTACGGTAGTCTGGTAGCCAACACCTGTTGAATCGATCTGGTTGGTTACATCGGTCATCGCGTCTTTTGTTCTGCTCAATCCTGCAGTGACAAAAAGTGCTTCCATAAACGAATAGCTGAGCTCCACGCTGTTTGAAATTTCAGGCCTGAGAAAAGGATTTCCTTTTTGGTAAGTGTATTTGTCAAGATAAAAAAGAAAAGGATTCAGATTATCATAGCTCGGCCGGTTCACACGACGTGCATAAGTAAAATTCAGCGCGTGATTTTTTGCCAGCTTCTGCAAAATAAAAACGCTTGGGAACAGCTGCACATAGCTTCTTTTAAGTTCTTCTCCTGTTGTCGGTGATTTGCCATCAGAGATAGTTTGTTCCGCACGCAAGCCAGCCATGACCTGTGTTTTATTGTGGTCATAATAGCCGGTGATGTAAGCTGCATTTATATTTTCAGTGTAAATAAACTGGTTCGACTTCGTGGTATCATTTTCCCAGGCAGAATTATTGAGCACTTCGAATCGCAGGTCATTCGTGGTCTGAACATAGCTGCTTTTCAAACCCGTTTCCATTTTGAATTTATCGTTGAACGGGTGCGAATAATCTACCTGCCCCACAAAAATACCGATGTCGCTGATTGAATTGCTGCGTTGATTTTCAGTCGGAGCAATTGAATTTCCATATTGATCGCGATAATTAATTTCAAAATTCTGAAGATCATTGCTGGAATAGGCGAGATAGTCAACGCTTGCAGAAAGCTCACGACCAAGCGTGTCATACTTCTGCTTGAAATACAGGTTTGCACCGCCTCTTTTAAAATGATTTTCAATATTATTTTTCTGAAAGAGCTCGCTTGTCGAATCGTTTCCTGAATCGGTGATCATAGTGCTGTTCACCGCGTTGCTTTTATCCGTTGAAAGTGAACCGTCAACTCTCGCGCCCCAGGTTATATCATGCTTCGCGTAAAAATCAACTCCGATCCGCGCGTTCTGTCCGAATGGAATACCAGTTTCAGTATTGTGCTGGTTGTAATTTGTGGTGTTACCGTTGTAGCTCACATTCCTGTTGATGTAAGTACGCTCAAGATAATTCCGGTTCGCCACGTCATATCGTGCATACACGTTAAATTTTTCTTTGGCGTAATTAATATTCATTCCACCATCATATTTCGAATAAACGGCTTGGCCATAACCTAAACGTACTGCACCATTAAATCCTTGCTGCGATCCTTTCCTGGTAATTATATTTAAAATTCCGCCGCTTCCCTGCGCATCATATTTCGCAGATGGATTACTGATGATCTGGATCTGTGTTACATCTGCGGCAGAAATTCCTTGTAAATAGCTCTGAAGCTGATCGCCGCTGAGAAAAGTGTTTTTGCCATCCACGTAAATCAAAACACCTGCTTTTCCACGCAACGTAATTTTTCCTGATTGATCGACTACAACTCCCGGGGCCGTGCTCAGCAAATCCCACGCAGTGCCGATAATTTTTACCGGGCTGTTTTCTACATTCATGATAAGCATATCTGCCTTCTGAGTATAAAGAGGCTGAATTGCGGAAATTTCCACCGCTTCCATTTCTTTTGGTGCTGATAAAATCATATCAGGCAAAACCATTTTCTGCTCCGTAATCTCAAAAGGTCCATGAATCAATTGTGAAAAACCAGTCGCGGTTATCTGCAGAAGATAATTTCCTGCATTGACATTTTCAAACACATAATTTCCTGCTTCATCCCCGATCGTTCCCTTTACCAAGGTAGAATCTCCGGCCTTAAGCAATGTAACAACAGCAAAAGGAACGGGAGCCTGCTGTGCGTCAAGTATTTTTCCGCTTAAAGGAAATTCAGAGCGGAGGTTGGCGTGTGCGAAAATGCAGGCGAACATTCCGGTGAGAAGGAGAAGAGAGCGTTTCATAATAAGGAGCGTTTTATATTGCCGGATGTAAAAACCGGATAAAAGTACCACTTTAAATAAGAATGCTTTTTATAACAGGCTTATTTCCTACCGGTTTTTCAGTTCATAATGCAGGATTTCTTAAAAGATACAAAATAAAAAAAGGAACCCGGGGTAAGGTTCCTTTTAAGCTGACATAATCCGCGCTCAATCTTTCCTGGCCGCCTTCTCATTGCCAAAAAAGTAGCTCGCTTTAAGTGTCAGTGTTTGTGTTTCAGCTTTGGAACGGTAATTTACCAGTCCATCCTGTGTTAAAATTGTTGCCGTAGTCTGGCCCGTGTTCAGAATATCAGTTACGCCGATCTCGATCCCGAGCTTTTTATTCAGCATCAATTTGGAGACTGAAGCATTCATTGCGCCGACAGCTTTTGTGGTGACAATTCCGTTGGTGGTCGGCGAAACAAAATAGCCGCTGAGGTTGACCTGGAAATTATGCGGCAATTCTATTTGCACTGCAGTCACACCGGTAAAGTGGCGGTTAATACTGTTAATCGACATTCCGTATACTTCAGATTGGTAAGCAGATCTTGTAAATACCATCTGGTTTTGAATGATAATATGTTTTCCCACCGGGATCGGGCAAAAGATTTCCAGTGTCATGTTTTTTTCTTTTGTGATGTTTTCTTTTGTGCGGAAAATTGTTCCGTTTGAATCCACACGTGAAACCTGCTGAATTCCGTTATTGGTAAAATCAAATCCACCGGCTACAGAAAAAATTCCGAGGAAGGTCCATGTGACTTTTGCTTCATTGGTGATCTGTGGACGTAGATCCGGATTTCCTACAGAGTAAGTGTAGCGGTTTACGTAACGGCTTGTCGGATCAAGGTCGCGGAATGAAGGACGTTTAATATCCTGTGAAAAGGAATAATTGATTGCGTTGTTTTTATTCAGCTGGTGATCGATGGACAGCGACGGAATAAACTGCACGTTGCTTTTATGCGCGATGGTTTCTGACGAAGCCGACATCCCTTTTAACGTGCTCTGCTGCGCATCAACCGCTGCTGCAATTTCAATCTTTCCGAAATCAAGGTAACCAATAACAAAAGCAGAATTAATTTCCTGGTGCGAATTATACGATTCATTCATGACACCCGGATTCATCCATTCGTCATTCACCAGCTTTTCCACGCCGAAGGAACTTTTATTGGTGGAGATCGTCTTTTTTATTCCTGCAACTGTAACAAGCTTACTGTTCCATGCCTGTGCATATTTAAATGTAGCTCTTGTGATCGTCAGGTCGCTGCCACCGGAGAAACGGAAAAAGTTAACGGTCTGGTCGCGGTCCTGCATTTCGACAGGAAAAGCCTGGTTCCATGAATTATGATCTTCCACCACAGAAAACAAAGCGGAGAATTTTGTGCCGGTGCTTTTGAATGTTTTATCCGCATGGAAATTCATGCTCCTGATTTTATCATTCGTAAGTGAAGTATATGATTGCCGGAAAGAAAGCGTTGTATCCGGATTAGTGAATGTGTAATCGCTTTTGTCCTGCTGTGTTCCTGCATCCCGTAAGTTTTCCTTTGTGAATTCAGCGCCAAAATTCAATCCTTTGTCTCCCGCATATTCAACCCCGATTGTTGCTTCATGGTCAACAGGCTTCTGGATTGCTATGCTTTGTGAATTGAAATTGATAGCCGTGCCATCGTAGAGAAATGTTTCCTGCAGAAAAGTCTGTTCGCTGTTCTTTTTATCAGAGAAATTATATTTTCCATAGAAATCGAATTTCCCCTGGTGCATGTTGAATTCAAAAGCGTCTGTTGTGCGGAAGTTTTTTCCATATTCTGCCGAACCCGTTACTTTTCCGTAAAATCCATTACGCGCGCCTTCACAGGTGATGATGTTTATCGTTACCGGACTTCCTTCCTCTACCTCAATGCCCGAAACCTGCTCCGCTTTAATTTGTTTGATACGGTTGCGCAATGCAGTGCCTGTTAGCTCCGGATTTTTCCCGTCAAATTCTACCTGGAATTTTGTTTTGCCATTCACCAAAAGCATTCCATCTTCATTTTCGGATACATCCGGAATTATTTTCATCACATCCCATGCTGTCCCTTTGATTTTCGCGCCGCTTCCTGCAATGTCGAGCACGAGCTTGCCCGGCATAGTCACAAGCAATGGATTTTGTTCATTGCTGTTTTTGAGGGAAGGCTCCAGCAAGAATGTTTTGATCTCTTTTTGTTCGCCTTCTTCCACTTCAAATTTGCGTGTAAGGGGCCTGTGCCCCGGTTTTGAAACTTCCACAAAATATTTTCCTTCCGGGATATTTTCAAATTTGTAGGCTCCATCGCTGCCGGTGAGTAAAACTTTTACGAGTGTGCTGTCTGACTTTTTGAGCGCAACGATAGCAGCGTTCAATGCATTTTCGTCCTGGTCGTTTACTTTACCGCTGATAATACTGTTTTGGCAGGAAGCTTTGCCGGCAAATAATAATCCGCAGATGCAAAGCAGGAGAATAGGGAGGCGTTTCATGGTGGCGTTGTTTTAAGAGTGAGAGTTGGAGGCAAGGATCTGGCTTGCTTATTTGCTTAAAGCAATAACATTTCCAAAGTCACTTTTCCGGGGTCGGTTTGGATGAGAATACTACAGATGCAGTATCAAAACAATCTTTAAAAGGCGCGGATATTAATCTTCGCTTGTGCAGAAAAGGGTAGTGTATCAGTTTCATTTTCGTTGTGCCTTGCTGCCTTGGTGGCAAAACTACCCGCCTGACGAAACTGATACACTATCCAGAAACGGTGCATTCACTCTTTTCACCTGAAAAATTCGTATTTTTACTCCTCTTCAAAATCTCCTTATGCCACGCATCCTCATTATAGACGACGAAAAAAGTATTCGCAGAACATTACGCGAAATTCTTGAGTATGAAAATTTTAAAGTAGAGGAAGCTGCCGACGGACAAGAAGGCCTCGCGCTCGCCACGAAAGAGAAATTTGATATTATTCTCTGTGATATCAAGATGCCGAAGATGGATGGCATGGAGGCGCTGGATAAATTTATGGAAGTAGCTGTTGATGCTCCTGTAATTATGATCTCCGGACATGGAAATATTGAAACGGCGGTTGAAGCTGTAAAAAAAGGCGCTTACGATTTTATTCAGAAGCCTCTTGACCTGAATCGCCTGCTGGTGACTGTACGTAATGCGCTCGATAAATCAAATCTCGTTTCTGAGACACGCACGCTTCGTAAAAAAATCAGCAAGACTTTTGATATGATCGGCGATTCTCCGGCGATCTCTTCCATAAAAGAAATGATCGAACGTGTGGCGCCTACGGATGCGCGTGTGCTGATCACCGGTGAAAACGGAACAGGTAAAGAATTAGTAGCACGATGGCTTCATGAAAAATCGCAACGTGCCAACGGACCTTTGGTAGAAGTCAATTGTGCCGCGATACCTTCTGAGCTTATCGAATCAGAATTATTCGGTCATGAAAAAGGGGCTTTTACTTCGGCAGTGGCGCAACGCAAGGGAAAATTTGAATTAGCAGAAGGCGGAACTATTTTTCTGGATGAGATTGGCGACATGAGCCTTTCCGCGCAGGCAAAAGTATTACGCGCGCTCCAGGAAAATAAGATCACACGTGTTGGCGGCGATAAAGAAATAAAAGTAAACGTGCGTGTTGTTGCAGCCACAAATAAAGATTTGAAAAAAGAAATCATGAAAGGTGATTTCCGCGAAGATCTTTATCACCGTCTTGGTGTAATTCTTATTCACGTTCCTTCACTCAACGATCGCACAGATGATATCCCTTTGCTTGCCGATCATTTTTTGAAAAACATCTGCGAAGAGCATACTATGCCGCTCAAGACAATTACAAAAGAAGCGTTGAAAGAATTACAAAAGATCAACTGGACAGGCAACATCCGCGAATTCCGGAATGTTATTGAACGTCTCGTTATCCTCTGTGATAAGACAATTACAGAAAAAGATGTCATTGCTTATGCGAAGCCAAAAGGGTAAAAATGATTACCAATTACCAATTACCGGATTACCAATTACCAATCAAAAGAGGAAAATTGGAAATTAGGAAATTGAGTATGGCTGCAAGTTACTTAACCCTGTTTACCGAAGCGTACGTATGTCACACAGGATAATTGGTAATCCGGTAATTGGTAATTAATTACACCTAGTTCTCAAACCCCGGTAACTATCCTTAATTGGTAATCAGGTAATTGGTAATCATTTCACCGTCTCAAAAAAATCAGGTTCGCGCATTTTCCGTTTCCTGTAAAGTGAAGGTTGTCTGCGAGGTAACTCATGATGAAAATGCCACGCCCGCCGGCTTTTTTACCGTTTTCACCATCAGTTGGATTCTGAATGCCGCGAAAATCAAAACCTGGTCCTTCGTCTTTGATCGTGAACGTATAAAAAACAGTATCCCGCTTCGCAGAGATGTGAACCGATTTCTCTTCCTCCTCTTTGTTTCCATGTTGGATCGCATTCATCACAGCTTCTGATAATGCAAGATCAATGTTGATGAAATAGTTTTCCTCGATATTCCATGCTCTTTTTATGAAATCTGAAAATAGCCGGACCTGCTCAAATCCTAATTCTGTGGAACGTATAGTCAGCCACAATGTATCTTCGGAGGAAGAATGAGTTGAGTTGCTGAGCGAAGTTGGATTCAGGATCTGTGGCGACCGGGTTGTAAATGGAGAGAGCATAGAAGGGTGGTTTAGCGTTTTGATCATTTTTAACACAGCTAAATTACACCCGCTGGTGAATTACCTCACTCCGATATGAAGCTGGTTCATTCACCTGTAAGATTTTTAAAGATTTTGTAAAACAGGACAGCAAGGTTGCAGCTAACACGGTGATTCAAGGCGTATACTTAGAATTGCGCCCGGCATTTACCTTAAAGCTTCCGCAGGAATGTCACTGGTGGAATTATTTATTTCACGCAGCATTTCTTCATTTTCCATTTTGGAGAAATCCCTGACAACTACATTGAAACTCTTACAGTGTCTTCCGCCTTCATCCGGGGACATCGAATTCCATTTTTCAGGACAGGTGAATGTAAGCTGAGGGCGCATAGCGGTTATCTTATTAAAAATACGAATTTTGCCGTTAACTTCGTTTTTCCTGCTGTTAATATCAACTTATAGCTATGACACGAATTACTTCCCTCGAACACTACCAATCCGAATACAAAAGATCAGTTGATAATCCTGAAGAATTCTGGGCTGAAATTGCATCTGAATTCACATGGCGAAAAAAATGGGATAAAGTGCTTGACTGGAATTTTGAAAAGCCGGACATTAAATGGTTCATTGGCGGAAAATTTAATATCACCGAAAATTGTCTCGACCGCCATCTTGAAAATCGGGGAGACCAAGTCGCTTTTTATTTTGAAGCAAATGATCCGCAAGAACCGACGCGTACAATTACTTACCGCCAGCTTTACGAAGATGTCTGCCGCTTTTCAAATGTGCTCAAAGGAAAAGGAATTAAAAAAGGCGATCGCGTTTGCCTCTACATGCCGATGATTCCCGAGCTCGCTGTTGCAGTGCTCGCCTGCGCACGTATCGGCGCGATTCATTCTGTAGTTTTCGCCGGATTTTCTGCTGCATCGCTTTCCGGAAGAATTCAGGATTCTGAATGTGCTGCAGTCATCACGTCCGACGGCGCTTTTCGAGGTGCAAAATCAATCGCCATAAAATCCATTGTCGATGAAGCGCTTGAAGAATGTCCTTCGGTAAAAAATGTAATTGTCTGCCAGCGCACAAAAGAAAATGTGCAGATGAAAACCGGCCGCGATTCCTGGTGGCATGAGGAGATGAAAACAGTTTCCGCTGAATGTCCGGCAGAACTAATGGACAGCGAAGACATGCTTTTTATTCTCTACACTTCCGGCTCAACAGGAAAGCCGAAAGGAGTTGTGCATACCTGCGGTGGCTACATGGTGTACACGAAATATACTTTTGAAAATGTATTTCAATATGAAAGCGCGCTGACACCTGCGGGGGCCGGGGCGCGCGCGCAGGATATCTACTGGTGCACTGCTGATGTCGGATGGATCACAGGGCATTCCTACATCGTGTACGGACCATTGCTTGCCGGTGCGACTTCAGTAATGTTCGAAGGCGTCCCGACTTTTCCTGATGCGGGAAGATTCTGGCAGGTGGTGGATAAATACAAAGTGAATATTTTTTATACCGCGCCGACAGCCATCCGTGCATTAGAAGCTGCGGGACTTGATTTTATTAAACCATACAAATTGGATTCGCTACGTGTGTTGGGTTCTGTGGGTGAGCCGATCAATGTGGAAGCGTGGGAATGGTATCATAAAAATATCGGCAAAGGAAATTGTCCGATTGTGGATACCTGGTGGCAGACAGAAACGGGTGGGATTTTAATTTCTCCGCTGGCAGGAATTACAAAAACAAAACCCGGGTTTGCGACATTGCCATTGCCTGGTATACAGCCGGTATTGGTAGATGAAAAAGGAAATGAAATTACGGGCAATGGCATTGAAGGAAATCTCTGCATTAAATTTCCGTGGCCTTCGATCATCCGCACAACGTACGGCGATCATGAAAGATGCCGCGTGAATTATTTTGCGACGTACAAGAATTTATATTTTACCGGCGACGGCTGCAAACGCGATCTTGATGGCTATTATCGCATCACAGGCAGGGTGGATGATGTGATCAATGTTTCCGGTCACCGCATAGGAACCGCGGAAGTGGAAAGCGCGATCGATGCGCACCCTGAAATTGTAGAATGTGCTGTTGTCGGCTACCCGCATGATATTAAAGGACAGGGAATTTATGCTTACGTGATTTCCATCAACGAAACCGACGATGAAGAAATGCTGCGCAAAGAAATTCTTGCTGAAGTGACAAAAGCCATCGGCCCGATCGCGAAGCCGGATAAAATTCAAATCGTTCGCGGATTGCCTAAAACACGTTCGGGAAAGATCATGCGAAGAATTTTAAGAAAAATCGCGGAAGGAGAAATAAATAATCTTGGCGATACTTCTACGTTGCTTGATCCTTCGGTGGTGGAAGAGATTGTGAAAGGAAAATTGTAATTTTCTTACATAGGTGCACTCTTTAAGTCTGCACCTATGTAAGAAATCATCTCTTCACCATCCGCTCCACAAAAATTCCCTTCTCATTAATCAACCGTACAAAATAAGTGCCCGCAGGAAATTCTTCCATATGGAGCGTGACGCTTGTCGCTCCGTTTGATTTGGTTTCCTGCAGGATTCTTCCGCTCATGTCCATAATTTCAATTACGGAATTACAGCCGCTGAGCTTTGCATCGTCGATCGTATAAGAGCCGTCGGTCGGATTTGGATATGCATTGAATCCTTGTTCTGTGATCTCGTGCACGCCGAGAAGTATCTGGAATGAGCCCAGCGTAACCTGCGTCGGATATTGATTTTCATTGTAATCGATCATGATCACATCGGTGTACCAGCATTTAAAAGTTCCTGCTGCCGACGGATCAAGCTGAAAATGTAAACGGCCGATCTCTCCCGCGCCACTCATATTCGTGTGATCGATCCTGCAGATAGCGAGATCCATTTCATGTTGCGCCGGAAAATCCTTAAGCAGGTAAACGACATATCCTGTTGGGGCCAGCCATGAATTCGTAAACTCAAGCCATGTCGAGCCGGTGACAATTGCATTGGCGGTGTAATGCATCGTAAATGCAATGCCGTAAATATTATTTGCCTGAGCATTTACATCTCCAAGCATTAAGCCGATGCTCGTTGTGTCGCCGGCCGGAACAGGATAGGAGGGAACTGAAAAATAAAATGGTAATCCTACTGACTGAATTGAATCCGGTGCAGCCAGGCGCGCGGGATGAGTCAATGAATAATTTAAAAGAACAGCCGTTGTATCGCCGAATCCAATTGTGCCGTCACCATCGCAATCTGCATTCACAATATCAGATGCATTTGCAAAAAGGATTTCCCATATCCATGAAGGTTGTGCTGTCCAGTTGTTGGAAGCATTCGCGCGGGGTGTGCGGGTTTGACCAAACGCAACTCCGATTGCAAGCAGATCAAGATTGTCAGCTACAAGATCACGGTTTGCGTCGCCGGGCCATACGTCAATGGTTTGCGGATAGCAATTCTGGAAAGTCCATCCCGAATTATTTCCGGCATCGGCGCTGTAGGCTCCTGCATAAAAAACTGCCCCGCCTGTTGCTGCCATTCCGCGAAGCACAAGAAAATCTGTACAAAGCGTATCCTGCGTTTTAAGTAGTGTCGCTGTTCCGGAAATGTCGCTGCTCTCTACACCGATCGGCCGCTGCGCAGTTGACGAAGCGAAGAATTTTCCGTTGATGGTTTGTGTTGTGCCTGTTCCCAATGAAATGGAATAGCCGGGATTGTCAAGGAACAATGTATCGAAAATGCAGGATTGCCTGAGGCTTGTCATATTTGTAAACCGTGCAATACCGAACGTATCCGCGTCATAAAGCGTCACTGCATTTGAAAAATAAACTTCGTTATACTTTCGCTGAAATCCTCCGTAAAAATGAGTGCCGCTGATATTCATATGCGATGTTCCCGCGTCGAAGAAAAATGAATTGTCATTAGCAACGATCCATTTATTCACATACACAATTGAAGAATCCAGGTCAAGACCGCGTGTGCTGGAAGAATCGCTGCGCATGATCTGTACATTCAGCTGTTGGCCGGCTGTTTTAAAAACGCCGTTGATGATCTCGAGTGAATCCGCCTGCATCGGTCCCTGCAGATCCCACGTTCCGTTAAATCCATCGATGCGGATATAACCAAGCGGCTGCCCGTTTGTATTTATCGTTTCTCCCGGAGTATGCGAACGGAAATACAATTCAGCCTGGTTGGCGGAAACATTCTGGTCAAGCAACATCGAGCCGTAAACACGCAACGTATTCAGTGCAGACGTGCTGAACAATTTCGGTGAGCCAGTGCATCCCGTCCAGTCCATCGATCTGCAATATGTGAATGGAAGCGGAATTGAAACTACATCCGTATTCCCGGTAAAGGAAAGCGAATCAAAAAAAACATCGTTCAACGGATTCGGCACACAGGTTCCTGCAACGCCTCCGCTTGTCAATGACCAGTGTTGCGGATCATTCCAGTTTCCTGTGCCACCGATCCAATACATAGCTCCTCCCGGAGGCGGTGTAATATTCCAGCCATTGACGTTGAATGTTGCAATCGTGTTGAGCCCGATAAAATTTCCGCCACCAGCGCCTGTAATATCTTCAAGTATCACATCGTTCAGCACAATTGATCCGCTTGCTTTGGAAAGCGTCGCTGTATTTCCTGCAAGAGTCGATTGCAGCATCGTGGTAGCAACACAATTGGATTGAACATCCATCAATGTATTAATGATTTGTGTTGATCCGAATTGAAACTGGATTAACGCTCCGGGCGTGAGGAAATGCAGCTTGTTAAATGTATTATTCCCGTAAATGTTTGCGTTCCCTGTTACTGTTACTTCAGAGAAGCTGCAATTTGCATCAAGGTAAGCGCCGGAAGAAAAAACGACTGTGTCATATGCATGTAAAGCATAATCCGTCAGACGACCCACCGATAATTTCTGCGGCGCGCTGAAGTTGCCCGTTGTTCCGCTCATCGTCCAGTAGCCGCATGAAACAGCGCTTCCGGAAAATTGCAGCACAGAAGCGGAAGAAGCATTGCCGGAAATCATTCCACCTGATATAAAATGCGTGTTGGAATTAAAAGAACCATGCGCGAGCATAAAATAAGAAGCGCTGAGATTGCTCACCAGGTCGTATCCACCGGTTCCGTAAACAGATAAATTTCCAAAGACATTACCGGCAGGTTCGAAAGATGTATTCACCGAACCGGAACGCAAACGCACCACGCCGGGAGAATAATTCATCGAGGAATTAAGAACCAGCGGGCCATAGACATCGAACAGTGAAATTCCCTGTAAAAAATTCACAGGAACAGCTGCGGCTGACCAATCCATCTCCGCGCAGGTGGAAAAGGATAGATCATCTGTCAGCGTATCATTGCCCGGCGAAAAAGATTGTGCATCAATAGATACAACATCTATCGGGGTAGGCGCGCATTCTCCGGCTTGTCCGCCACTGCTCAGCGACCAGTGCGCAGTATCGCTCCATCTTCCGCTGCCCGCGACCCAGAATAAATTTCTTGCCGATGGAACATTGCTCGTCGTCCATCCAGCGCACGTTCCGTTCAGTACAGAATTATTCGCAGTGAATGTTGCGCCGCCGGTTGCATTAATATCTTCCAGTAAAATGCGATCGCAGAAAATGTTTCCACTTGCTTTTGAAATTGTTGCAGCATTTCCAAGGCTTGTCGTTTCAATGGCGGAAATTCCTTCACACGCGCCGTTGAAGATCAGTGTATCAATAATTGTTTGTGTACTTCCTGATCCGAGCACAAGCATGGAGCCACGCGCCTGCCATACCAGCGTTCCGATTGTATTGCTGTTTATTAATGTAGTATTCGAATTGAGAATGAGTGTGTCAAACTGATTGAAGCCTGTAATATAAATTCCTGAAAGCGCGACTAACTTTCCGTAATGGTAATTGCCCGCATAATTATAGCCACCCGATACAATAAATGCAGCGCTGTCGGCATCAAAGATCAAAGAAGATTGTTCAATGTGAATCCTTGACGTGAACACCGTCGATGTATCGAGGTAAACAGAAGAACGGTTGGTGCTTCCCTGGAAAAACTGACTGGTATAAATGGTGTTTCCGTCGGAGAAAAATGTACCGC
>JALYQL010000379.1 GCA_030855855.1 Bacteroidota bacterium | reverse complement strand
TAATTCATTCAAAATAAATTCAAAAGCGATTTTTCTTGAAAGAGGCGACCGCATATTTATGATGTCGGATGGTTTTTGCGACCAGGCCGGTGGACCGAAAAATAAAAGGATGGGCTCGAGACAGGTGCGCGAACTCCTGCAACGTACGGGCAACGTACCAATAGCTGAACAAAAAGAGCACCTGCTTAATTTCTTTTTAAAATGGAAAGGGAACAATGATCAGTCAGATGACCTCTCCATACTGGGATTCAGCATATTTTAAACGTATTGCATAAAAATTTTGCTGCGGCTTACCCTATGAAGACCGAAGACAACGATTTTAAACTGATTTTTGAATCTGTACCCGGATTGTTCCTGGTGCTCGATCCTGCATTTAAAATTTTTGCAGCGAGCAACGCATACCTTGACGCCTCGATGACGGCGAGAGAGAAAGTTGAGGGTAGGATTGTTTTTGAAGTTTTTCCCGATAATCCCGAAGATGCGAATGCGAATGGTGTAGCGATGCTTAAGCGCTCCCTGGAAAAAGTACTGGAGAATAAAGTGCCGCACACGATGGATATTCTTCAGCATGACGTCCGCCGGCCTGATGGAACTTTTGAGGAGCGGACGTGGAAACCATTTAATTCCCCCGTCCTGGATGAAGCAGGTGAAGTCCGTTTTATCATTCACCGCGTGGAAGATGTAACCGCACTGGCGCAATTAGAAAAAGCGCTGAGCATCAGGGAAGAGCTTACGGAGAATGAAAAAGAATCCCATTTTCTTATTGAAAAAAATCTTGAAAAACGCGCGAAAGATCTGCAGGAATCAAACCTGGAGCTGGAGCGTTTTGCATATGTCGCTTCACATGACCTGCAGGAACCTTTACGGATGGTGACCAGCTTTCTTGATCTTTTGAAAAAGAAGTATCACGGACAGCTTGACGCGACTGCCGACCAATACATTTATTACGCTGTGGATGGTGCGGAGCGAATGAAAATATTGATCCTTAACTTATTGGATTATTCAAAGATCGGGTTCAGCAATGAGGGATTTGAAACCACCGACCTCAACCGGCTTTTGAATTATGTGGCGATGCTTTTCAGGGAAGATCTTAATTCCACAGGCGGCGCATTAGTAATCGGAAAGCTGCCTGCTGTGGCCGGGAGAAAAGCACAATTGGCACAACTTTTTCAAAACGTTATCAGCAACGCAATTAAATACCGCAGCGCAGCGCCGTTGCGCATGGAGATAGGCTGCACAGAAAAAGCCGGAGAATACGAGTTTTTCGTTGCTGATAACGGCATTGGCATTCATGAAAATTCCAGGGAAAAAGTATTTCTCATTTTCCAGCGCCTTCATACACGTTCTGAATATGCAGGTACTGGAATCGGACTTTCCATCTGCCGCAAAATCGTTGAAGTTCATGGGGGTAAGATGTGGGTCGAACCGTCTTTGCAAGGAGGCAGCACTTTCCGCTTTACGATCCCCAAAAACCCAAACCTGTAAAATATTTTAATCTATGAATCACACAGGCAAATCATCAATATATTGTGTATATTAACGAATAATATATGAGCCTATTTAAGTCGTTAATTTACCTTGACAACGCCTTGTATGTAAAGTTGTTTTTAAATATAACCTGCTGTATGGCAAAAGCTATCTCTATCCTGCCGGTGAAAAACCGTACGGAAATACTTTTCACAGGTATTTTCTATGGAAAGTTTTTGCCGAATTATTTCATAAAGCCTGTTGAACACCGGAAATTTATTCTAGCCTTGCGCTCGTGTGGAATTTCGGGGATCTGGGCGGTACAATTTCCGGTAGTATGCCTGTAAACGGAGCGCCTTTGAATGTCCTTGTGATCGAAGATAATCCGGCGGATGCCTTTATGCTTGCAGAGCATATTTCGGCAACCCCGGTCACAATTTCTTCCATCGTTAACGCGGCTACAATTTCGGAAGCTATCCGGCTTTTAGATGAAAAGCAATACGATATTATTTTTCTTGATCTTGCCCTGCCTGATGTAAAACAGGAAGACTCTGTAGACCTGATCCGCAGCGCTGCAGGAAATACGCCGATCATTGTCGTGTCTGGAATATCGGATGAGAAAATGGCGTTGAAAACGATCACGCGTGGCGCACAGGATTATATTTATAAAGAAACGCTCGACAGTGGCCTGCTTGCAAAATCTATTTATTACAGCATTGAACGTGCGAGGACCCGCCAGCGGCTGACCGAAAGTGAAAGACGCTTCCGTTACATTTCAGAACACTTTCCGAATGGAAAAGTCTGCTTTCTGAATCGTGATCTGAAGTATGTTTTTGAAACAGGAGGACACCATAAAAACCGCACACCTGATATGCATAACCTGATCGGCAAAAAATTTACTGACGGGTATGTCGGGCAAAATACGGAGAGGATCGAGCATAAGCTGGGGCGCGCGTTTGAAGGAAAAGAAGTTTTGTTTGAGGTAAGAGTTGGCAGAGAAGTTTTTCTCATCAGCGCGGTGGCTGCTTATGAAGATGGCGGTACTGCCGAAAACATACTCGTTGTTTCCCAAAACATCACGCAGCTTAAACAGGCGGAAGAGCAGATCCATTTCCAGACAACTGTGCTCGAGAATATCACCGACAGCGTGATCATTACCGATCTTGCTAAAAATGTCACCTTCTGGAATAAGGCGGCAACGGCAATTTATGGTTATGAAGAGCTGGAGATGATCGGGGAAAACCTCGATTTGCTGGTGGTGGATCAGAATGACGGAACGGATACCTACAACATGCTGCGCAACCTCAATGAAAAGGGCATGTCGAACACCATTGTGCGCCAACGAACAAAGAACGGCAGCATCATCTGGGTGGAGTTAAAGCTTACGTATAATTATAATGTTGCAAATAAAATTACAGGCATCATTGGCGTTTCCAAAGACATTACCACGCAACGGGCAGAAGAACATTTGCTTAAGCTTTTCCAGTCGGTAATTATCAACAGTCATGATGCAGTGCTGATCACCGAAGCAATTCCTTCTTCAGGTGATTTGCGTAAAATTGTTTTTGTCAACGAAGCGTTCTACGATCTCACCGGTTTCAGCCCGCATGAAGTGATCGGCAATACATTTTTTATGCTCGTTGGCCCTTCAACCGATAAATCAGAAATTCAGCGTATCGAAAACAATCTCAATCGATGGCAGTCTTTCGCCAGTGAAGTTTCGCTCTACCGCAAGGACAATTCCTCTTTCTGGGTAGATGTCATGATCATGCCCGTTAGCGATGAGACCGGAAATTTTACGCATTGGGTTTACCTCCAGCGCGACATCACCGCGGACCGCGAATCGGCAGAAAAGCTTTTGCAGAAAAATATGGAGCTCACAAAAACTAATCTCGAGCTTGATAAATTCGTGTATAGCGCTTCGCATGATCTGCGTGCGCCGCTGACTTCTGTGCTTGGGCTTGTAGGTCTCATGCGGAGAGAATTGTTTGCAGGCGATGCTAAAATTTACCTTGATAAGATCGAAGAAAGTGTACAGCGTCTCGACCGGCTGATCCAGAATATTATTAATTACTCTCGCAATTCAAGACTGAACCTGAAACCCACCGGCATCGATTTCAAAGAAATTTTTGATACCGCCGTTAGCATGCACAAATTCATGGATCATGCAGATATGATCCGGTTTGAGTATGAAAATTTCACCGACGAACAATTCGTTTCTGACCCAGACCGCTGGCAGATCATTATGAATAACCTTGTCAGTAATGGTATCAAATTTGCGCGTAGGAATATTTCATCTTTCATTTCACTGAAGATTTATAAACAGGAAAATGAGCTGGTTTTAAAGCTTTCTGATAACGGAATCGGAATTACTCACGACCAGCTCAAATCGGTATTCCAGATGTTTTACCGCGCAACCTCCAGTTCGGAAGGTTCTGGCCTGGGACTTTATATTGTGCAGCAAACTATTGACCTGCTCGGCGGAACGATTGAAGTGGAATCGGAAAGCATGGAGTACACCAATTTTATAATACGAGTCCCCTTCGAAGTAACAACTTTTAACTCCCCTATCAATGTTACAAAAAGTAATCTCACAGCTCAGTAAAGCCCAATACGAGCAGCTGCACGAAGAACTTGCGGCCAACCGCGGAGAAAAATTTTCGAAGCTGCTGGAGCTTTACCGTGAAAATCTCGAAGACGCTGAGATCAGGGAAACGATCGATGCGAAACAGGCGGCGTTCTATACACTAAAATCCCGGCTGTTCGATAAAGTGCAGCAATACCTTTTCCGCACCTCTTCCGATAACCGGGCAGAGCTGCTGAAAAATGTTTCTTCTATTCCGTACCTTATTTATAACACACCACGGGAAACCGCGATCAGCCTGTTGCTCCACCTGGAATCGGCATTGAAGAAAGAAGATATGCCTGCCGAGCTGGTAAGTGTGTATAGCGGATTGAAAAAGCTACACCTGCACACTTCAGAGTTTTATCATTACCAGCAGCTTTACAATAAAAATGTGGCGTACATGCTCGCACTCGACAAAGCGGAAGAAGTTGTTTCGCTTTTCACCAGGGAGCTCGGCGATTACCTGCTCTCGCTCAGCGAAGAAAAAACCGTGCTGCTGAAATTGTATTTGCGCGAGCTGAATAATCTTTCACGGCTGTACGATTCACACCGGCTGAAGATCAATCATATCATCGTCGGCGTTACCTATGCGATCTTCGTGGATGAGAAGAACGAGATTCCGGACTCCGAAGAAACGATTGAAGAGCTGCTGTTGAAATTTAAAACCATTCTTGAAAGCTACCCTGATCACCGGAATTACCGTTTTCTTGAACCGGTCCGCCTTTTTCTCAACTTCGAATATTATCACCAGCTTAGCCTGCACAAGAACAACAAGGCGGTTTATGAAAAGCTCAACAATAGTCTTGAAACGTTTTTGATCCTTTCACATTCATGCCCTACAACCCGCTTCCTGCTCTCGAAGCTGGAGCATGAAATTTACGTGGGCGGAATAAATAATGTCACATCCGCCGAAAACCTGGTTTTCCTCCCTGATCAAAACGATGCTTTTTCGTGCGTGAACTTTTACATGTATGGAGCCGCTTGTTTTTTTCATTCCAATAAATTTTCTGAAGCCGCTTCCACACTCAACCACCTGCTGAATGAAATAAGCTTTAAAGATTTTCCTTTCGCAGAAGCCGGGGTAAAATTATTCCTCACGCTAAACCTGCTCCTGGCACAGAAATCCGACCAGGCTGAAATTATTCTTCGGAGCATTTCTAGAAAACTTTCTTCCGAAGAACTTTCGGGGCATTTCCCCGCTGCTGATGCTTTTGCCAAACTCCTCAAGATCGCACTGAATGATAATTCGTCTACCAAATTGAAAAAGCTGGAGACTGCTTTTCACACGTTTATACAGCTGAACAAAGGCAAATCTTCTATTTTAAATATAGCGCCTTTGCAGCCCGTTCACCTGCAGAAGCTTGCGGAGTAATTTTCCGGCCCAGCGCCCAGCCAATGCCGAATCCTAAACGCAGGCTCGTACCGGATTCATCATGGAAGGCATGAAGCGTTGTATTGTCGTTGGTGATAGTAGTTGCATAATAAGATAACCCAATCTCTCCACGCAGAATCATACCGAAGTTAAAACGGTAGGAGGATCCTATTCCTGCCGTTGCTTCCCATCCTTTATAGCGCAATGTGGCAAAGCTGGTGGATTCGTCATTCTTCATGTTAAACGCCATCTGCTGCTCAAGGTAGATCGCGTTCTGGGAAAGCGACTGGTTATGCATGCGCTGTAATGTAAAAGTGGAAGAAAGACGGAGTTTACCACTGTAGCTTTCATGATCACGCACCACATAATAACGTACACTCATCACCTCGCCTGTATTTTTCTGAAAGCCCCGACTGAAAGTGGGGCCACCGCTGATCTCTAAACGTTTTCCGATGAGAAAGCCAGCGGAAATACTTCGCTGCACTCCAAAGCTGTTTCCGCTGAGAAAGGAGTTCAGCATAATTTCTTTGAGGCGGATCGTTTGTGAATTTGCAGCATGAGCCGCGAAGAGAAAACAAAACGCGGCGACAAGATTCTTACGGGTAAATGTGTTCTTCATTTATGGGGTTAGCGGAATGGGATCCTTTAACGCTCCAAAATTCATTTAATAAAGAACGATTCAGAAACCGGCCTAATAGAATTGCTTTCAGGTGTAAGAATTTTTCTGAAATTGTGCCCGATGTCTTTACTTCCACGTTATAGCAGTCTTATCCGAAAACAGTCCGGCGCAGAGCTTTTATCGGTTTCCCGCGTCAGTGGGGGAAGTATCAATTGCTGCCTGTGTTTGGAAAGCAGCAAAGGACTCTTTTTCCTGAAAGAAAATTCAGCTCAGGCATTTCCGGGAATGTTCGAAGCAGAGAAAAAAGGATTGGATCTATTAAAAGCAACGACCGTTTTCCGGGTGCCTGCCGTTTATTCCATCACTGAAGAAAATGGCTTCAGTATGTTGTTGATGGAATGGCTGGAAAAAATGCCAGACGAAAAAAAAGACTGGCGTGATGCAGGACAAAAGCTTGCGCAGCTTCATAAAAACACTTCGGCAGCCTTCGGGCTTAATCATGATAATTACATCGGCAGCCTTCCGCAGTCGAATACACCACATGCAACATGGGCAGATTTTTTTGCGCAGGAACGCATTCTTCCGCAATTAAAGCTGGCGAACGATGAACATAAAATTGATCAGTCGCTGCTGAGAAAAGGTGAACGTTTTTGTTCTATGCTAAAAGAATTATTTCCCGCCGAAGCTCCTTCCCTGCTTCACGGAGATCTCTGGAGCGGAAATTTTTTCTTCAGCACAAATGGTCCTGCGCTTTTCGATCCCGCCGTTTATTACGGCCACCGCGAAATGGATCTGGCGATGACAAAATTGTTCGGTGGTTTCGATCCGCAGCTTTATGAAGGCTATGAAGAAGAATTTCCATTGGAGAAAAAATGGAAAGACAGAACGGATTTCTGCAACCTTTATCCGTTGCTGGTGCATGTGAATTTGTTTGGCGGCGGGTATGTGGAAGATGTGAAAAGTATCCTGAAAGGGTTTTGAATGTGGTGATTTGCTAATGGGATAATGTGCTGATCTGTTTTGCGTGATATTTTCATTCCCACATTAGCAAATTTGCACATTAGCACATTACCTTTACCCCCATGTCAGATCAAACCATCAATTCCTCCTCCGAAGGAGTTCATTCGAACAAAGCGCCTGAACCCGTCGGCCTTTATCCGCATGCAAAACGTGTGGGCAATCTTCTTTTTTTATCCGGCGTAGGTCCGCGTGCAAAAGGAACAAAAATCATTCCCGGCGTTGAATTGGACGCCAATGGAAAAATCGCTTCTTATGATATCGAAAAGCAATGCCGCAGCGTTTTTCAGAATGTGAAATATATTCTCGAAGATTCGGGCAGCAGCTGGGATAAAATTGTGGACGTAACGGTTTTCCTGACAAACATGAAAGACGATTTTCCCATCTACAATAAATTGTGGGCAGAATATTTTTCGGAAAATCCGCCTTGCAGGACTACGCTGGAAATAAATTGCCTGCCTACACCGATTGCGATTGAATTGAAGGTGATTGCTACGGTGTAGCCCGTGCAACTATATTTAAAATGGAAACATGAAAACAACCGCAACTTTCTTATTTATTCTTTTCTCCACATTATCCTTCGCACAAACGGCAAAGCCCAGACAACCGGAAACAACCAAACCTTTCGTCCTCGGCATCATCGAAGAAATTCAATCGGTTGAATTATCCGAAAAAAGAATTCTCAATATTTACCTTCCCGAAGGCTACAAAAAAGATGACACCACAAAATATCCTGTCATCTACCTGCTCGATGGTTCTGCTGATGAAGATTTTATTCATGTGGCCGGATTAGTTCAGTTCAACAGTTTTCCCTGGGTAAATCGTGTGCCGCATTCTATTGTTGTGGGCATCGCAAATGTAGATCGCCGTCGTGATTTTACTTTTCCAACCACCATTGAAGCCGAAAAAAAGAATTATCCGACAACAGGACATTCCGATAAATTCATCGCCTTCATTGAAAAAGAGCTGCAGCCATTTATTGAAAAGAAATATAAAACAACTGCGTCAAAAACGATCATAGGCGAATCGCTTGGCGGACTTTTAGCAACGGAAATTCTGTTTAAACATCCGAAGCTGTTTACTAAATATATTATCATCAGCCCGTCGTTGTGGTGGGATAATGGCTCTTTGTTGAACTTCTCTCCGGAAATTCTGAAAGAAAATTTTATCGCACAAACCGACATTTACATCGGCGTCGGGAAAGAAGGACTTGCGCCGACCGAAGCTCCGCACGTTATGGAAGTAGAAGCAAATGTATTGGCCGATAAAATAAAAAGCACGAAAAGTAAAAACGTAAAAGTGTACTTTGATTATTTGCCCGAAGAAAATCACGCCACTATCGGTCACCAGGCACTATTTAACGCCTTTAAGCTGTTATACCTGCAACCTGCCGATAATAAATAATGCATTGAAGTCCGTCATGAAAAAATTTCTTTTGCCTGTGATCATTCTCTTGCTGGTTATTTCCTGCGGGAAGAAAAAGCAGGTTATTGCTTCCGGTACTATTGAGGAGAATGGATATGTATATCAAACATGGGAAGAAGTTATTGCCGCAGATGATTCGGCTTTTGTTATTTATAAAGACGGTCCTACAGGGAAAATAAGAAGCATCAAAAAAGCAAAAAATGACAGCGAACTACGCGACAGCACGTATACACATGAATTTTCTTTCGTGCCATCGGGTAAGCGGATGATGATTCAAAAGTATATCCGCAAAAAACGGGATGGTAAATGGATCCAGTATTACGAGGACGGAAAGTTGGCGGGAGAAACAATTTTTGAAAACGGATTAATGCAGGGCTACACCGTTTGGTTTGAAAATGGCAAGGTGCTAACCACAGGTGGGCTTTTAGCCGACAGCACATTCCGCCACCGCGAATATTTTAGCAACAACATTCTTTCCAAAGAAATGTTCACGGATAAAAACGGAAATGGGCATTGCACCTATTGGCATCCAAACGGCCAGGTGAAAAGCTCCGGCCCGATTACCGGTTTTGAACGTTCCGGAATCTGGAAAAGCCGGGATACCGCCGGAACCGAAGTTGAGAACGAATTACTCGGTATTCCCAGGAAATAACCACGTATTACACTGGTTTTCAGCAGCTTTATAACTCAAAGAGAGTCTTGTTCCCTCCCATCCGCCAATTACCAGATTATCAAATTACCAGATTATCAAATCTCCCTTCCCATGTCTATCTTTGCCGTCCAATGAAAAAGTACCTTGAATTTTCCTCCTTAAACCTGCCCTCCATTGCGGAAAGCGTTTTAGCGGATTGGGAAAAAAATAAGATTTTCGAGAAGAGCGTGAGTTCCCGCGAAGGAGCCGAGCCGTTTGTGTTTTATGAAGGACCTCCTTCCGCAAATGGAATTCCGGGCATTCACCACGTGATGGCACGCGCGATGAAGGATATTTTCTGCCGTTACCAGACGCTGAAAGGCAAGCAGGTAAAACGCAAAGCCGGCTGGGATACACACGGATTGCCGATTGAATTGAGCGTGGAAAAAACGCTGGGTATTACGAAAGAAGATATCGGAAAGAAAATTTCTATTGAAGAGTACAACAAAGCATGTCGCACCGAGGTGATGAAATATACACACTTGTGGGAAGACGTGACAAAAAAAATGGGCTATTGGGTGGATATGGGCGATCCGTATATCACTTATGAAAATACGTATATCGAAAGTGTATGGTGGCTCTTGCAGGATTTGTACAAAAAGAATTTAATTTACAAAGGCTACACGATCCAGCCGTATTCTCCTGCTGCAGGAACTGGTTTGTCGTCGCATGAATTGAATCAGCCGGGATGTTACAAGCCGGTGAAAGATCGTACGGCTACGGCGATGTTTAAGGTGATTGGGAATGCAAAATCTGCTTTGCTTTTTGGCAATACTAATACCCAGCAGGATCTTTTTTTATTAGCATGGACTACTACTCCATGGACATTACCTTCAAATACAGCTTTAGCGGTTGGAGAGAAAATCACATATATAGTTGTTGATACATTCGATCCTTTTTCCGAAAAACCAATAACCGTAATTTTAGCACAAGATCTGTTCCCGAAATATTTTAATACTTCTGGATTTAATGACTCTAAAAAAATTACCGCTGGAATCAATTTCGCCATTGATGGCAAATTAGTTAGTGGTGGCAAAATCAATCGTTGGACAATTTTAGATGGCAACAGGGGTACTGATCTTAAAGGCTCCGATCTCGTCGGGTTGCACTACGAGCAGCTTCTCCCATACGTAACTGAATTTGAAAATGCGGAAAATGCATTCCGCGTAATTGCCGGTGATTTTGTTTCTACGGAAGACGGAACAGGAATCGTACACATTGCGCCTACGTTCGGTGCGGATGATATGCGCGTGGCGAAAGCTGCGGGTGTGCCGCCGATGATGGTTTTGAATGAATTTATGCGCCCAGTTCCACTAGTTGATCTCCGCGGAAAATTTCGGTCGGAAGTAAAAGATGAGCAATTTGGCCTGGCCGGCGAATTTGTGAAGGAAGATTACCTCAATGAAAAAGAGAAAGCCGAAGAATTAGGGAAACAGAAAGAATACATGAAGTTTCTCATCAAGGACACTTCAAAGTTGAATTACCTCAGCGTGGATGAGCGCATCGTTTTGAAATTGCAGAACGAAGGAAAATTATTCAAGAAAGAAACGTACGAGCATA
>JALYQL010000378.1 GCA_030855855.1 Bacteroidota bacterium | reverse complement strand
GTGAAAATGACCAAAGAATCTGCTTTCGCGAAATATTATGCTTCTGAAGTTGCAGTGCGTGTTTCCACAGAAGGCGTTCAGATCTTCGGTGGCTACGGTTACACAAAAGATTTTCCTGCCGAGAAATATTACCGCGATTCCAAGCTTTGCACGATCGGAGAAGGAACATCGGAAATTCAAAAACTGGTGATCTCGCGAGAAGTATTAAAATAAAACAAACGCTATGATCTGCAACCGTTGCGGAACTCAGAATGTTGTCAATGCAAATTTCTGTTCAGCCTGTGGCTCGCAGCTCAGGCAACAGCTTGTGAATCCATTCACACCCGGATTTGTGCCGAATAACTTTGGCGTACCGCAGGAGGATGTATCGTACCGGCCAGTATTTATTATAGGACTTGTCGCTTTTATATTAGATATATTCTGGGCGGCATTTGACCTGGTAATACGCGTGATTGGTTATGAGTATTATTCCAAATTCTCTTTCGTGATCCGTCCGTTGTCAATTATAAGCTCGTGTATCATTGCTTTCATGTGCGTTATTCTGGTTAAGAACAGCAGATATAAAACTATGCTTATTATGTTTTTGATCTTGCTGCTGCTTGTGCAGATATGCCGGCATTACCTGTTTGAATATTTGCAAAACTTTAATTAAGCAATGTTTCGTATTCACAAATCTTAACTTCCGGGTCACAGGAGAATGCCACTCATTGACAAATTCCCCCGTTCATCTTCACATTAACGCATAAGAACATTTTTGTGTTAATTTTGATCTGTTTTCATATTCATCCCAAAGCACCCAAATATTCCCATGAAAAAATTATTTTTCTTTTTTGCAGCCGCACTTTCCCTTTCGCTTTCCGCCCAGGATGCAGCCGCACCGAAAAAAGCTCCTGCTAACTGGTTCAATCTTTCTTATGCTACTTCCGGTGTGCACGGCGTTCGCACGGAGCAGGCCTATGATCTTGCCAAAGGAAAAAAAGCGGATACGATAATTGTTGCCGTGATGGATGGCGGTGTGGATTATATGCACGAAGACCTGAAAAATGTGATGTGGCACAACCGCGGTGAAATTGCGGGCAACGGAATTGATGATGATAAAAATGGTTACGTGGATGATATTTATGGATGGAATTTTATCGGCAATAAAAGCGGGGAGAATGTAGAGTTTGATAATCTTGAGCTGGTTCGTTTGTTGCGTCCGTTGAAGAAAAAATACCAGGGAATGAACGAAAGCACTGTTCCGCCTACGCAAAGGGAAGAGTTTAATGCTTACGTAAAGCTCAGGGATGAACATGCAAGGCAATATGCTGACGCGCAAAAAACGCTTGATCAGCTGGGCAGCTTTAAAACTGTTTTTGATGGAATGAAAGAAGATATCAAAACACAGAAAAATATTGACACCGTGCTTTACAAGGATTTCAAAGAGTATAATCCTTCTGAAAAGTATAAAAGAGCACATTTGTTTCTGAAGCTGCTCATCAAATCGGAAGAAGACTGGACGCAGGTGAACCTTGAAGTAACTGATGGTTACAAGCAATATTACAATATGGTGAATTACAACCTGAACATGGATTACGATCCGCGTTCTATTGTTGGCGACAATTACGAAAATGCAGATGAGCGCAATTATGGAAACCCGGATATAAAAGGTCCTGATGCCTTGCACGGAACGCACGTAGCAGGAATTATTGCTGCCGATCGTTTCAACAATCTCGGAATGTTTGGAGTTGCAACTCCTGTGAAGATCATGGGCATCCGCGTGGTGCCGAATGGTGATGAACGCGATAAAGATGTAGCAAATGGAATTCGTTATGCGGTGGATAATGGCGCAAGAATCATCAATATGAGCTTCGGTAAAGGTTATTCGTTTAATAAAGGCGCTGTTGATGCGGCAGTAAAATATGCAGAGAGCAAAGGTGTGCTCATCGTTCACGCTGCAGGTAACAGCAACCAGAACAATGACAACAACGAAAATTTTCCGAGCGATCATTATAACGGAGGCGGCACAGCGTCAAACTGGATTGAAGTAGGAGCGCTGAGCTGGAAAGACGGAAAAGATATTGTTGCACCTTTCAGCAATTACGGAAAAGCCGAAGTTGATGTGTTCGCGCCTGGTGTGGATATCAACGCGCCAAAATCAAATGGCGGCTACATCAATGAAAGCGGAACAAGCATGGCTTCACCGGTAACTGCGGGCGTTGCGGCATTCCTGCTGGTGTATTACCCGACTTTGACACCGGCGCAGGTAAAAACCATCATCGAACAATCGACCGACAAATCGGTGGCGAAAAGTAAAGTAAATCGCCCGGGTGGAAAACCACGGATGACTAAAAAACGCACCGCGAAAAAAGGCCCGAAACCGAAAAAAGTAAAATTCGAAACACTGAGTACAACAGGTGGAATTGTGGATTTGTATGCCGCGATGCAATTGGCGGAAACGATGAAAAAGTAATTACCAATTACCGGATTACCAATTACCAATGAAAAAGGTTCTCTCCCGATGGCTATCAGGAGGGAACCTTTTTGCTTGTGAGGAAATTGAACACGGATGACACGGATTGGACGGGTTTTCACAGATAGCTGATCCGTTTTTATCCGTCCAATCCGTGTCATCCGTGTTCTATTAGAATAATGGGCTTTTTTTTGTGCGAGGAAATCGGATGCCAAAGATCAAACGGATTAACACAGATAGCTGATCCGTTTTTATCCGTCAGATCCGTGTCATCCGTGTTGAATTAACTCAATAAGGAAATTTCTCAAATTCAACCTGCGCCCGCGCATAATCTTCCGGAATTCCGATATCAATAAAATACCCCCCGCACGGAAACGCCTGCAGCCATAATTTATCCGCCAGCTTCGCGAAAAAATCATTCTCGATCGAAAACGCTTTCCCGGATTTTGTATTTCCCAAATAAGTTTTCCTGCGCAATAAATAAACACCGCCGTTGATCAACGCGCTTCCTTTAACTTCGGCACTTTTTTCTTTGAAAGCGGCAATACGTTTTCCATCCAATTGAATAGTGCCATAACGCGAAGCATCATCCACTTTCCGCAAAGCAAGCGTCGCATCGGAAGAGCCGCTTAAATGCATTTCAAAAAATTCATCGAGCTTCACATCGAAAAAAGTATCGCCGTTAAGCACCAGCACATGCGCACCGGAACATTTTTCCATCGCTAAACGAATTCCGCCGCCCGTGCCCAACGCTTCTTTTTCATAAGCGTATTCAATTGCAATGCCGAAATATTTTTTTCCGAATTCCGCCTCCACTTTTTCAGCGAGATAGCCGACAGACAAAACCACTTTCTGAATATTGTAATGCCTCAGGTAAACGAAAAGGTAATGCAGAAATGGTTTTCCATTCACCGGCGCCATCGGTTTTGGCAAATCGGCGATCACGGATTTTAACCGTGTTCCGAATCCTCCTGCGAGTATGATTGCTTCTTTTATCAAGGAATGCGTTGGTGTTTGGTGGTGAAAAAAGGATTAGTGGTTGAAAAATAAATTTTGTCAGAGTGAGTGTTTTTTATCTATTTACCAGCTGCGATACTTTCTCCTGCATCGAAAACTCACTCTGGCAAAAAGGATTGGGGGTTTAAATAAATTTTGTCAAACGGAGTGTTTTTTATCTATTTGCCAGCTTCGGTATTTTCTCCTGCATCGAAAACTCACTCTGGCAAAAGGATTGGCGGTTTAAATAAATTTTGTCAGACTGAGTGTTTTCCTTTTTGCCAGCTGCGATACTTTCTCCTGAGTCGAAAACTCACTCTGGCAAAAAGGATTGGTGGTTGAAATAAATTTTGTCAGACTGAGTGTTTTCCTATTTGCCGGCTGCGATACTTTCTCCTGCGTCGAAAACTCACTCTGGCAAAAAGGAAAATGTATCGAAGGCTGGCAAAATTTATTTCGGAAACATTTCCATTTCCACCATTTCACAAACCGTATGACCGAGCAGCATATGACATTCCTGAATTCTCGGCGTATCGGTTGAAGGAATGTTGATGAGCACATCGCAATGTGGTTTCATTTTTCCGCCGGTTTCTCCTGTGAAGCCTGCGGTGATCATTCCAATCTCCTTTGCTTTTATTAATGCGTTAATCACGTTTGCTGAATTGCCGCTGGTGGAAAGCCCGATTAAAATATCGCCTTTTCTTCCCATCGCCTGCGTTAATCGCGAGTAGACTAAGTCATAGCTGTAATCGTTCGCAACTGCTGTCATGTAAGAGGTATTTACATGTAATGCATCGGAAAAAAGAGGCGGGCGGTCGTAATAAAATCTTCCTGATAATTCGGCAGCGAGGTGTTGTGCGTCGGCAGCGCTTCCGCCATTTCCGGCCCACAAAACTTTCCCGCCGTTTTTATAGCATTTCACAATTTCAGCGACGAGTTGATTTGTCGAATTTAAAATCGCATCATTTGTAAGCAACGATGATTTTAAATTTATCGAAGCTTCAATGTGTTCGCGTATAAATTTCAGCTGGTCCATGTAGTGAGTCCGTGATTGGTGAAGGTGAATGATTTTGTGCGTCCGCCGAATTGTTCTAAGGCTTGTGCGACATTTAAACGTGTGGTGCCCGGACAATAGAAAAACATAAATCCTCCCCCGCCTGCGCCGGAAATTTTTCCGCCTGTTGCGCCTGCTTTTAATGCGGCATGATAAATAGCATCTAAAAGATCATTGGAAATAGAAGCGGCCATTTTCTTTTTGTGCTCCCAGCCCATGTTTAAAATTTCGCCGAATTTATCTGTTTCTCCGCGCAGCAGGCAATCTTTCATCAACTGCGCGTGGAGTTTTAATTGATGTGTTGCTTCGATGGCTTCGGTATTGTTTTTTTTGACATTTTCCACCTGGTGCATGATGATCTGCGCCGAATCGCGTTTGGTTTCGGTGAAGTAGAGGAGGAGGTTCATCTCGAGCTCGTTCATCACATCAGGTTTTATCATCAGTGGATTTACGATGACTTTATCGTTGGCGAGAAATTCTAAAAAATTCACACCACCGAACGTAGCAGCGTATTGATCTTGTTTTCCGCCGGCCATTTTCATTTCAACGCGTTCGATCTCGTAGGCAAGATGCGCGATGTCGTAATTTCCCAGCGGAAGATTGAGCCATTCTTTGAACGCGCCGATGATAGCAACGACAAGCGTAGAAGATGTTCCTAACCCTGAACCGTGTGGCGCATCGATCCACGTGGTCATGCGGAAGGAAAGCGGTTTTTTCGAAAATTGGTTTACGATGCGATTGTAAACACCGCATTGCAATTCAAAAGCTCTTTCGTCTATTGGCAATTCATTCGTTGCATCGTAAACGCGTTTTGTTTCCGCATTGCCCGAAACGAATTCGATTTTTCCGTTATCAAGCGGTTCGATCGTTGCGTAGGCGTAGCTGCTGATGGTTGCATTTAAAATTGCCCCACCGAACATATCGGAATACGGAGAAACATCTGTTCCGCCGCCGGCAAGTCCTAAACGTAAAGGTGCTTTACTTTTGATCATCATTGGGATACAATTTTACAAAAACATTTCCATTGTAGCGCCGCGAGTCATTGCGATGCTTGCAAGTTGTTTTCACCGCAAGGCACAAAAGATTGCCCATTATAAATTGGTAATCCGGAAATTGGTAATTACTTTCTTTCTTCCCCCCCTAATTTCCATTTTCCCACTTTCCCCTTTCCCAAATGGTAATTGGTAATCCGGGAATTGGTAATTATTTTTCCGTACGTCTGTACAATGTTTCCACATTATCCACCATCACATCCCATCCATATTTCCGTTTTTCTTCAATTGTTTCCTTCACAAAACTTTCTTCACGATTATTTTCATAATAATCCACAATGCTTTCTGCAATCGCTTTTGCATCCGGCTCCACCACATAACCTGATTTGCCGTGAAAAATAATTTCTCCGAGTCCGCCCACATTTGTAACGAGCGAAGGTTTATCAAACTGCAACGCGATTTTTGTAACGCCGCTTTGTGTTGCTGTGTGATATGTTTGTGCAACTAAATCGCAAGCAGAAAAATACCATTTCACATCTTCATTCGGAATGAATTTAGTGTGCAGCTCTATGCGTTCTTTCAACTGTAAACGCGCGATAATTTCATCGTAATACGCGCTGTCTTCATAATATTCGCCGGCGACGAGCAACTTTACATTGAGATTTTTCACGCGCTCATCGGCCATTGCTTCGAGCAGCAGATCGAGTCCTTTATAACGGCGTATGAGGCCGAAGAATAAAAGATATTTGCCATTTTCATCGAGACCAAGATGTTCGCGGGCTTTGCTCTTCTCTTCCACTTCGCCGAACGATGTATATAAAGGATGTTCCGTGAAAAGTTTGACGGTCGAATCGGTAAATTGCTGCAGATCGCGCAACACTTTTTGCGACATGGTTAAATAGCCGTCGCAGCTTTTGAGAAAATAAGAAGAAAACCTTTTATCGCCCGGACGTTTTTCATGCGGAATGGCATTGTCGACGATGGCAATGACTTTTGTTTTCCCGTTTTTTTTCGCACGTCGGGCAATTGTACCTAAGGACGGCCCCATAAAAGGCAGCCAATACCTTATAAGTATAAAATCGGGCTGCTCTCTTTTTATGTAATTACCCACTGAAAGCCAGTTGAACGGATTCACAGAATTGATCCTGGTTTCAATGGAAATTCCTTCCGGCGCTTTCCCTGTCTGGTCAAATTGAGTAGTGCCGGGAAATAAAAAACCGGGATATTGCAATGAAAATGAGATGATTCTGCAATCATGCCCGGCAGCAATCAAAGAACGGCAAAGCAGCTCGTCGAAAGTTGCAAGTCCGCCCCGCAAAGGCCAGGCAGGACCGAGGATGAATATTTTTTTCTTTTCCAAAAGCTGCACAAAGGTAAGCGTGTGAGCTTATCCTTGTCGAAACCGGTGTTAATGTTTTACACAGCACAACACATGCCCGGCCGCATTACCATTTTCATATACAGAAACAGTATAAATTCCTTCAGAGATATCCTGAACTGAAAATTTAAATTCATTTTCAGCATTAAATTGGATCGCGTCACTGGCAATAATTCTTCCGGTTACATCTGTGATTTCAAACACCAGTTTCGCGTTAGGATTTTTCGGGGTATAACGGATGGTCAGAACATCAGAAGCAGGATTTGGAAAGAGTTGTGGCGTATTCAATGCTTCTGAGTTTTCACTTATACCTGTTGACACACAGCCAACCCACTTATCATAACCCAATTGGACAGTTGTATCCGAATAATTGATGCTTTCTGTTTGAACATAATGGGCAATCGGTATCGGCTGAAAGGATAAAGTGCTGCTGGAACTTACGGCTGTAATAATGGCGCGGGGAGTCAGGCAGTTTGAAATGGTATTCATATCGAAACGCATTAACGTATGACGATAGTCCATAACCGCATCCTGGTAAATAGGTCCGGCAAGCATAAATTCATTCGAGCTGCATGGCTTTAAAACTTTATAATTATTGCTGCTGTTTACTGTAAAGCCGGTACCAATCGGAAAACCGAGTGTGTCTATTTCGAACATGACGCTGTCGGAGTAAAGCATAAGATTATTTCCATTCGGATAAATATTCCAAATAGCGCTCATGGTTAATGAATTGCTCATGATATAGGTGTGATACCAAATCAGTAAGCCTGATGTATCAAACTTTGCAACGTAAGAAGCCGTCGAATTTGAATTTACACTGCCGCCTGCATAAATTGAACTGCCTGCCTGGCATAAAGTGAAGGCATTTTGTATGGAAGGATAGGATTTGGACCAGATAACAGTACCACTGGTTGTTGTTTTTGTAAGAACTAAACCGGCTGCTTCGCCATTAAATAAAAGGGTTGTATCAGAAAGCAAAAGGCAATCGCGTCCACGGCAATACAAAGAATTTGAATGGTAAATCCCACTGGAAATTAAATTCAGCTGTTGATCAAGCCTGTAAAATCCAAAGCGTTCATATTCTGAAATGCTGATAATAATGCTGCTGTCTGTTGCAATGTGTAATAGCGGTATCACATTGCCATTGCTTATATTAAGTGTGTCACTAATCGCAGTATAATCGATCACATTTCCACTTGTGTCAAATACGAAGATCACATAGGCAGGTTTGCCGACTACGCCTGTTTCCGCGTACACATAATAGTTGCCATTCAGCAATTCACCAACATTCGAAAAATTGATATTGGTGTAGGGCACAGCCGCCATATTAAAATTGAGCATCGTCGACCATATTTCCTGTAAAGCTGTATCCGTGCGAATCAGGATGGTATTGCGAATATTTGACGAAGTGTATTTTTCTGACATGAGGAGGTAACCACTTTGATTGGAGAGTTCATGGCAATTGGTGAATGTTGTTCCGGCCATCGGGTTATTCACTCCGAAAGAGAAGTATTTTGAAAATGTGGAAGTTTGCGCTTTTGCGGTGAAAACAACCAGGAATAATGTGAAAACGAGCGTAAATAGCGACTTGGGGGTAGAAATCATGCCGCAAATTAGGTTGCGCTAAAGGATTGGCAAAACAGATTTATGGCTTTTCTTACCAATTCACCGGAAGAATTCAAAAAAGATGGAGGAGTTTGTATAATCGGAAAGGTTTTTCTACATTTGCAGCCCTGATAAAATTAACATACCACACACAAAATGATAGTAGTAGCAGTTAAAGAAGGAGAGTCAATTGAAAAAGCTCTCAAAAAATTCAAGAAGAAGTTTGAGAAAACCGGCGTTGTGCGCGAATTGCGTGATCGTCAGAAATTCACAAAACCTTCTATCCGCAAGCGCGAAACAAAGCTGAAAGCCATCTACAAGCAGGCATTGCAGCTTTCTGAAGAAGCATAAACGTAGAGTCGCGATGCTCGCGACTTTACATTTATGCATCGCTACCAGCCATTTAACATACATACACACATTTGTGCGAACTTCCTTAACCGGAATCCGTACAATTGTGTGTATTTCCTTTTATAGCAATTTGTGAACGACAACGCCGATATTTTTGATCCTTTTCTCGATTACCTCGGATTCGAAAGACGTATGTCGCCCCACACGCTCACTGCCTACCGCACCGATCTCACCCAGTTCCGCGATTTTCTGGCCATTTCTTATGAAAATCTTCCACCACTGGAAGCGAATTACCCCATTATCCGTACATGGATCGCTTCATTGATGGATAATGGTATTTCGCCGCGTTCTGTGAACAGGAAAATCACCACGCTCCGCACTTATTTTCATTTTTTGCTCAAGAACGGGCACATCACGCTCAATCCGATGCTTAAGATCCAGGGACCAAAATCGGGCAAACGTTTGCCGGTGTTCGTGGAGGAAAGGCAGATGGGAAATCTGATGGACAACAAAAGTGAGTTTGAAGCTCATGAGGCTGACGCGTATGATGTGATGCTTGTGCGGCTGGCTATCGGAATGCTGTATGAAACGGGCATGCGTTTGTCGGAACTGATCAATCTTAAGCAGGCTGACTTTGAGCCCGTTGCAGGCACGGTGAAAGTGCTGGGAAAGCGCAATAAGGAAAGGATCATTCCGCTGACCGTGGAATTGATAGAGCTTGGCAGGCAGTTTGTGAATGAAAAAATGAAGGAAAATGTTCCCGCAGGCGATGGCGATCATGTGATGCTGCTGCAAAAAAAAGACGGAAAAAAACTCAACGAAAAATTTGTTTACACCCGCGTCAAATACTACCTTGGTCTTGTAACAACAATTAATAAAAAATCCCCCCATGTATTACGTCATTCTTTCGCTACTCACATGCTTAATAACGGTGCCGACCTTAATGCGATTAAAGAGCTTCTCGGTCATGCCAATTTATCTGCAACGCAAGTCTACACGCACAACACGGTTGAAAAATTAAAAGCTATTTATCACAAAGCCCATCCACGCGCATAAAATTTATTTATTCAGGATTTATATCCCAACATTTTTCAAAACAAGGAGGTCAATTATGAACATTCAGATCCAATCGATCCACTTTACTGCCGACAAAAATCTGTTAGCGTTTATTGAGGAAAAAGTAGAAAAGCTGAATCATTTTTATGATGGAATTATCAGTAGCGAAGTTTTTCTTCGTCTTGACAATTCAGGCGAAAGTGCCAATAAAGTTGCCGAGATCAAATTAAACGTACCGGGTAATGATTTGTATGTGAAAAGACAGTGCAAAACATTCGAAGAAGCAATTGATACCGGAATTTCCGCGATTTCAAAGCAGGTAAAACGATATAAAGAAAAGCAAAAAGGAATCTGATCTCAGACGTCTTAAAAAGCAAGCGTCCCGGAAAGCCGGGACGCTTTTTTTATGCGCGCAAAGAAGATTTCGACGTTCAAACTAAAAATCAAGCCTGTTTTGCCGGAATATGCCCTGAAAATGAGGAAGAAATAGGCTAAAAAAATAAGTGTGGGATTTGGTGCGTGATAAAAGTTTTGTACATTTGCAGTCCTTTTTGAGGGGCATCCAATTAAAAAAGCCTCTGAAAGTTCTTTGAAATCAGGAGATGTACGCATGATAGCCGCTTCGGCAATCCTCCGTAAAATGACACAATAGCCGGTGTAGCTCAGCTGGTAGAGCAGCTGATTTGTAATCAGCAGGTCGGAGGTTCGAATCCCTTCGCCGGCTCATTTTTTTTAAATGAGAAAATTGTCAAACGGAGGCTAAGAATCAGCTTCATCAATGGCTTCGAGGGGAGATACTCAAGCGGCCAACGAGGACAGACTGTAAATCTGTTGACTTAGTCTTCACAGGTTCGAATCCTGTTCTCCCCACATTGTTCACCAAAGTTGTTTGCGAAGGTGGACTATCTGCAAGTCATGCAGAGGGAAATTAAGCGGAAGTAGCTCATTTGGTAGAGCGATAGCCTTCCAAGCTATAGGTGGCCGGTTCGAGCCCGGTCTTCCGCTCTGAAAACGAGCAAAATTGTAACGGAAGGGAAGCCTTCCGTTCAGAATACAAAATCTCCCGCAAGGGAAAAATGAAAATAGAAGCCAATTGCATCTCCTGATAATCGCCGCTGTAGCTCAGTGGTAGAGCACTTCCTTGGTAAGGAAGAGGTCGGGGGTTCGATTCCCCCCAACGGCTCACCAGTGAAAAGTGGGGCTTCTGATTGAAAAAAGTATTGAAGAGTAAACGTTTCGAAACAACAAACAATAAACAACACCAAACAAATCCATAGCTATGGCAAAAGAGAAATTTGACCGCTCCAAACCGCACGTGAACGTCGGAACTATCGGTCACGTCGATCACGGTAAAACAACTCTTACCGCTGCGATCACAACTGTACTCGCTTCTAAAGGTCTTGCGGAAGTCCGCGACTTTTCGTCGATCGACAACGCTCCTGAAGAAAAAGAGCGCGGTATCACAATCAATACTTCGCACGTTGAGTATTCAACAGTTGCACGCCACTACGCGCACGTTGACTGCCCTGGTCACGCTGACTATGTTAAAAACATGGTTACAGGTGCTGCCCAGATGGACGGTGCTATCCTTGTGGTAGCTGCAACTGATGGTCCTATGCCACAAACACGTGAGCATATCCTTCTTGCACGCCAGGTTGGTGTTCCTGAACTTGTTGTGTTCATGAATAAAGTTGACATGGTTGATGATCTTGAGCTTCTTGATCTCGTTGAGATGGAGATCCGTGATCTTCTTACCTTCTACAAATTCGACGGAGCAAACACTCCTATCATTCGTGGATCAGCTCTCGGCGGATTGAATAACGAGCCGAAATGGGTTGAGAAAATCATGGAATTGATGGATGCTGTGGATACTTATATCCCGACTCCTGCACGTGATAGAGACAAGCCTTTCCTGATGTCTGTTGAGGACGTTTTCACGATCACAGGTCGCGGAACAGTTGCAACAGGTCGTATCGAAACCGGCGTTATTAACGTAGGTGAAGATGTGGAAATCATCGGAATGCAAGAGGAAAAACTCAAATCAACCTGCACAGGTGTTGAGATGTTCCGTAAGCTTCTCGATCGCGGTGAAGCTGGTGACAACGTTGGTCTTCTCCTTCGTGGTATTGACAAAAACAATATCCGTCGTGGAATGGTTATCGCTAAACCAGGTTCTATCACACCTCACCATGATTTCAAAGCAGAGATCTACGTTCTTAAAAAAGAAGAAGGTGGCCGTCACACGCCATTCCATAACAAATACCGTCCACAGTTCTATTTCCGTACGACAGACGTAACAGGAGAAATCGATCTTCCTGAAGGACGCGAAATGGTAATGCCTGGTGATAACGTTACAATCACAGTAAAGCTGATTGTTCCGATCGCTATGGATAAAGGTCTTCGTTTCGCGATCCGCGAAGGTGGCCGTACTGTTGGCGCTGGTCAGGTTATTGAAATTCTTAAATAAACACGGTACCTGTTTTTCCCCTGCGTACGCAAGGGATGAACAAGATCACAGCAGATCGAAGGTGTTCCTCGCTAAAACGGGGGACACCTTTCGCTGCCAAAGGACCTTCGGTTACCGCACTAAAAACGGGAATAGTTCAATGGTAGAATAGCGGTCTCCAAAACCGTTGATCTTGGTTCGAGTCCAGGTTCCCGTGCAAAGTCTGCCGAAGTAAACGCAGGCAGACAACAAATCACCAGTCAGGCAAAAGCTGGTAAAAACAAAAGGCAATGAACAGAATCAAAGTATACTTTCAGGAAGTCGGCGACGAGCTTCTCCGCAAAGTAACCTGGCCTACGTGGTCCGAGCTTCAGGAAAGCGCCATCATTGTAATGATCGCAACTGTGATTTTCGCCGTTGTTGTATTTGTGATGGACTTTTCCTTTAATAAAGGAATGGAAAAAGTTTACCAGCTTATTCAGTAATTGATTTCAATTTCATAACCCACTAGTTCCACAGGCAATGAGTGCAAAAGTCCAGACAAAAGAACAACAGGTTAAGAAGTGGTATGTATTGCGCGTGGTCAATGGCAAGGAGAAAAAGATCAAGCAATACATCGATTCTGAGATTTCACGTCTCGGAATGCAGGATTATGTAACGCAGGTTTTAATTCCGATGGAGAAGGTTATTCAGATCCGCGGAGGAAAAAAAGTAAGCAAAGAGCGTAACATATTTCCTGGCTATATCATGCTGGAAGGTATGCTTGTAGGAGAGATCCCACACATGCTTAAAAACATTACCGGTGTTATCGGATTCCTGGGTTCTAAAACAGGAGACCCTGTTCCGTTGCGCCAATCAGAAATTAATCGCATTCTCGGAAAAGTCGACGAAATGGCAGGAGCAGAGGAAACAATGCTCAACACATTCGTAGTGGGAGAACAGGTGAAAGTGATCGACGGACCGTTCAATACCTTCTCAGGCGTGATCGAAGAGATCAACGAAGAGAAGAAGAAGCTTAAGGTGATGGTGAAAATTTTCGGAAGAAAAACACCGCTTGAGCTTAATTATATGCAGGTCGAAAAAGAATAGACCTGCCTTAACTCGCTGTTACGTTGCTTCCACAAATAACAGAAACAAAGTAAAAAAATCACAATGGCAAAAGAAGTAAGTGCTCTTATTAAGCTCCAGATCAAAGGTGGCGCAGCCAACCCGTCTCCACCAATCGGACCTGCTTTAGGTGCGAAAGGTGTGAACATCATGGAGTTTTGCAAGCAGTTCAACGCCCGTACGCAAGCCCAGGCAGGAAAAGTTCTTCCGGTTATCATCACGGTTTATAACGATAAATCATTCGAATTTATCCTTAAAAATCCCCCTGTTGCTATCCAGTTGAAAGATGCTGCCAAGGTACAAGTCGGTTCCGGTGAATCCAACCGTAAAAAAGTCGGATCAGTAACATGGGAACAGGTGCGCGCAATCGCTGAAAACAAAATGCCTGATTTGAATTGTTTCACCATTGAATCAGCAATGAGCATGGTGGCCGGTTCTGCACGCAGCCTTGGTTTCACGGTTACGGGAACAAACCCGCTTGAAAATTAAATCTCAGAAGTCAAACCTGACGGAGTTTTTGTAAAGGCAGAAACGTTTGTACGTCACAACTTCAATTAAATGGCCAAACTGACCAAAAAAAGAAAAGCAATCATCTCGAAGTACGATGCAACAAAATCGTATTCCCTGGTTGATGCAGCGAAGATCGTAAAGGAAATTACGACAACTAAGTTCGATTCTTCTGTTGACCTGAGCGTTCGTCTCGGTGTTGATCCCAAGAAAGCAAATCAGATGGTTCGTGGAACAGTTACACTTCCGCACGGAACAGGTAAAACTCTTCGTGTATTGGTAATCTGTACCCCCGATAAAGAAGCCGAAGCGAAAGCTGCAGGCGCTGATTTCGTTGGAGGTGATGAATTCATCACCAAGATCAAAGAAGGCTGGACAGATGTTGACGTAATTATCACTACTCCATCTATGATGGGTAAAGTAGGTGCATTGGGAAAAGTGCTCGGACCCCGCGGACTCATGCCGAATCCTAAAACAGGAACGGTAACGATGGAAGTAGGCAAAGCAGTAAAAGATTCCAAAGGCGGAAAGATTGATTTCAAAGTAGACAAAGCAGGGATCATTCATTCCTCTGTGGGCAAAGCTTCTTTTGATGTTGAAAAACTCGCTGAAAACGCAAACGAAATCCTTCAGTCGATCCTTAAGTTAAAACCCGCTTCCGCAAAAGGCGCTTACATGAGAAGTATCTACCTCTCAAGCACCATGAGCCCAAGCGTTCAGGTTGAAACTAAATCGCTCGCCTAATTGTCTTTTTAATCGGATCATTAACTGATCATCGAAATGAATAAAGAAAATAAAACACAAATTATCTCCGACCTCGCAGAGAAGCTTGCAGCAAGCAAGAATTTCTATCTGGCCGATACTTCTGAGCTCGTGTCTTCCAAGACAAGCGCTTTGAGGAGAAAATGTTTTGATCAGGATATTAAGCTGATCGTGGTAAAAAACACGCTTTTGCAAAAAGCGATGGAGCGCATCAACGACGAAGAATTCAAACCTCTTTATGTTGCGTTGAAAGGTTCTACCTCGATCATGTTCTCGGATTCTGCCGCAGCACCAGCGAAGCTTATCAAAGAGTTTCGTGCAACTAACAAGAAGCCGGTGCTCAAAGGTGCATTCGTTGAACAAAGTGTTTATATCGGCGACGATCAGCTGGATACACTCGCAGCGATAAAATCGAAAAACGAGCTTATCGGCGATGTTCTTGCAATGCTCCAGTCTCCAATGCGCAATGTTATTGGCGCCCTCACCAACGAGGACCGCAAAATGCCAGGCGCTGAAGAAACTCCGGCAGCTAACGAAACGCCTGCAGCAAGCGAAACACCGGCTACTGACGAAACAGCAAAACCTGAGGAACCAGCTTCCTAAACGTTAAGAATAATAGCTCCGGCTTTTATTCCAGCGACTAAGTACCAACAACAAACAATTATTTCTAAAAGTTAAATCTCAAAAACCAAATAAATCAAATGGCAGACGTAAAAGCTATCGCAGAAACGTTAGTTAACCTTACTGTAAAAGAAGTAAGTGAACTTGCAAAAGTATTGAAAGACGAGTATGGAATCGAACCTGCTGCTGCTGCTGTAATGGTAGCTGGACCTGGTTCCGGCGCTCCTGCTGTTGCTGAGCAAACTTCATTCGACGTTATTCTCAAAGCCGCTGGCCCGACAAAACTCGCTATTGTTAAAATCGTGAAAGATGCAACAGGCCTCGGACTTAAAGAAGCAAAAGACCTCGTTGATGGCGCTCCAAAGCCTATCAAAGAAGGTGTTAGCAAAGAAGACGCTGAATCACTGAAAAAACTTCTTTCTGACGCAGGAGCTGAAGTTGAAGTTAAGTAATTCGCTTCTCATCTGAATTTAGGTTTTAGATCCTCATTCCGGCTTAGCCGGGAGAGGGTCTAAACCCTTTTGTTGCTTACTGTGCATTTATTTCACGCATTAATTCCGAAGCTTTGGAAACGACCAAAAAACAGCAACGTATCAGTTTTGCAAAGAGCAAAGCTCAAATCGATTATCCGGATTTCCTGGATATTCAGCTGAAATCCTTTCAGGATTTCTTCCAGTTAGAAACCACCAGCGAAAATCGTCAGGACGAAGGTCTGTTCAAAGTATTCAGTGAGAATTTTCCAATCACTGATGCCCGTAACAATTTCGTGCTCGAATTCCTGGATTATTTTGTTGATCCTCCACGTTATTCTATCGATGAATGCATCGAACGTGGATTAACTTACAGTGTTCCGCTTAAAGCAAAACTGCGTTTGTATTGCACAGACCCGGAACACGAAGATTTCGAAACAATCGTGCAGGATGTGTACCTGGGAACAATCCCGTACATGACCCCGCGCGCTACTTTCGTTATCAATGGCGCTGAACGTGTTATCGTATCGCAGCTGCACCGTTCACCTGGTGTGTTCTTCGGGCAATCACGTCACGCAAACGGAACAAAGCTTTATTCTGCCCGCGTAATTCCTTTCAAAGGATCATGGATCGAGTTTGCAACTGACATTAATAACGTCATGTATGCATACATCGACCGTAAGAAAAAATTACCGGTAACAACTCTTCTCCGCGCTATCGGCTGGGAAAGTGATAAACAGATCCTCGAACTTTTCGGTCTTGCCGATGAAGTGAAAGTTTCTAAAGCAGCTTTGAAAGCCGTGATCGGCCGCAAGCTTGCTGCTCGTGTTCTCAAAACATGGGTGGAAGATTTCGTGGACGAAGACACCGGTGAAGTTGTTTCCATCGAACGTAACGAAGTTATCATCGATCGCGAAACCATTCTTGAAAACCAGCATGTTGATTTGATCGTTGACGCCAACGTAAAATCAGTTATCCTGCACAAAGAAGACGCCGTTAACCTGGATTATTCGATCATCTACAATACACTCCAAAAGGATACTTCGAATTCTGAGAAGGAAGCCGTGGAGCATATTTACCGCCAGCTTCGTAACGCTGAACCACCGGATGAAGAGACAGCACGTGGAATTATCGACAAGCTTTTCTTCTCTGACAAACGTTATGATCTTGGAGAAGTTGGACGTTACCGTATCAACAGGAAGCTAAAAGCGACTACATCTTCTGAGACTCGCGTTCTTACAAAAGATGATATTATCGCTATTATCAAATACCTCATCGAGCTGATCAATTCAAAAGCAGATGTGGATGATATCGATCACTTGTCAAATCGTCGCGTAAGAACAGTTGGTGAACAATTGTATTCTCAATTCGGAGTTGGTCTTGCCCGTATGGCACGTACTATCCGTGAGCGTATGAACGTTCGTGACAATGAAGTGTTCACCCCGACAGATTTGATCAACGCGAAGACACTTTCTTCCGTTATCAATTCGTTCTTCGGAACCAACCAGCTTTCACAGTTTATGGATCAGACCAACCCGTTGGCAGAGATCACGCACAAGCGTCGTCTCTCCGCACTCGGGCCAGGAGGTCTTTCACGTGAAAGAGCTGGATTTGAGGTTCGTGACGTTCACTATACGCACTACGGACGTCTTTGCACAATTGAAACACCAGAGGGACCAAACATCGGTCTTATCTCTTCACTTTGCGTTTATGCGAAGATCAACAAGCTTGGATTTATTGAGACACCTTACCGTACTGTAACAAACGGTAAGATCGATATCAACAAGCCGGTGATTTACCTTACCGCAGAAGAAGAGGATATGCGCACCATCGCTCAGGCAAATGCTGAGACAGATGACAAAGGAAACTTCATCGAGAAACGCATCAAAGCACGTTACGAATCGGATTACCCGGTTGTAGAGCCTGAGCAAATCTCATTGATGGACGTTGCTCCTAACCAGATCGCTTCTATCGCGGCTTCTTTGATTCCGTTCCTTGAGCATGATGATGCCAACCGTGCACTCATGGGATCAAACATGCAACGCCAGGCCGTTCCACTTCTTCGTCCTGAAGCTCCGATTGTCGGAACAGGTCTTGAAGGATTGATCGCGCGTGACTCACGTGTGTTGTGGCAGGCTGAAGGCGAAGGTTTCGTTGAATACGCTGATGCAACAGAGATCACGATTCGTTACAACCGTACAGATAAAGATCGCCTCGTTAGTTTCGATGACGATTTGAAAACATACAAGCTCACCAAATTCCGCAAAACCAACCAAAGCACTTGTGTCAACCTTCGCCCTATGGTGAAAAAAGGAGACAAAGTGAAAAAAGGTCAGATCCTTTGCGAAGGTTATGCAACGAAAGACGCGGAAGTAGCATTGGGAAGAAACCTGAAAGTGGCTTTCATGCCATGGAAAGGTTACAACTTCGAGGATGCTATAGTAATCAGCGAACGCGTTGTGCGTGATGATATCTTCACTTCACTTCACATTGATGAATACGTGATGGAAGTGCGTGATACAAAACGCGGACTTGAAGAATTGACAGCGGATATTCCAAACGTTTCTGAAGAGGCTACAAAAGACCTTGATGAAAACGGATTGATCCGCGTAGGCGCTGAAGTGAAAGAAGGAGATATTCTCATCGGAAAGATCACACCGAAAGGTGAAACAGATCCTTCTCCGGAAGAAAAGCTTCTCCGCGCGATCTTCGGTGATAAAGCAGGTGATGTAAAAGATGCTTCGTTGAAAGTTCCGCCATCTATTCGCGGTGTGATCATCGACAAAAAGCTTTTCTCACGCGCTATCAAAGACAAAAAAGCGAAAGCCGACGAGAAAACACTTGTAGAGAAAATTGACAAGGAAGAAGCAGTTGAAGCAGCAGCATTGAAATCAGTGCTTGTTGAGAAGCTTACTTCTATTCTGAGCGGAAAATCTACACCGGGTGTATTCAGCAACCTCAAAGAAGAGGTAGTTGAAAAAGGAACCAAGTTCTCCGGAAAAGTGCTTGAGAAAATCGATTTCGCAAACGTGAATCCATCCAAATGGACGAACGATGCTGATACGAATGAATTGGTAAAAGCTGTCCTTCACAACTTCAACATCAAGAACAATGATCTTGGAGGAGTGTACAAGCGTAAGAAATTCGCTTTACAGGTTGGAGATGAATTGCCTGCAGGAATCGTTCAGCTTGCTAAAGTTTACATCGCGAAAAAACGTAAGCTCAAAGTGGGTGATAAAATGGCCGGACGTCACGGAAACAAAGGTATCGTTGCACGTATTGTACGTGATGAAGATATGCCGTTCCTTGATGATGGATCAACCGTTGACATCGTCCTCAATCCGCTTGGTGTACCATCGCGTATGAACCTTGGACAGATCTATGAAACTGTACTTGGCTGGGCTGGTATGAAGCTTGGTTTGAAATTCGGTACTCCGATTTTCGACGGCGCAACAATTGACGAGATCAATGCATACACCGACCAGGCAGGATTGCCACGTTATGGCCGTACCTTCTTAACTGACGGCGGATCGGGAGAACCTTTCGATCAACCGGCGACAGTGGGTGTGATCTACATGCTCAAGCTCGGTCACATGGTTGATGACAAAATGCACGCACGTTCAATCGGACCATACTCGCTCATCACACAGCAGCCGCTTGGTGGTAAAGCACAGTTCGGTGGTCAGCGTTTCGGTGAGATGGAAGTATGGGCGCTCGAAGCATTCGGCGCAGCTAACATCCTGCAGGAAATTCTGACAATCAAGTCTGACGATGTAGTAGGCCGTGCAAAAGCTTACGAAGCAATTGTTAAGGGTGAGAATATGCCAACACCTGGCATCCCGGAATCATTCAACGTATTGTTGCATGAGCTTCGAGGTCTTGCGCTCAACGTCAGCCTCGACTAATTTCAACCGATTCAGTTTTTATTTTCACGAACGAAAACAAAACAAAACATGTCTTTCCGAAAAGATATCAAAATAAAAAGTAACTTCTCTACGATCACGATCAGCCTGGCTTCCCCGGAATCCATCCTTGAGCGTTCGAGCGGTGAAGTGCTTAAACCGGAGACTATCAATTACCGTACTTACAAACCTGAACGCGATGGTTTGTTCTGCGAGAGGATCTTCGGACCAGTGAAAGACTGGGAGTGCCATTGCGGCAAATACAAACGTATTCGCTATAAAGGAATCGTTTGTGACCGTTGTGGTGTTGAAGTAACAGAGAAAAAAGTACGTCGTGAGCGCATGGGTCATATCAATCTGACTGTGCCTGTTGCTCACATCTGGTACTTCCGTTCTTTGCCGAATAAGATCGGTTATTTGTTAGGTCTTCCTACAAAGAAGCTTGACATGATCATTTACTACGAGCGTTATGTAGTAATCAATGCCGGTATCAAAGGAGAAGACGGAATTCAGTACATGGACTTCTTAACCGAAGAACAGTATCTTGAAATTCTCGACACTCTTCCAAAAGAAAATCTTCACCTCGATGACATGGACCCTAATAAGTTCGTGGCGCGTATGGGTGCAGAAGCGTTGTATGATCTTTTGCAGCGCACAAAATTGGATGAGCTTTCTTACGATCTCCGTCACAAAGCGAATACAGAAACTTCACAGCAGCGTAAAAACGAGGCGCTCAAACGTCTCCAGGTTGTTGAAGCATTCCGTCAGGCAAACAAACATGTTGAGAACCGTCCGGAATGGATGATCATCAAAGTTGTGCCGGTTATTCCACCGGAGCTTCGTCCACTCGTTCCGTTAGATGGTGGCCGTTTCGCTACTTCCGATCTGAACGACTTGTATCGTCGTGTTATCATTCGTAACAATCGTCTTAAGCGTCTTATCGAGATCAAAGCTCCTGACGTAATTCTCCGTAACGAGAAACGTATGTTGCAGGAAGCTGTCGATTCATTATTCGACAACTCACGTAAATCAAACGCTGTAAAAACAGAATCGAACCGCGCACTCAAATCGCTGTCCGATTCCCTCAAAGGAAAACAAGGCCGGTTCCGTCAGAATTTGCTCGGAAAACGTGTCGATTATTCCGCGCGTTCGGTTATCGTCGTTGGACCAGAATTAAAATTACACGAGTGTGGTTTGCCAAAAGATATGGCAGCCGAGCTTTTCAAGCCGTTTATCATCCGTAAGCTCATCGAGCGTGGAATTGTGAAAACAGTTAAATCAGCGAAAAAAATCGTTGACAGAAAAGATGCAGTTGTATGGGATATCCTCGAGAATGTACTTCGCGGACACCCGGTTCTTCTGAATCGTGCTCCAACACTCCACAGATTAGGTATCCAGGCTTTCCAGCCAAAACTGATCGAAGGAAAAGCGATCCAGCTTCACCCACTCGTATGTACAGCGTTCAACGCCGATTTCGATGGTGACCAGATGGCCGTTCACGTTCCACTCGGAAACGCGGCTATTCTCGAAGCACAGATCCTGATGCTTGCTTCTCACAACATTCTTAACCCTGCGAATGGTGCGCCGATTGCGGTTCCATCACAAGACATGGTGCTTGGTCTGTACTACATGACCAAAGGAATGCGCACAGATGAAACAGTTACTGTAAAAGGTGAAGGTTTGAAATTCTACAGTGCAGAAGAAGCTATTATCGCTTACAACGAAGGACGCGTTCAGCTCCATGCATGGGTGAATGTGAAAATTCAGAATCACAAAGAAGGAGATAACCTTTCTCCGAAAGTGATCGAAACCACATTAGGCCGTATCATCTTCAACCAGGTTGTTCCTTTTGAAGCAGGTTATATCAACGAATTGCTGACCAAAAAATCGCTTCGTGATATTATCGGTGCTATCGTGAAAGAAACCGGTATGGCGAAAACAGCGAAGTTCCTTGATGATATCAAAGAACTTGGTTTCCGCATGGCGTTCAAAGGTGGACTTTCGTTCAATCTTGGAGACATTATCGTTCCGGAAGAGAAACCGAAAATGATTAAAGATGCGAACGAACAGGTGGAAGAAGTGAGATCGAACTACAACCTTGGTTTCATTACTAACAACGAGCGTTACAATCAGATCATTGATATCTGGACACACACGAACAATAAAATCACCAAACGAGTATTGGATCAATTGTCATCCGATCGCCAGGGATTCAACCCGGTGTATATGATGCTTGACTCCGGTGCGCGTGGATCCAAAGAGCAGATCAAACAGCTCGGCGGAATGCGTGGACTGATGGCAAAACCTTCGAAAGCAGGTTCGTCAGGTGGAGAGATCATCGAGAATCCCGTTATCTCCAACTTCAAAGAAGGTCTGTCCATTCTTGAGTACTTCATCTCCACTCACGGTGCACGTAAAGGTCTTGCCGATACCGCCCTTAAAACAGCGGATGCCGGTTACCTCACACGTCGTCTCGTTGACGTTGCGCAGGATGTTGTAATCACTGAAGAAGATTGCGGCACACTTCGCGGACTTATTGCAGTTCCGTTGAAGAAAAATGAAGAGATCGTTGAATCGTTGCATGATCGTATCCTCGGCCGCACAGCAGTTCATGATGTATATGATCCGCAAACAGGTGAG
>JALYQL010000357.1 GCA_030855855.1 Bacteroidota bacterium | reverse complement strand
ATGAAACCCTGCTTTTTTATAATCATCGTGCGATACCCACGCGATGGCCCAGAAATGCGGGAATTGCCACATGAACTGAATGGCGAAAAGCATACCTGCGGCCAGGTTAATGCTACCGAATCCCGGTGTAACTGCTACGTAACCGAGCATCGGCGGAATTGCTCCCGGAAATGCGCCTACAAATGCAGCGAAAGAGGTGTAACGTTTCATTGGCGTATACACAACAGTGTAAAGCAATAAAGCTGCTGCGCCGAGAATTCCGCTTAAATAATTGCAGTAAATAGTAAGGATAGCAATACCCGCCACACCGCTGATAACGGCAACGATCCACGCTTCTGTCACAGACATTCGTCCTGTAGGAAGCGGGCGGTTTTGAGTGCGCGTCATGAGCTTATCTGTTTCGCGCTCAATGATCTGGTTAAAGCCGTTGGAAGAACCCGTTACAAGAAATCCGCCGACAATCAGGCCTGTCAGTTGTATCCATGTAGACTCAACATTCAGGTGTTTCAGAGCGAAGAAATAACTGATGACAGCCGAAAAAACCACAAGTGAAGCCAGGCGAAGTTTCATGAACTGCGCATAGTCGGTCATTTTGCTCATTGCACCGGCTTGTTTTTCTGCTGTTTGAACTCTGGAGGCGATCAAAACTTTTCCTTATAAATCGGGGCAAATTTAGGTATTCCGAGGCTTCGAAAGTTCGTTGTAAAGAAGAATTTAGATTACTTCTAAATAAAGCCAAAGATTTCGAAGATTTCACAGATTATTGCCGGAACCAGTTCCATGAATCCGCTTTTTCCGCTGATGAATCCACAAATGATTTCAGTTGAATAAAGTAACTGGCCAAACTTTAAGCTGTGAAATCTGCGAAATCTGTGGCTTAGTAATCCCTGTACGACCGCCACAAAGGCAAGCTCAGGCCAAACTGGATGTAGGACGATTTCTTTTGTCCCAGCAGATTATTTTCAGCCCGTGCCCCTGCGAGCAATTCAATGCGCACTGGAAACGCGGTGTTGAATTTATAGGAAGTCCTGAATTCAACATAAAAAACATTGGTTCCTACGCCGTCGAAAATGTGGTGATTAAAATCTCTTTGCGATGGCGGGTTGGGTGTGACAGATGTGCGCGTGATGTAGGAAAGGAAAATATTCTGCCCGTAATTGGTGCCGGAAGTGTCGAGACCATAACGTGCGCCAACTACTTTTCCGGTAATCGTAAAACCTTTATACGAGTAGGAAAGCATTCCCAGCAATTCAGCAAAGTTTGCGCCGAGCGGGTGCGCGAGCGGCATTCCGGCGTTGGTGTAGCTCTGTTGTGTACTTCCGTGCGAGTATGTGTACGGACGTACAATATTTATTTCGGTCTGCATGAACAGGTTTTTCACCTGGCCGAAATTGAAACATTTGTAGCCGAGCTGGTATCCTTGTTTATTCGCCCACCAGCCATTACGCGCAAGAATTTCCTTGAGGTAAAATTCATCCAGCAAAATCTGCGCGTACAAATAATTATTGCTGTTGAAACGGATCTTGAATGATGCGCCCAGCATCGCATTATCAGAAGAGCCGAGACTGTATTCAACAGGGCGGAAAAAAATGACAGGATTTAAATAATTCGGATCAAAGCCACGCTGACGGTTTGCATCATTCCCCTGCCAGATGATGGATTCGAATAAACCGATGTTGAGCCATTTCGCCGCGTTGAAGCTGAGGTAATGGAAGGTCGCGAATTTGCTTCGGTAATCTTTTGCAAAACCATTTGAATTTGTCCAGTCCTGCATCCACGTGAAAAGCGATGTGTATTGCAATTTCCAGATCGTCGTGGTTTGTTTGATGTAAGGCATTGCCATACCGATGTCGGAAAGAAAAAGCGAACGATAACCATCGCCCCAGAAATGTTTATCGCGCCCGACTTGCAAATTGAAAACTTTCGACGGACGCCAGATAATATTTCCTGAAAAATGCTGGAAAGAATATTTCCCAGGCGAAGTTTCATAAGCGCGATCGCCCCAACCCGGAACCATTCCCGTAAAACGTGTAATAGAATCCAGGTAGTTCGGAAATGCCGTTGTTCCTGCAGCAAACCTTGCTTCAATTCCTATTTTTTGTTTGTAATCCGCATCAAGAATAATTCCCCCGGCAGTTGTAAGCAATGTTGATTTTGTTTTCAGATCATAACCAACATTAAGATCGTAAATGGGGCGAATGAGAAATGCTGTTTTTGCATCCGGCGATGTATGCAGATCATCAAATGCTTTCTCAATGTGATAATAATTTTTCCAGGTCTTTCTTTCATATGAAAAATCGCCAAGGCTTCCATATACTGCTGCGGAATCCCCTGTGATTTTACTTTCACGAAAATCAATATCCAAAAAAGGCTTTACCGAACTGTGTAAATCAGAGTTATTAAAATAATAATCTGGCTGGCCACCTCCTTCCACATTTAACGGTGAAGTATGCTGCGCAAAAAACTGATTAGCAAACAAACACAAAACAATTACGAGAAAGTGCTTCAGCAAATTCTTCTTACCATTTGTAATTGGTAATTGGTAATTGGTAATTCCCCTCATGCCGCTTCTACATTAAGCGACCGTGTTTTGCTATTCGTGGTTGTTTTTTTGTTGTGACGTCGTTTCATCAGCCATGGAATAGTAGCGAGCATGGCAACAAACCCGGCCGTAATGAGAAACGAAATTGTCACAGAAAAATTTCTTGTTGCGATGGCTACTCCAATCACGGCAGCATTAGCCACATAAATACAGATAACCGTTTTCGCCTGGCTCATTCCGCTGTCGATAAGCAAATGATGCAGGTGATTTCTATCGGCAGAAAAAGGAGAAACACCACGAAGCGCGCGCCACACAAAAATGCGGAGGGTATCGGTAAGCGCGTAGGCGATGATGGACATGGCCACCACAGGAGTGAAAAGCTCTTTGATGAAAGGCAATGAATTTTCAAGAGGTTTGTATTCAACAAATTTAATAGCAAGCACGGCCATGATAAGCCCGATGACCATTGATCCCGAATCGCCCATGAAAATTTTCGCAGGAGAAAAATTAAAAACGAGGAAAGCAGCAAGTGATCCTGCCAAAGCAAAAGCCAGCATTCCCATTACGATATCGCCGCCAAGTGAAAAAATAATTCCGAATGCAAGTCCGCCGATCATTCCTACACCGGCAGCCAATCCATCCACGCCATCAATAAGATTGTATGCGTTTACTGTTACAATATAAGTGAACATCGAAAGGAAAATGCTCGCCCACAATTGAATTTCTTCGATGCCGAATAAACCGTGAAGGCTTTTGAGACGAACTTCCGCCATCAGCACAAGGATCATTCCTACTAATACGTGTGCTGCTAATTTTTTGATCGGCGCCGTTCCGATAATATCATCTTTGATCCCGACAAAAAACAGGATGAGCATGCTTGCCACGATGAATTGAAAATCCTGGATCCAACGCTTGAGAACGGCCGTCTCATCATGCTCATTCGGATACCATAATGCAAAAGCAAACATTGTCGCCGCGAAAATAATGATGCCGCCGATTGTCGGAACAACACGTTTGTGAAGCTTGCGCGCATCTCCCGGCTCGTCGAAAAGACGTTTCAGGAATGCAACTTTAATAAGCGCCGGGGTGGCCAGTAAAACGACCAGGAATGAAGTAAGCAGTGTAAGAAAAAGGTGCACCATGGTTGATCTTGCCTTTAGCCTGTTTTATCGTGCAAAGGTAGTTATTAGCAGAATCCTGACAGGCCTTTCCCGCACGGATTCCCACAACGGTTTGTTTATTTCCTGAAAAAGTCTGAATAATTGTTGGTCAATGAAGTCCGGATGGCCACATATACGTAACGAGTGTGGTCCCGGGTTGCATCCGCCTCCACTTTTCTGTCAGAAAACCCGACCGCAATGTTAAGATTCGACGCATAGCTGATCATAAACCCGATGGATGCGTCCAGTGTTGTGAGCGTTGTTTGTTGTCCGCGGCCGAAATAATCCGTGCTTCCGCCGCTGAACGTGGTATTATCCGCCCAGGCATCCGACACAAAAACATCCTGCCCGAAAATACGTCCTGCAGTATCCGCGCCGATCGTTGCCTTCGAAAAGCGGGCATGCAAAAAGAAATCGCCGAGCTTATATTGCAGCGAGCCGTTGATCTCAGAAAAATTCGCGCCGAGCGGATGTGCGAGCGGCTGGTTATAATGTGTGTAAGCCTGCATCGAATCGGTGGCGGAATAGGTGTACGGATTTACTTTATTGAATTCTAATTGGAGGTGAAGATGTTTTAAAGTAAACGCGTTATAATATTTCACGCCGAGCTGAAAACCTGTTTTGTGACGAACGCCTTTTCCGAAATCGTCGGCTACAAATTGTCCGTAAACGCGCGCGGTTTTTAAAACATCGACATGAAAAGTTGCACCGAGCGAATAATTATCGCGGTCATTCAATCCGAAATCAAACACTGAAGTGAGCATAACCGGATTTGCATACGCTAAACGGATGCATTGTTTGTTGCGCGAATCGGCAGCGGTCCAGATAAGACTTTGGAAAATGGAAACTTCCGCAATGCGCCCGATGTTTACGCTGAGCTGTGTAAAGGATGCGGCTTTTTTCTGAAATAATCTTTCTGTGCCGGGTGGAATTGCTGAATTAGAAAGTAAATTCATCAGCGATGCATAGATGGTCGTGTATTGAAACATTTTATTCGGCCCAAACCATCCTGTAAAACGCGCATACGGATAAGAGAATGCATTATCCGAAAGCAAAAGTGAACGATAACCATCACCGATAAAATGTTTCCCGCTACCGAGCTGGATATTTAAAAAGCTTTTTGGTGAATACGATACATATCCTGTTGCCATGGCATAATCGTAGCCGGTTGTTTTGAATCTTTTCCATCGGCCTTGTCCGGGAATTACTTGTGTGCCGTTTGCAAAATCACGTATATAACCCGGATAAAATGCCTGGTTTTCATAGAAGGAAGTCTCGAAAGAAACTTTTGTTCCGATATCGCCATGCACATTTATTCCGCGGGTGTTGATGTAATATCTGCCTGCAGCGGTGTCGTTTCCGTCGGCAAGCATTTTCATGGATTGAAAATTAACAAGCGGATCAATGTAAAGACGAAAAAGCGGTTCGCCGTTTTGTGGTGTGCGTTCTACTTGTAAAAGACTATTTTCCCAATGATACTTTTTTACCCGGCGGCCCATTGATTGACGGAAGGTAATAAGTAGTTTTTGCCCCGGAACCGGGACGTAATAATGATCATGCGCGTTTTGCTGAATAAGATTTTTACGCAATGGATGGCCCTGTTCAATCCACGGGCGCATGGACGAATGAAGTGGGACAAAGACAGAATTGCCTGTATCTGAAACTGCAATTTGTATAAGGGAGTCTGCTTCATATTTTGCAAGATTTCTACTTAACGGAAATCCTTTGGTTTTCACCATTCTTGCTTCGCTTTCCTGTATCCATTGGTGATTGAGTGGGACGTTTGCCTGTTGGGAGAAAGATGTTTTGGGCAGGAAAAAAAGGAGGCCGCAAAGGCACAAAGGCAGGGTGAAAAATTTAATGCCACCAAGGCACCAGGGCACCAGGGAAGGGGAAGGGGAAGCAGATTTGTTGCTGGTTAAGTTTTTCTTCACTTATGGTTTTTAAACTTGACGAAGCACATGATGGCCGGAAAGCTCTTCATCGAAAAGCTGTTTTACGTCGCTGTAAACACTTTGGATTCCATCTTCGAGCGAAATTTTATGGTGCCATCCGAGACCATGCAGCTTTGTTACATCCGTGAGTTTCCGCGGAGTGCCATCGGGCTGACTGGTGTTGAAACGTAAATCGCCTTCGTATCCGGTAATCTTTTTAATGAGCAATGCAAGATCACCAATGCTGATGTCGACACCTGTTCCTATATTGACAAAACCGGGTTCGTTTACATTCAGCATCACGTACACACACGCATCTGCCATATCATCAACGTGACAAAATTCACGCAGAGGTTTTCCGCTTCCCCAGACTTCTACGAACGGAGATTTTTGGATTTTCGCGGTGTGAAATTTGCGGAGCAGCGCGGGCAAAACATGTGAATTATTCAGATCGTAATTGTCGTTCGGTCCGTATAAATTTGTCGGCATGACAGAAACGAAATTGCAGCCATACTGATCGCGGTAAGCATCGCACATTTTTATTCCTGCGATCTTCGCGATGGCGTAAGGTTCATTCGTTGGCTCGAGCTCGCCGGTAAGAAGGTATTCTTCTTTTAATGGCTGTGGCGCAAGCTTTGGATAAATGCATGTGGAGCCGAGGAACAATAATTTTTTCACGCCATTTTCATAAGAAGCATGAATGACGTTCGACTGAATCATCAGGTTTTCATAGAGAAATGCTCCACGGTATTTATTGTTGGCATGGATCCCTCCTACTTTCGCCGCCGCTAAAAAAACATATTCCGGTTTTTCATTCGCAAAAAATTCTTCCACCGCTTTCTGATCTTTCAGGTCAAGCCCGGAAGAAACACGCGTGATGATATTTGTAAATCCTTTCGCCTCCAGATTTCTCCTGATAGCCGAGCCCGCCATTCCACGATGCCCTGCGATATAGATTTTACTTGATGGAACCATTTTCATATAATCAGTTCGCTTTATGATGGAGTACGAATTACGAATCTATACGAATAGTTACCAATCTGACTTCATTCGTAACTATTCGCGTTTGATTCGTAATTCGTACTCTATTTTTTATTCATGAAACTTATTCACCATATGTCCGCCTTCCATGAGATATTTATCTCTTTCGAAGATTCTCATATCGGAAGCCACCATTTCTTTGCAAAGCTCTTCCACGGTATGTGTCGGTTCCCAGCCTAAAACACGTTTTGCTTTTGAAGCGTCACCTACAAGAAGATCAACTTCTGCCGGACGGAAATATTCTTTATCGACATGGATCAATATTTTCCCTGTTGCTTTATCAGCTCCTTTTTCATCCACATCTTTTCCCGTCCATTCCAGCTCAATGCCAACTTCACGGAAAGCCCATTCTACAAACGTGCGCACTTTTATTTTTTTTCCTGTTGCCAGCACGTAATCATCCGCTACATCCTGCTGAAGCATCCGCCACATTCCTTCGACATAATCCTTTGCATGGCCCCAGTCGCGCTCTGCGTCCAGGTTTCCGAGGTAAAGTGCTTCCTGCAATCCTAATTTTATTCTTGCAGCGGCGCGGGTGATTTTTCGCGTTACGAATGTTTCACCGCGTATTGGACTTTCATGGTTGAATAAAATTCCGTTACAGGCAAACATGCCGTATGCTTCACGATAATTTTTCACGATCCAGAATGCGTAAAGTTTTGCAACCCCATATGGACTTCTCGGGTAAAAAGGAGTCGTTTCCTTTTGCGGAACTTCCTGCACCAATCCGTAAAGCTCGGAGGTAGAAGCCTGGTAAAATTTTGTTTTCTTTTCTGTTCCGAGGATGCGGATTGCTTCCAGCAGGCGAAGCGCACCAATACCGTCAGCATTCGCGGTATATTCCGGTGTGTCGAAGGAAACTTTTACATGCGACATTGCCGCGAGATTGTAAATTTCATCCGGCTGCACTTCCTGTACAATACGGATAAGATTTGTGGAATCCGTTAAATCACCGTGATGCAAAAAAAACGGCCGGCCTTTTTCATGCTGATCATGATAGAGATGATCGATACGCTGCGTGTTAAAAAGGGAGCTGCGACGTTTTACACCATGAACGATGTAGCCTTTATCCAGCAATAATTCTGCGAGATAAGCTCCGTCTTGCCCGGTAATTCCTGTAATAAGTGCGACTTTTGGCATAATGAGAGTAATTGTAAGCAAAACTACGGTTTCCTTACGAAGGACTCAAATGATTCGTATAATCTGCAAACCCTGTGAAATGAGTGGTCATGCCGCTTTTCAGATCGTTGTTTTGCGCTTTCCGGAGAATTTGCAAGTTGCAAGATTTATCTTTCCCGGATTTTATTAAATTAAGTTATAAATTTATATTATTCATCTTACTGTTAAACCTCCAACCTCTGCCAACCCATAATGCATATCCGCGCCGACAAAATCCCAGAACAAAAGCCGGGTTCACGCGCTTTACAGGACTCAGCTGGTAATAAAACGCCAGCCGGATTTGTTGATAACCGCCCGGAAACCCATGCACAAAGAAACTTGCAGAAACTGGCTAATGCAGGCTCGCCTCCTTTCATAGCGAGGGAACAACCTGCACAGCTCCTGAAATTCCGTGGATTTAGCATTTTTACGAATTGGTACACCAGTACTGAAGAAGATAAAATACTGGCACAAGAGGCAAGGCTGAAAGAATTTATCCGGGAAATGCAGCCTTACAAGGATACGCCTGCCGGAACTGAAATTAATGGTATCAATCAAAGTTTTCTCACAATCGAATCATCGACTGTTGAAGAGCGGAATTATGAAACGGTGGCAAGACAACTTCAGACTTTGCATACCCGGCTTGATAACATTTCAACAGGGATTGCAAGGTTGGGAATAGCTTACGACAGCACCCATGCTGCTGATGTTGCCGGCCTCGTCGAAGGAGGATATGAGGGACCAAAAACCACGCGGTTATTGGCAATGATAATGGAAACAAATTCCTTGTTGCCAGCTCCTTTCAGAACGCCGGCAAATAAAATAGTGATTAAAGATTCGGTCCTTGGCAACCTGTCAACAGTTGCGTTCCGTGAAACTGATGTACAACCGGGGCATTTAGAATTTGCAGCAAAAAGAGTGCTTATGCTTCGCAAGAATTTCATAAAAATGCAGGAGCGCATTACTGCGGATTGGGCACAGATCACCAATGTATTAAACCTGAACGGCCGATTGCGTTTTATTCATCTTACCGGATCGGATTATCACAATGACGGTCAAAGCGTGAGCCTGATTGAAACAGATACGGGCGACAAAGCTGTTTATAAACCCCGGTCGCTTTCTCCTGATCAACACCTTGAGTCAGGCAATAACAGCAGTTTTAACGATCTGAACCAGGGCCCATTCAATGCCGGTCTTAACACAACAAATTTCCTGGGAAAAACAGATGCCGCGCGCAACAATGAAGAATATGGCTACATGCAATTTCTGACCAAAGCCAATGTATTGAGTCATGTGGAAGCGCAGAATTATTACCTGAAAATGGGGAAGCTCGTTGTGTCGACCAAATTATTAGGAGTAACGGACCTTCATAATGAAAATATCCTGACGGGAACGAATGGCGAACCTTATATCATTGATGCCGAAACTTCTTTTTTACCTGACATTATGCTTTCGCAGGCGTGGGGATCTACCGGTATAAATGATACACTGACCACATTTACAAAAAACGGGCATTTAACGGTCAATAATTTTTATACTCCTGCGGAGCTTACTGAGTGGCAACTTTTAAATCCCGGCACTCCCGATGCCGGATTTATTACTCAGAAAAGAACGGAGTCTATCGCAAATGGTGGCCCTTACCGTGCCGATTTTATCGCGGGAATCGATCACGTACTCAACTTTGTCAATGCTAATCAACCGGCTGTTATTAATTCTTTAAAGCAACGTGTTCAACAAGTACATAATGTCCGGATCGTTCCGCTTGACACGACAGAATTTGCAGGCGCTTTGAATTCCTACACAACGACACCAAACCGTGAAAATGTCCTGAATGTAATTACATCAGACATCCGCATATCTTTGACAGGCAAAGGATATGTACCACTGGGGGCTTTTAATATTTCTGTCAAGGCCGGACTAAAGACTGATTTCGGAAATACGGACCTTCCGCTTTTTCATTATGAACCGTCCCTCAACAGAATATTTTACAAAGGAGTTGCTGTGGCGCAGCATGGTACACCGATAAATCAGGCAATCACGACAAATGTGACACAGATTAGCCAGGCTGTTAGTGGTGACGTGTTGGCAGCGCTCGGCATTTAATACAAACAGGGAACTAAACTGTTTTCGCTTCGGCGAGAAACCATGTGTTACGCAATTGCTCGCGGTTATATTTTATCGGAACTTCTGAAGGCCATTCCACCATTCTTCCTCCTGCCTGCTCTACGATAACCTGTCCGGCTGCAGTATCCCATTCCATCGTCGGCGCAAAGCGTGGATAAACATGAGCAATTCCTTCGGCGATAAGACAAAATTTAAGCGAGCTTCCTGCAGCAACAAAATCAACTGTGCCGTATTTTTTTCGTTGCTCTTCTACATACGCTTCCGTTTCCGGGGATGCGTGCGAGCGGCTTCCGACAATTGTAAATATTTCAGGCAGCTCTTGCACAGGAAGTTTTTCGGCTTCTGTGAAAAACTCTTCCGGTGAAGAAATGGTTGACGCATTCTCTACCCGAAAAGAACCAATTCCTTCAGCGGCGAAATGCAGAATATCCTGCACCGGTGTATAGATCACACCAAGGACAGGTTTCCCGTTTTCACAAAGAGCGATGTTGACGGTGAATTCGCCATTGCGTTTGATGAATTCTTTGGTGCCATCAAGCGGATCGACGATCCAGCATTTTGTCCATTCGCTGCGTTCCGAAAAATCATGCGCGCGGGAATCTTCTTCGCTTAAAACCGGGATAGAAGTTCCTGCCAATGCTTTTACGATCACATCATGTGAAGCGCGATCGGCAAGTGTGAGGGGGGTGCGATCCTCTTTATAAGTGACGTCGATTGCTGCAAGCTTATAAATGGTAAGAATAGATTTTCCGGCTTCAATGGATGCGGCGATGGTGATTTTTAGTAGGTCTTTCATAGAGTTCGTTCTGAAATCAAAGTTTGAAATTTCGTTGGCTTCTGTGTGAATGACCTGCCTTTTGAATAAAGATTGTATTGTTTTGAATTCTAAAATAAATCAACTATGGAAATTGTGAAAGTCATTAATATATTTTGCGCCTAAGTCTTTTAATTGCGTTTAATACCAATTATATATATTCAGAATATCTTTCGCCGCAAGTTTTTATTAAACAATAATCCTTGGGGCTAATTAATTTTTTTCCTTTTCCGGACATGATCTTTCACTTCTTCCCATGTATATGATTTATCAAGACCTGCTTTATCTCGCCATTCGCTCATCAAGGTCAACCTTGTCTTCATTTGTCAATTCATATTCATTTGCCTGAAGATGGCTGTTTAAAAAATGATAAACGTCTTCCAATAATTTTTCGTCCTGAACTTTACTTATTGCTTTTACTAGTTTGTTCTTCAATACTGTCTTTGTCATGGCTATAACTTCTTACTTAAAGATACAAAATAATTGCCTCAGTATTTAGCGCCGCCAACACCAATATTCTCAATCGGGTGCCAGGTGGTTTTTATTTCCTGCGTGTCAAAAATGAAATACGGATTCTGTGATTCTGTTTTGTTCCAGTCTTTCTTGTGAACAAAAACACGTTTCACATTCAACGTTGCATTTTCTTTTATTAATTTAATTTCTTTCTGATCTTTTCCTGCATATATAACCGCATTCACATCCATATGCGAGCTCATGTGGGAAATTAATTCGGAAGTTTTCCCGGTAAGAATATTTACCACTCCACCCGGAAGATCGGAAGTTGCTAAAACTTCGGCGAAAGTGATGGAACATAAAGGCAGCTTTTCTGAAGCCAGCGCCACACAAACATTTCCTCCGGCAATAACAGGCGCGATGACAGAAACCAAACCGATGAGAGAAGAATCCTGCGGCGCAACTATCGATACAACACCTGTTGGCTCAGGAACAGAAAAATTAAAATGTGATGATGCCACAGGATTTACGCTGCTGAATATCTGCTGAAATTTATCGCACCATCCGGCATAATAAACCAAACGGTCTACTGCCGCGAGCACTTCTTTTTCAGCATTCGCTTTTAACGAACCTTGCTGAATTAATTCTTCCACGAATTGCGATTTCCGTGTTTCAAGCATCTCCGCAATACGATAAAGGATTTGCGAACGATTGAATGCGCTCCTTCCGCTCCATCCCGCAAAAGCCCCACGCGCCGCGACAACTGCATTGCGGAAATCTTTCCGTGAGCCAAGACAAATATCAGCAATGACATTTTTCTTTTTATCGAGCAACGGATAATAACGCCCCGATTCAGTCCGCGGAAATTGACCGCCGATGTAGAGCTTGTATGTTTTAAGGATTTCTATTCTTGACATGGGCAATATTTATTTAGCAGGAAATATAACTGGCGGGTACGAAAAACGAAACGAGGGCCAAAAAGTGCGAAATACGAAATCGTACGAACAAGATTCGGCTTTCGCTTTTCGCACCTTTTCGTATTTTATTTCGTTTTTCGTACCCCATTCCCCCATTATTTTAAATTAACATAAGGCATTAACCCATGCAATCCGCCTTCTCTTCCGAAACCACTTTCCTTGTAGCCTCCGAAAGGTGATGTCGGATCAAATTTGTTGAATGTATTGGCCCAAATCACTCCTGCGCGTAATCTTGAAGTGAGATTGAAAATTTTAGAGCCTTTGTCCGACCACACACCTGCAGACAATCCGAATGCGGTGTTGTTTGCTTTTTCTATCACTTCATCTACTGTGCGGAAAGTTTGTATCGCTAAAACAGGTCCGAAAATTTCTTCCTGCACGATGCGATGCGATTGCGAAGCGTGGAGGAAAATTGTAGGGCGACAGAAATATCCGTTCTTCGGAATTGCGCAGCTGCTCTGCCACATTTCCGCGCCTTCATCCACCCCGATCTTTAAATAGGATTGGATTTTTTCCAATTGTTCTTTCGAATTAATCGCGCCGATATCGGTATTCTTATCCATCGGATCGCCGACGATCAGCGTTTCCATTCTGTCTTTTAATTTTCGGATGACGAGATCCGCCACGCCTTCCTGAACGAACAAACGCGAGCCTGCGCAGCACACATGTCCCTGGTTAAAGAAAATGCCATTGATGATTCCTTCCACAGCCTGGTCGATCGCGGCGTCTTCGAAAATAATATTCGCCGCTTTTCCGCCCAGCTCAAGCGTTGCTTTTTTATTTGTTCCCGCAATCGCTTTCTGAATAATTTTTCCAACATCCGTAGAGCCGGTGAACGCGACTTTATCAATTCCCGGATGATTTACCAATGCCGCCCCGGCTCTTCCGTCTCCATTTACAATATTGACAACGCCCGGGGGCAATCCTGCATCGCGAAAAATTTCGGCGAGCTTCATCGCTGTGAGCGGAGTTGTTTCAGCCGGTTTAAGAACTACGGTATTTCCACAAGCAAGTGCAGGAGCAATTTTCCATGCGGCCATCAGCAAAGGAAAGTTCCATGGAATGATTTGTCCTGCCACACCAACAGACTCTACTTTTCTGTTTGGAAAAGCGTATTCCAATTTATCCGCCCAACCTGCGTAATAGAAAAAATGCGCTGCAGCTAATGGAATATCTATATCACGCGATTCACGTATTGATTTTCCGCCGTCCATTGTTTCTATCACAGAAAGTTCACGTGCGCGTTCCTGCATGATGCGTGCGATGCGGTAAAGATATTTTCCTCTCTCAGAACCCGGCATTTTTTTCCAGGTTTTTTCATACGCGTTGCGGGCAGCTTTTACGGCTTTGTCAATATCACGTTCATCACCCAAAGCAACTTCTGCAATTGTTTTTTCAGTCGCCGGATTAACCGTCGGAAAATATTTCCCTGAAGCAGGTTTAACAAATTGTCCATTGATAAAATGATCGTACCGCTTTTCCAGCTTGATATGATCGGTGCTTTCAGGAGAAGGAGCATAATTCCATCCCGATGTAAAATCGAGTTTGGGTTTTGCCGGTGATTTTGTTTTTGTTGCCATGGGAAATTAATAATGAAAAATGTGCAAATTAATAATTGCTATCGCGCTGCAACTCATTACTTACGCTTGAAGGTTTTTACTGCCAGCTTTAGCTCTTCGATGCTTATCATGGTAAGATCATTTGTGGTACCAAACAAAATGTAATACGAATGATCACTGTATAAAATAACCTGGTAAACTTTTCTTGCCTCTCTATTCGGTTCACGCCCGATCGCAATAATTTCATAACCGGAAATTCCGTCAATTGTGATTTCATTCGTCGATTCAATCTTTTCGATCTGCATCGGCATTTGTTTGAGCCTGTTAAGAGCAAATAGTTTTTTGTCAACGATATCCGCTTGTGAAATGGATTTGGCGACCATCAAGGTGGTTTTGTCTTTTGATTTTGTCGGCAGCGCTCCATCCATGGAATATATAAGTGACCCGGCCATGCCTTTTGCTAACAACAGCTTGGTAGATGTTACGTCAATCTCAAAATCTACCGCATCAAAAGGATTTATCTTTTTATCCGCCTCATAAAAAGCAGAAATCATCGCTGCTTTGATGCCTGCTCCCAATTCCTGCAATGCATTAGGAAAAACACCATTTATCAGGATGGTTTCTTTTTCTGTACCGAATGCCAGGATATACTTCGTAAACGTAGTTCCGCGCGCTGACTGAAGCCCTATAATAAAAGTGGCCGGCAAATTGTTGATCGTCATGCTATCGATCTTGCTGAGCACAACTCCCTTGCTTAAAAGCGCTTCTTTTGTCAATCCCGCCCTGATTTCAGAAAACGGCCCCGCTATTTCAGTAACCAGGATGCTTGAGCCACTTTCACTTTGCTGAAAGCCGACAAAATCTCCTGCTTTGATGAAACCTTTCGGTGGAATGAGGCTGACTTTTGTTCCCGGAACATATACATGTTCAGCGGTAAGCACATTATCAATTTTAGTCTGCCCGAAAACTGATGAGAAAAATAAAACACAGATAGTGAACAGGGTAATTCTTGTCATTTTAATATGTCATTAAAATATTGCGCTGACTGAAAATGGTAATTAATCCTTAGAAAAATAATCAGGGCCCTGGTAAACGCCGGTGATCTCTTTTCGCAATTGCATTAAAATATCATTCGCCAGACTGCTTGCGCCAAAACGGAACCATTCATTATTAAGCCACGCATTGCCGAGTGTTTCACGAACCATTACGAGGTATTGCAACGCGACTTTCGCAGTTGAAATTCCGCCGGCAGGTTTCATTCCGATCATTATCCCCGTTTCGTAATAATAATCACGGATGGCTTCAAGCATGACAAGCGTAACAGGTTGAGTTGCGGCAGGCTGAATTTTTCCGGTCGATGTTTTTATAAAATCTGCTCCCGCGCGCATAGCAATTTCGCTTGCACGTCGAACATTATCCAGCGTTGCAAGCTCACCGGTTTCAAGAATAACTTTCAACCGAGCCGGTCCACAGGCTTCTTTGATCGAAGCAATTTCATCAAATACAAAATTGTGATTGCCCGAAAGAAATTCACCCCGCGAAATCACCATATCCACTTCATCAGCGCCGCTTTCAACAGCGAATTTTGTATCCGCAATTTTCACAGCAAGCGTCGATTGTCCGGAAGGAAATGCAGTAGCCACAGAAGCAACTTTCACACCCGAATTTCCCAATTCTTTTTTTGCGAGCTTCACAAAAGTCGGGTAAACACATACTGCAGCAGCCGTCGGAATTCCCGGCATACTATCATGCAGGTGCTGTGCTTTATAACAAAGCTGGCGCACTTTTCCTTCGGTATCTTTCCCTTCCAGCGTCGTAAGATCGATCATGTTGATCGCGATCTTCAGTCCTTCCACTTTGGATGATTTCTTGATGCTGCGTGTATTGAACCTTGCGACACGCTCTTCCACCCCAACCTGGTCAATGAGCGGTGATTTTAAAAAATCGTATATACTTTTCAAGAGGATATGTGCTAGGTGGCAAATGTACGGAAGGGGAACGAATTACGAATGCTACGAATGCCCGAAAGCAAGGTAAATAAGCAAATAACAGTCGGTCAGAACCAACCAAATTGCCAAACCCCTTATCACAAATGAAATTTGGAATAAATCCCTTTTCCGTGCTATATTTGTCACCCGCAATTGCTCCCGGGCAGCGGCCAGATTCAAACAGCATGAAAACAAAATTCCATTTTCATCACAGCAAGCAGGCATCAATGATGTGTTGCCGGATGTGTATGTGCTGAAAAAACGGAAAGGCTGTTTTTGTTAATTATGACAACGCAAGGGTCTTTCCGGGTAAAACTGTAAAGGCCATTTTTATTTTATGACAGAACAATTAAACATCCATACCATTTTCGACCGGCTCGTGCAGCGGGAAGATCGCGAGCGTTTGCTAGAGCAAAAGGCAAAAGTTTTCTGGCTTACCGGACTTTCCGGTTCAGGTAAATCCACACTTGCAGCCGGACTTCAGCGCGCGTTGCATGCACAGGGAAAGCTGGTTTACGTGCTGGATGGCGATAATGTGCGTTCGGGAATAAATAACAACCTCGGTTTTTCTGAAACGGACCGCACAGAAAATATCCGCCGCATTTCAGAAGCCGCAAAATTATTTATTGACGCCGGCATCGTGACTATCTGCAGCTTTGTAAGTCCGACCAATGATTTGCGCGCGCTTGCGAAAAATATCATCGGCGAAAATGATTTCCTTGAAATTTACATCAACGCCCCGCTTGCTACCTGCGAAGAGCGTGATGTAAAAGGCTTGTATGCGAAAGCCCGCAAAGGAGAGATAAAAGATTTTACCGGTGTAAACGCACCATTCGAAGCACCGTCATCACCTGCGCTGGAATTAAAAACTGATGCGCAGAATGAAGACGACAGCGTGCAGGCGCTTCTGACTTTTGTGAACAGGCATATACGTTTTGAATAATCCAACTATTATAATGAACAATTACACACTCAAACATTTACAGGAATTAGAAAGCGAATCAATTTTTATTTTGCGTGAAGTTGCTGCGCAATTTGAAAAGCCTGTGCTGCTGTTTTCCGGTGGGAAAGATTCTATTGTTGTAAGCCATCTTGCACGAAAAGCATTCTGGCCGGCAAAAATTCCTTTTCCGCTGCTGCATATTGATACCGGGCACAATTTTCCGGAAACGCTCGAATACCGCGATTGGTGGGCGAATGAGATCGGCGCGAAATTAGTAGTGCGTTCGGTGCAGGATTCTATCAATAAAGGAACTGCTGTGGAGGAAAAAGGAATCAACGCAAGCAGGAATGTTTTGCAGACTGTCACGCTTCTTGAAGCAATTGAAGAGCTGAAAACAGATTGTGCAATCGGTGGCGCCCGGCGTGATGAAGAAAAAGCAAGAGCGAAAGAACGTTTCTTTTCTCACCGTGATGAATTCGGTCAATGGGATCCGAAAAACCAGCGTCCTGAATTATGGAATCTTTTCAATGGCAAAAAAAATATGGGCGAACATTTCCGCGCATTCCCGATCTCGAACTGGACGGAAATGGATGTGTGGCAATATATTCTCGCCGAAAATATTCCATTACCTAAAATTTATTTTTCCCATTCAAGAAAAGTTTTCAAACGCGACGGACAATGGCTTGCCGACTTTGACTTTATGGAGAAAAGACCAAGTGAAGTTGTAGAGGAAAAAACAATTCGCTTCAGAACGATCGGCGATATTACCTGCACGGGCGCGGTGGAATCCACGGCCTCTACTTTGGAAGAAGTTGTGCAGGAAGTGGCAGCATCGCGCACAACAGAACGTGGAACGAGAGCGGATGACAAACGTTCTGAGGCTGCAATGGAAGATCGTAAAAAGGCGGGATATTTCTGAAAACGATTGTTGATCCTTGAATGTTGAATGTTGAATGTTGAATGTTGATCGAAAAATATAATTAATTATGAATCAGATTGAATTAAAAAAGAGAACCAAACAATTTGCGATTGATATAGTTCGCTATGTAAAATCAATGCCGGATGGAAGAGATGCATGGAAAACGGGTGACCAACTTTATCGGGCAGGAACTTCGGTTGGGGCAAATTACAGGGCTGCTTGCAGAAGTAAAACCAAGCCAACTTTTGTACATAAACTCGGAATTGTTGAAGAAGAGGCTGATGAATGTTGTTTTTGGCTTGAGATAATTATTGAAGTAAAAATGGCTGATATTGAAAATGCGGAAAAATTATTAAAAGAAGCGAATGAATTAACAGCCATTTTTACTGCAGCAAATAAAACTTTAAACGATAGAAGTACTAAGAATTAATCCAATGCCAGATTTAAATCAACAATCAACAATCAAAGATCAACAATCCGGTTATTTGGATATGGATTTGCTCCGTTTCACAACCGCGGGATCTGTTGACGATGGAAAAAGCACATTGATCGGAAGATTGCTTTACGACAGCAAATCCATTTTCGAAGATCAGTATGAAGCGGTGAAAGCTTCCAGCGAACAGCGCGGGGAAGAATATGTGAACCTTGCTTTGCTCACTGATGGTTTGCGCGCGGAACGTGAGCAGGGAATTACGATTGATGTTGCATATCGTTATTTCGCCACGCCAAAACGGAAATTCATCATCGCGGATACGCCCGGGCATATTCAGTACACGCGTAATATGGTCACAGGCGCTTCTACCGCGAACCTCGCCATCGTGCTGATTGACGCGCGTAAAGGTGTGATCGAACAAACCATGCGCCACGCGTTTATCGCTTCTCTTCTGAAAATTCCTCACATTGTTGTTTGCATCAACAAAATGGACCTCGTGGAATACAAGGAGGAAATTTTTCAAAGCATCAAAAAAGATTTCGAAGCGTTTGCATCCAAATTAGAATCCATCGACATCAGCTTCATTCCGATCTCAGCGCTGAACGGCGATAATGTAGTTGACCGTTCCAAAAATATGTCCTGGTACGAAGGTCCGACTTTACTTTACCAGCTGGAAAATATTCATATCGCCTCCGACAACAATCATATTGACGCACGTTTTCCTGTGCAATACGTGGTGCGGCCGATGAGCAATGAGTATCACGACTATCGTGGATTTGCAGGAAGGATCGCTGGCGGGGTTTTCAGAAAAGGCGATAACGTGGTGGTGCTTCCGAGCCGGTTCACCACCAAAGTAAAATCGATCGACCTTTTCGGTGCGGATGTCAAAGAAGCATTTTCTCCGATGAGCGTTACCATGACATTGGAAGATGAAATTGACATTTCACGCGGTGACATGATCGTCCGTGAAAATAATCAGCCGCAGGTTTCGCAGGATGTTGATATGATGATCTGCTGGTTCAATGCAAAACCATTACAGCTGAACGGAAAGTATATGATCAAACATACTTCACGTGATGCACGTTGTGTAATAAAAGAAATTGCTTACAAAATGGATATCAATACGCTTCATCGCATGGAAGATGATAAAGAGATCCGCATGAATGATATCGGAAGAATCAGAATCCGCACAACTGTTCCGCTTTTCTTTGATAAATACAGAACGAATCGTTTTACAGGCTCTGTGATTTTGATTGATGAGGGAACGAATGAAACGGTTGGTGCCGGAATGATCGTTTGAAAACCCTAAACCCAAACCCTGTGAAAAAAATCATTCTCCTCAGCATTGTTTTTCTTTCCATCGTTTCAATTTCTTCGGCGCAATGTTTTAAGCCGAAAGAAAAATTTATTGATGTTGGTATCGGGCTCGGCATCCAGCATTACCGTTATACGGATGTGACAAATAATATTGTCGGGCAAAGGGATACAAGCGCGGCAATTGAAGTGCCCTTCGCTTTTGAATACGGCATCCTGAGCTGGCTGGGCGCTTCTATCAATGGAAATTATGCTAAATACTTTACCGATGACAGCGCAGCAAATGAATCGGTGAAGAGTTTGGATTTTGTGCCTTCCGTAAATATCCATGCGCCGTTTGGTCTCAACAAGCTCGACTTGTACGGAACATTCGGTTATGGCTATTCGCATTTTTCCTACGTGATCAATACTTCCACCGGCGGCAAAGCAATTGCAAATGGCTCTGTCATGAATTTAGGATTGAACCTTCGCCTGCTGTTCAGTTCGAAAGGACATTTAGGAATGCATTTCTGGTACCGTTATTCTGCTTACAACTATAACAACGGAGTTTTAACAGACAACAACGGGAACAAAGCCGATTTTAAGCTGGATGGTCCGGGACATAATTTCGGCATCGGTTTATTCTTCCGTACGCCGATCGATTAAACGGAAATTATTTTTTCACATGACTTACCTGCCGGAAACCGAACGTCTGCGATTTCGTGAAATGCGTCCGGAAGATGCAGAAGCAATGTTCCATCTGAACTCCGATCCTGAAGTTGTTCAGTACACCGGTGATGGTCCGTTCGAATCCGTTGAAGCAGCAAAAGATTTTCTCACCACTTACCAGGATGTTTATAAAACGAACGGTTACGCGCGCTGGATCGTGGAATTAAAATCCACCGGAGAAATTCTCGGCTGGTGCGGATTAAAATTACATCCGGATAAAAGCACGGATGTAGGTTATCGCTTTTACAAAAAACATTGGGGAAAAGGTTATGCAACTGAAAGCGCGAAGGCAAGCATTGATTATGGATTTTCTGTTTTGAAGCTGCAACGTATTTTCGCGCATGCAAGAAAAGAAAATATTGCTTCGCTGCGTGTGCTGGAAAAATGCGGGTTGAAAATTATTGGTGAGGATGTGGATTGTGATGGGGAGATTTTTGTTTGGGAGATTCTTAAAGCGTGAAAAGATTGCTGTCCGCCACGGTGGATGCAAATGAGTAAATGTGCTAATGCCGTGTGGCTTTTGTATTATTGTATAAATATTTCACATGAAAACTCTTGTTATAAATGTTGATAGCGATTCTTCTGCAAAATTGCTAATTGACCTTGCTAAAAAAATGCACTTTAAAGCCCGGCTCCTTTCTGATCAACAAAAAGAGGATGCCGGATTATTAGCCATGATGAAGGAAAGAAAAAACTACTCCTGTTTCGAAAACGTCTGGCATTCTCCATAAAATAAAATAGTTGTATGATTAACTGTCTTTACTCACAGAAAAGATATTTACAAGGTTTTTCCTTAGACCGTTTAAGATATTAACATCCGCAGACGCGGCTGGTGATTGACAGGGTATATCCAGAATTCAGGTAGTACGATTGCCGAAATTTATGGATATAATACGCGTAAAAAAATGGCTAACTTTCAAAATAAATATCCGCCAGATTATGGCACCAATCCGGCTGTAATGGGTGGATAAGCGAATGTTTGTGGCGGGTATGAGGTAGTTAGGGAGAATTTTGATAAGAATAAAATGAAATATCGATCAAGAAATATTGCAGTTTGTTCCATACTAATTATCGCACTAATGAGTAGTTTTTACACTCATCAAATTTTGACAAAATCCATTCCCAACTCAAAGTATGCAATTCTATTAAGAACTGATTTCACCAATGATTCTACCTGGTCTCAAATTTGTTTGGAAATTCAAACGCCAGAAAAGCAACATGGATTTTTAGCTAATATTTCATATGTCAATGATTCCAGTTTTAAGTCTTATTCTGCTATGGAGTTAGGGGCCGATACAATAAAGAATTATCCTTATTCCTTTATTTTTTTCGCAGATTCTGTAACAAATACGAACCCCGAACATCCGGTTCTTTGCATTGGTTTGAAAAAAAATAAATCAAAATCCTTTCGTGTTATTCCTTCTGAAGTGTGGGGCGTTGAAAACAATCTTTCAATTTCTAATATGGATTTCGAAGATTTTTCTAAATCAGCTGATCACGATGGAGTTTTCCGGGGCTTCAAATAAAAAACTCTCCATAACATCGCCTTGGCAATATGGCGCCCGAAAGATTATCTTTAATAGATTTTATATCGATTAAGTTCATTATGTGAATTTCACCTTTAATTTCAAATTGTGTAAGGCGCAAGCCACGAGCATTACGGTATCTTCTCTGTTGTATAATCTGCCACGGAATGTTTCTTTCACTTTTCTGAAGATTTTTATACTTGCAATTGTGTGTTCAATGCGAACACGTACACTTGCCTGCCATTTGTTGTAAGCTTTCTTGATTGCATCAAGTTCTTGATTTTTCTTTTGTTTGTAAGGCAATATTACCTGGGCGTTTTCACTGCTTAATCCTAAAAATCCCAAATCCACAAGCAGCATTACTTTTTTGGAAAAGGAAAGAAATTCAAGCACTTCGCCAATCATGCTTGTTATCAGGTTGTTTTTTATTGTGTGTTTCTTTTTTTTCCGCTGTAGAATTCTTCCTGATCATACTTTGGATGATTAACAACACGCTCGCTTCCATCCAGCAGAATGGTTACGGAATTAACCAGACGTTCATTCAAGGAATCGCTTTCACGTGTTGGAACAAGTCCCATTTGCTTCAAACTCTTCTCAAGAACAGGTTCCAGAACTTTTATCCACATCGCAACTTTGGGTTGTGGTAGATCAAAATGAAGTCCCATGAATTCCTGCGTTGGGTTATGGCGATAATCGTAAAGAATAAAAATCATCATGTCCTCTATGCAGGGGAAAGTATTGTCCGCTCGAACTGCTCGTGTGCGTTGCCGCTTTTTGCCTTCAAACGTGTATCGGTTAATGTAATTCAACCAACTTTTTTCGAATGGCGGCTTCAAAAAATCAAACTCTTTCAAGCTCAACCCAGTGGCTGATTTCAACAAGCTTGATTTTTTCTTTAGATTTTTATAGTCTAATTTCATTGTGTTAAACTATACTTTCAAAGAACGGGTATTCAGGCAATTAAAACATTGTTTCAACAGCGGACTCTTAAAAACTTAATCGATATAAACTCTATTAAATGATAATAGGATATTAATAAATGGCTGTTCTTTAAATGATATTAACAAAAACGAAGTAGTTACTGAAGAAGTTCAACATGAAGCAAAGAATAATGATGTAAAATATTTTAATGACGAATG
>JALYQL010000128.1 GCA_030855855.1 Bacteroidota bacterium | reverse complement strand
TTCAAAACCGGATAACGAAATTATTTTCAACGTAGATCCCGAAAAGATGTGGACCGCAGCAGTGAAGAAAATGGGAAATGCTTTTGCCCCCATGGCAAATTTTCCGGAAGATCCTTCTTTGAATTAGAAAATGGAATTAGAAAGTGGGCCAGTTTCCTGCTTTCCCAACCTGTCTGCCGGAGCTTGCGTAGGTAGATTTCCAATTGTCGAATCTTCAAATCTTCGAATTAGATTACCTTTGCCCGTGACTAAAATTCTCCATCCGGTAGAGCGTGCGATTGACTGGTTACACAATAAGCTTGACAAAAAGCAATTTTTAATCCTGTCGAGTATTTTTGTGGGGCTTACTGCCGGGCTTGCTGCTGTGGGTTTGAAATGGACTGTGCATAAAATGCAGTTGCTGATAGCGCACGATTACGGCAACAAATACCAATATATTCCGGCGTTGATATTTCCGATGATCGGGATACTGCTCACGGTTTGGTTTGTGCAGCGGATTCTGAAGGGAAGGCTTGGCCGGGGAAATTCAAATATCCTGCATTCGATTGCGAAAAAATCGAGCAACCTTCCCAAAGACCAGATGTATTCGCACCTTGTAACGAGCGCGCTTACGGTCGGCTTTGGCGGCTCGGCGGGATTGGAGTCGCCGATTGTGACTACAGGCGCTGCTATCGGCTCTAATTACGCGAAGACGTACCACATCACTTATAAAGACCGGACGCTTTTACTCGCCAGTGGAGCGGCGGCCGGAATTGCAGCAGCGTTCAGCGCGCCGGTGGCAGGATTATTATTCGCGCTTGAAGTGTTGCTGGTCGATGTAACGATCTCTGCATTCATTCCGCTGATGATTGCGGCTGCGACAGGTGCGTTGTGCTCGAAAATAATTCTCGGCGATGATGTTTTGTTTTCCTTCAAGCTGCAGCAGGCGTTCGATTATCATAATGTGCCGTGGTATATGCTGCTCGGAATTTTGTGCGGATTCTTCTGCGTATATTATTCGCGTATGTTCCCGAAAGTGGATACATTTTTCAAGAAGAAGAAAAAATTTCCATGGACTTCAGCCGTCGCCGGAGGATTGACGCTCGCATTGCTGATCTGGTTATTTCCAAGCCTGTTCGGTGAAGGTTATTCGTCGGTTAAAAGTCTTGCGGATGGACAATATCAGAACCTTTTAAAAAATTCGTTCTTCGAAGATTACGTAACGAGCGGCGCAGGCTTTTTACTTTTTGTGACGATCATCATGCTGATAAAAGTTTTTGCAGTGGGCGCGACGATCGGTAGTGGCGGAAACGGTGGCAACTTCGCTCCTGCCCTTTTCACAGGCGGCTATTTGGGATTTGTTTTCTCAAGAGGTCTTGAGTTGCTTGGATTCACAAGTATGCCGATTGCGAATTTTACCCTAGTGGGAATGTCGGGTGTGCTCACCGGAATATTTCATGCACCGCTGACCGGAATATTTCTCATTGCGGAAATTACAGGCGGGTATGAGCTGATGATACCGCTGCTGATTGTTTCGGCGCTGAGCTATTCGGTGGTGAAATATTTTGAGCCGTTTTCGATGGACACGAAAAAGATGGCGAAGAAAGGGCATATTTTCACACAGGACCGCGACCGCAATATTCTGAGCACACTGAAAGTGCGGAAAATAGTTGAAACCGGATTTCAGACCGTGCTGCCGTCTTTAAAGCTGGGCGAGCTGGTGGAAATAGTTTCCAAATCGAGTCGTAACATTTTTCCGGTGACAGATAAAGAAGGAAAATTGCTCGGCATCATCACGCTTGATCATATTCGCGAAGTAATGTTTCGCCATGATAAATATGATAAAGTAACTGTAGAGCAACTGATGCACCCGCCCGCCGCCATTGTACAGCCCGACGACGATATGTATGCCGTAATGAAAAAGTTTGACGAAACCGGCGCATGGAATTTGCCAGTAGTAGAAAATGAAATGTACATCGGCTTTGTTTCCAAGAGCAGCATTTTCACAAAATACCGATCGCAGCTGATAAGAAGCACGACGGAATAATTACCAATTATCCCAAGGGGACGCCTTCGGTGCCGGATTACCAATTATCAATTACCAATTGGGAAAGTGGAAATTGGGAAAATGGAAATCAGGGCTGAAGAAAAAAGTAATTACCAATTACTGGATTACCAATTACCAATGAATAATTGTGGCATCGCGACGTGGCATAATGTTTTCGCCGCGTGCCATCGCGACGTGGCATAATTGTAGCGTCGCGAGGCATCGCGACGTGTGGCGCAGATAATACCCGTGCGTAGCCAGCAAATGTTATTGCGCCTGTTGTGGCGCAGAGAATACCCGTGCGTAGCCAGCAAATGTTATTGCGCCTGTTGAGGCGCAGAGAATACCCGTTGCGTAGCCAGCAAATGTTATTGCGCCTGTTTGTTTGCGTGAGGGATTGCAGCAAGTCCCGGTTAAACCGAGACGCGTAAAGCCCGACCTATGAAGTGCAAGCGTAGCGCGTACTTCATGGGGCACGCCATAATTATAAAACAGAGAAAATATCAGAAAGTTTCGAAAAAATCCTCCATCTGCACATTTACACATCTGCACATTTTAATGCGTTGCAGGCAAAGCCACTCTTTTATTCACATACTCAGCAAATTTCTTTGCGGTATTGTTGAAATAACGTTTTGCTTTATAGGAGCTTACCCATTGGATGCCACGGACGGCGTTGGTGAGAAAAATTTCGTCGGAATTGAGCATGACGCTCAGGGGGAGCGGGACTTCGTAAACTGCGATACGATTTTCCTGCGCGATTTCCATGATGACGGCGCGCATGACACCGGCAACACAACCTTCGGAAAGCGGGCTGGTGTAAAGCACACCGTTCTTGACAGCAAAAAGACTGGAGCCTGTAGCTTCGATGACGTTTCCGTTGTGATTGATGAGAATGGCATCGTCGACATTCATTTTGCGCGCGTACAATGCGGCCAGCACATACAATTGCGCATTGGCTGTTTTGAGCGTGGAAAGCTTATTGATGGGCTTGCGGATATCCTGGTAAAGCTCGACGGTGAGGCCTTTGTCGTTCAATAAATATTCGTTGTGATCGAACGGCCACATTTCGAGCAGCCAGGAAGCATCGTTGGTGAGCGGGTGATAATAGCCGCCATCGTTTCGAAAAACGGAGAGCCTGACACGCGCGCCGCCGGTGATATTGTTGCGAACGGCAAGACGGTTGCACCATTCTTCGAGTGAAACGCTGACAAAATTATCGGGGAGGCGCAGTTGTAATAAAGCTACACCGGCCATTAACCGCGACATGTGCCGCTGGGAGAATGAAAGGCGGCCATTGACCAGGCGCATACTTTCAAACAATCCGTCGCCATAACGGAAAGAGCGGTTGTGCGAATTAAAAAGCGGATCCCCGGAGTTTTTTTCTTCTCCGTTTAAATACAGGATGTCGGCGGGGCCGTGACTCATATAGGGGTGAAATTACCGAAAATTAAGATTCAATCCCGGTAAGATACCGGAACGAAGTGTAGAGGTTTTCGGAATTGTATTGGTTTACGTATGAAGTAGATGTGGAGTTACGAAATGGTCAAATTACCAGGATCGAGAGCTTTTCTTTTATCGCAAATATGAACTCACTGAAAAAAACCGGCTTCATAAGGATAGTAAGGACAAAACCATATGCTGCACCCCAGAAATGTGCGTCGTGACCGATATTATCAAGCTCCTTTTTGGACATATAGGACGAATACACGAGATAGAGTATGCCATAGATCCAGCCGGGAATAGGAATAGCCAGGAAAAGATTAAGCGGCTGAACAGGGTTCATGAGAATGTAAGCAAAGACGACAGCAGAGACTGCTCCCGAAGCGCCGAGTGCATTGTAATAGCGATTGTCTTTTTGCTTAAAAAAGGTAAACAGCGAAGAAAAAAGCAGCGCGCCGATGTAGAGCAGCAGGTAATTTACTTCGCCCATGGTCTTGCCGAAATAATGAATAAAGAGCCTTTCCACCCACGGACCCAAAAAATAAAACGAAAGCATATTGACGAACAAATGCATAAAATCGGCATGCAGCACGCCATGAGTAAAAAACCGCCACCACTCACGGTGATGCGCAATAGCATAGGCATTGAACATATACCTGCCTTTAATCTCGTTGTTCTGCATGGTCAGAAATGAGATGACGCAGGTGAGGCCAATGATAATGTAAGTGATGATCGGGGTAATTGCTAAAAGTTCTTCCATGGAAATATGATGATGTGCTAATGTGTTAATTTGCTAATGCGGATAATTTGCTATTCTGATTACCTGCCCACTGACTACTGCCTACTGACAACTGCCAACTGCCCACTGCCTACTTCCCCTCTTTATAAGACCCCAGCCCATGTTCCGCAGACTTATTCTTAGGAATTGACAATGTCTTCCACTCCTCCCCTTTCCATTCTTTTGCGAGCTGCACTATTTGTCCGACGTGGTAGCTGTAATGCGAGATTTGCCGCAACATGGCTTGTGTGACAGTCATGGGTTCTTTGCGGATGTGAATAGTTTGAAGCAAATTTTCTGCTGCGAGATTATTGATCGTGTCAAAGAGGATGTTCCAGGCTTTTTCCCAATGCTGCATAAGCTCTTCGCGCGATAAATGCTGTGATTCGAATTCACTGTCGCGGTTTCGCCATTTTTTTTCGCCGTCGGTGGTGAGAAAATCTGTCCAGCGGGAGATTATATTGCCGGCAAGATGCTGCACAATAATCTGAACGGAATTGGAATCGGGTGTGCTTTGCTTTTGAAATTCGTCATCATTCAGCTGTGCCATCGCTTTTTCTGCAAGTTGTTTGTTGCGTTGAAATTCAAAGCGGACGGTTTCAAGAAGATGTTCGGAAGGATTCATAGGATTCAAATTTAAGGATAAGAAGCCTATTTCTTGGTGTCCTTAGAACCTGATGACAGAACAACCTGCGATAGAACATGTACTTACCACAAAAAAGGATTGCCACAAAGGCACAAAGAATTTAATTGAAAGAATCTATCCTACACGAACACCAAATACGCAGACCAGTTTATCCTACACGTATGAATCATTGCAGTAGCTGTTATCACCCCACAAGTATATTTACCTACTGACTATCAGTGCATTACCACAAACCACAGACTACCGACCACCGACTACTGACTGACTTTTCCTTACTTTACCAATGGGAACGAATTACGAATCAGGAGAATATTAAGTAGTGGATCAGTTTGACGGTTTTGATTGTTTGCCACCAGGCACCAGCCTTCGTATATTCGCCTGATTCGTAATTCGTACCCCGTAATTCGTACCTTTTTTATGCAATTCGACCGCGAAGACACCATTGTTGCCCTTGCCACTGCTCATGGAACTGCCGCTATTGCAGTAATCCGTTTAAGCGGGCCTGAATCTTTTTCGATTACTGAATCTGTTTTCCGGAATAAATTCGGCAAGGCGAAAAAGATTACGCATCATCCCTCCCACACCATTCATTTCGGGACGATGGGTGAAGGCGATATTGCGCTGGATGAAGTGTTGGTTTCTATTTTCAAAGGCCCGACATCTTTCACCGGCCAGGATGTAGTTGAAATTTCCTGTCATGGTTCCATTTTCATACAGCAGCAGCTTGTTCAGTTGCTTATCCGTTACGGCGCTCGCATGGCAAAGCCCGGTGAATTTTCGTTGCGTGCTTTTCTCAATGGCAAATTCGATCTTTCGCAGGCCGAAGCAATAGCAGATCTTATTGCGTCGCAGTCCGCAGCCTCGCACCAGGTAGCACTCGAACAAATGCGTGGCGGGTTTTCTTCGAAGATCAAAACATTACGCGAGCACTTGCTGAATTTCGCATCATTGATAGAGCTTGAATTGGATTTTGCCGAAGAAGACGTAGAATTCGCCAACCGCGACGATCTGAAAAAATTGCTTTACACCATTCAGCGTTTAGTAGGCCGGCTTATCGATTCGTTTGAAGTCGGCAATGTGATAAAGAATGGAATTCCGGTTGCCATAGTCGGAAAACCGAACGCCGGAAAAAGCACATTGCTCAACGCGCTTGTAGATGAAGAACGTGCCATCGTTTCCGAAATTCCCGGAACCACACGCGACAGCATCGAAGACGAAATCACGATTGACGGAATCCTTTTCCGTTTCATAGACACCGCCGGATTACGCGACACAACAGATGTGATCGAATCCATTGGCGTATCACGTTCCTTCGAAAAAATAAAGCAGTCGGCCATCGTCATTTATCTTTTCGACGTGCATGAGATCACTGCCGGAGAATTAAAGCTGAACATCGAAGAAATAAAAAAGCATTTGAACGCTGATAATTCACAGCTGCTTCTCATTGGCAACAAAATTGACAAAGAAGATTTTGGCGCAATGCAAGCTGAATTCGCATCGCATGAGGTGCTGTTTATTTCTGCCAAGGAAAAATTATATATCGATGATTTGAAATTGAAGCTGGTGAGTTTATTCGACAGTCGCACGGTGAATGTAACGGAGACGATTGTGACGAATGCGCGGCATGTGGAAGCGCTGCGTTATACGAGCAATGCAATTCAGCGTACGATTGACGGGTTGAATAATAATATGAGCGGTGATCTGCTGGCGCAGGATATTCGTGAGGCGCTGCATTATCTGGGGGAGATTACTGGGGAGATAAGTAGTGAGGATTTGCTGGCGAATATTTTTGGGAAGTTTTGTATTGGGAAGTGATAATTCCTTTACGAAGGTCTACCCTTATATTTTATAGCTTCATCCATAATACATTTACGGATAAGCTCTTTAGGAACAACAGACTCTTTTTTTTCTGCCATCATAATTGCTAATCGCTGAACCACATTTACAATTGATGCAGGGGAAAGTGCATTATCAGCAAGCATCGCGTCTACTCTTGTACCCGGTTCTATTTGAAGTTGTGTCGGCCAGACATTGTTCCAGACTTTCAATTGCCCTTCAACATTTAGCTCCATATATTTAATTCTACCTTCAAAACGTCGTTCAAATGCTGCATCAATATTATTGGCAAGATTTGTTGCGATGATTATAATTCCGTCAAAAGTTTCAATTCGCTGAAGAATGTAGGCAACATCATGATTATTGCTTTGAGCGGTGCTGCTTTGCGATGTAGAAAGATCGGCACGCATACCGAGCAATGCATCTCCCTCGTCAATAAAAATGACCCAGTCTTTCCGTTCTGCTGTGTCAAAAAGATTACGAAGATTTTTTGAAGTTTCCCCAACGTATTTAGTCAATCCTGAAAAAATCCTACACCTGTTGAAAACACTGGGAAAAACAACTGAATAGCTATGTAATATTCTGCCGAAAAGGGGAGATTTTTGTAAAAAAA
>JALYQL010000126.1 GCA_030855855.1 Bacteroidota bacterium | reverse complement strand
CCGGAATGTCGATCTCAACTCAAATATTAATCCGGTATCGTAGAAGGTTTATCCAACAACAAATTTTCGGGATGTACGATAAGCTTAACAAGTACGAATAAATGAAAAAGATAATTTTCACCACCCTCACCTGTTTATTGCTTGCTGTTTATGCAGGCGCACAATCGTTTGGCGTATCAGCGTATGCTTTGGGATTTATTGCCAAATATCCTGATGCGATGGACCGCACGAACAATACCAACAGGCAGATGGGGCATATGTCACCTTTTTCGCCTGGCATCCGCATCGAAGGAAATTATATTCTGCAGGGATACAGTATTCCGGTTTCAGCTTTTAATGGAATTGGATTTTCATACTATTTCCCACACACCGATTCAGCATTTTACATTGCTGACCTGGCCAACAATTCATATAACAGGGTGGAAATTGCAGGAACCGCCGAGAGAACCTGTTACGTGATCAGCCTGAGGTTCGGTTATGAAATACCGCAAGAGTTCAACGAGTTCCTGTTGCTTCATTTCGGATGGGGAATGGGCTACAAACGTTCTTCTTCACGTTTTATTCTGCCTGAAAAAACCGCTACATTCAATTATAATCAGGACGATTTTAAAGCAGAAGATTTTTTGCCTGAGAAAAGCGGCCGTGTTGCTATAGAAATTCTTTTCGGCGGAATTTATGAGCTGGAACATTTTTCGGTAACCGCGCAGTATTCGGCAATTTTAGGATTGGGTGGCGCGGTAAACAATCATCCGCAGACCAAATACATGCATGGGATAACTGCGGGAATTTATCTGCCTTTAAAAAGATTGTAAAAAAAGAAGATCGTCGCGTATGCGATGTATCATTTTATTCAATTACAAATTAGTGAAATGAAAAAATCAATTTTTGCCCTGCTGGTTGCCTTAGTTGCTTCGACATGCATGATGGCACAAAATGCGCCGGTGGATTTCAACAATTACAAAGCGTTGAAATGTGCGGGGACAATTCCTGAGGATTTCAGGATGCTTTCGCAGGAAAAATATAAACAAGACGTAAAGGAGGAAGCCAAAAATTCCAGGAACCATAATGTAAATGCCACGAAGCATGAATTTTTGCTCGAGACAAATTACATTATTGACGAGCTGTTGCTAAGCGGAAAAGTTTTATTCGGCGATTCGGTGACCAATTACGTCAACACAGTAGCGGATCATGTACTCATTAACCAGCCTGAGCTGCGTGCCAAGCTGCGGTTCTATTGTCTGAAATCGTCGGAAGTAAATGCTTTTTCAACCAACCAGGGAATTATTTTCATCACGCTGGGACTGGTAGCGCAGCTCGAGAATGAAGCGCAGCTTGCGTTTATAATTTCACACGAAGTCGCGCATTATGAACGTCACCATACGATGAATGAATACATCCGCCAGAAGCAGATCTTTTCCGACAATAACAATTACAAATACAATACTTACGATGACCAGATCCGCACTGCCAGCAGCTACAGCAAAGAACTCGAGCTTGAAGCAGATTCGATCGGAATCGCGCGTCTTTCAAAAACCGGTTACGATTGCGGTGAAGCAATAAGCTCCTTTTTTGTTTTGCAGTTTTCCGAGCTTCCGTTCGAAGATTTTGAATTTGAAGGGAAATTCCTTGAGAATTCCATCATGGAGCTTCCAGCAGACCTTTTCCTCGACAGTGTCCGCCCGATAAATCTGGAAAACGATATGGATGATGATTCTTATTCCTCTCATCCGAATATTGCGACAAGAAGAAAAAGGCTCGAATCAATCTTAGAAGGAATGTCGGATTGTGGTGTTCAGAAATTTGCATCGTCTGAACAATCGTTTTACACCGTAAGAAAGATCTGCCGGTTCGAGACGGTTCGCATCATGCTTAACAGGAAAGATTATGTGTCGGCGCTTTATAATTCTTATGTGCTGCAAAAGGAGGATTCGACCAGCTCGTATCTTAAATTAACTATCGGCAAAGCGCTTTACGGAATGGCGAAATATAAAAACCATGGCGACTACAGCGATGTCTCTGAATATTATGGAAAAAAAGAAGGTAACCAGCAGCAGTGTTACCACGTTTTCGGCCAGGTGAATGCGGCACAACTGAACATGCTTGCGTTGCGTTATCTCTATAATCTTTCGCAAACCGATTCTACCAACCATATCATCACAGCGATGTGCAATGATCTTGCTGAAGAGGCGGTCAGGATGAATGATATTCATTATGTGGATATGAAAAAAACGCTGGCGCTTTATCTTGAAATGAAAAAAGACACAGTGGATACAACAGCGCAAAAAGTGGTTGTGAAAGAAGAAAACAAAACGCCTGAATCCGATTCGAAAGCATACGTTTCAAAATATGACAAGCTACGCCAGGCTAAAAAGAATCTTGAAAAACAGGAAGCAACTGAAACAAAAAAATCGGATGCCAGCAAATATTACCTGCTTGCATTTGCCGATATTATTGACAATAGCAGTGTAAAAGCAATGTTCGACGCGGCAGAAGCTACTGCTGCAGAAAAACACGCGCTCGGAGAAGCGGAAAAAGCAAAGCGGGATAAAATGAGCTCGTATGAAGTCCGCAAAATGGAGCAACAGAAAAATTCCACGAACAAAAAACAAGGCCTGAGCCTCGGTATTGATACCGTTGTGTTTGTTGATCCGTTCTATTACATGGCGGATGACCGTAAAGGATTAAAACGCATCCAATCCGAAACACAACAATTAGAATTTTCCGCGCAGGTAAGGGAAAACGCAGGGTATGCCGGGCTGAGCATCGAATTGCTGAACCCGAAAAGCTTTACGGCAAATGATGTTGAGAAGTATAATGACATGGCGGTTGTAAATGACTGGATGGGCGAACGCCTCGATCATGAAGATGATTTGGGAATGCTTCCGCTTGAAACCGACCGCATGCTTCCGCTGGTAGAAAAATACAATACTTCTCATTTCTGTTATACCGGCGTGTACACTTATAAGCAGAAAAGAGAAGGCCGCGGCTTTATCATTTTACTGTCGGTATTCGTGTACCCTGTTCTGCCTTTTGCGATTGCGTACGCATTAACACCAGAACATCATACATTTTATTATACGCTCATGTACGATGTTAAAACAGGTGATCCCGACGTGAAGAACACCGTACACCTGAAATCAAAATCCAAACAAGGATATATCAACTCGATCATGTACGACATGATGCTGCAGATAAAACGCGACAAGAAAACAAAAGCCACAAAAACAACTTCACGATGAGAAAATTACTGTTTACTCTGTTTGTTTTTGCTGCAGGATTACAAACCATTTCCGCACAGGTTCCGGGTTACCAGGGAAAGCGCCTTTCAGTAGGCTACAATGCTTCTTCATTTTTCTATCTGACTGATTTTTCAGGAGGAATCACAGACGTTATCGGATCTACACGGCTTTCTTATAAAAGTGAAGTGGCCGTGAACTACACCATTTCCCGAAAAGTAACGATGGGCTTCAGCTATTACCGCGCAAAACAGGAATATATTTTCAAAAATGGCGAGTTGGAAAATTACGGATACTTTTTTCCGAAAAAAGGTGTTGCTGATTGCAATCTTTCTATTTATGAGCTGCACTTCCAGTTCTTCCGGAAAAATTTCGTGGCGCCAACAGGCTTATATCACCAGGTTTCGGTGGGAATTGTCAAATACGGCCTCGCAACTGCTGACAATAAATTAACTGTTTACTCAGGCAATGGTTTTTCGGTGGATCTTGACGGCCCGGCAAGCCCTTACACCTGCGCGAAGCTTGGATATGCAATTGGTAAAACAAACCCGATCGGACATAACTTTTACATTAATACAACGTTCGGGGTAAATTTTTTCCGCGGGGGTGATAGTCCACTATTCAGAAACACAAGCCTGAACACACAAAATTATATCCTCGCCAACTTCAACAAAGGTTTGCGCACGCATAACTTGTTTGAAATTAAAATCGGTTTAGGCTGGCTGGCGTTTTAGAACTACGTCGTTTCTGCATTTGTTTTTTTTGCAATCTATCTCTGAATTTCTTCGAACGGTCGAATAGCGCGATCCCTGTTTGCTTTATTGATGCAACTTTATCAAACATCAGAGACCCAATTCTGATTTTTAATAATGTACCGTTATGAAAAAGACAGTTTTATTCGCAGGGACCTGCATAGCAGCGTTGCTGTTTCAGGCTTGCTCTGGTGAAAAAGATCCAAAACCAACAGGATTGCCCGGCGACAATCTGGATTTATACGCAGTGCTTGATCTTTTTAAATCTTCAGCAAGTATCGAGCAATTTGAGAAATCACTGAATGATAAATCCACCGGCATTAATAATATCGATCTTAACGGCGACGGAAAAGTGGATTACATCCGCGTAGTTGATCTGGGTGATGGTGATGCACATGCGATTACGCTCCGTGTGCCGGTAAATGAATCGGAAGAGCAGGACATCGCAGTCATTGAAATTGAAAAAAGCGGAGAGAACACGGCAAGTGTACAAGTTGTAGGCGATGAAGATATTTATGGACAAGCTGTGATCATCGAGCCGAAAGAAGAAAGCGCGAAAGCTGGTTTTATTTACACTACTGAAGTGGGCGTGAATGTCTGGGGCTGGCCTACGGTCGCTTATGTTTATTCTCCGTCATATGTTGTTTGGGAATCTCCTTACTATTATGATTATTATCCTGTATACTGGACTCCATGGC
>JALYQL010000284.1 GCA_030855855.1 Bacteroidota bacterium | reverse complement strand
TCGCTACTCCGTCTGACAAGAAGAAATTTCCTTTTGTCAGACGGAGTAGTTTCGCTTTGTTAAAAGCTATGCGAAGACCGAACAATTATCCAGCGAAACGTATCGAAGGCGACAAGAGGGATTCAATTGGTAATTTGTAATCCGGTAATTGGTAATTATTTTTTTATTTCCTGGCAAAGCTCAATCAAAACACCATTTGAGCTTTTCGGATGCAGAAAACAAACCAATTTATTATCAGCGCCGCGTTTCGGTTCTTCGCTTAATAAAATAAACCCTTCCTCCTTCAATCGTTTCATCTCGGCATGAATATCATCCACATCAAAAGCGATATGATGAATTCCTTCGCCTTTTTTTGCAATGAATTTCGCGATCGGGCTTTCCGGATTTAACGCTTCGAGCAATTCAATTTTGTTCGCGCCGGTTTTGAAAAATGAAGTGGCCACTCCTTCGCTTTCCACCACTTCTGATTTATAAGGCCCTGCGCCAAACAGCTTTGAAAACAGCTCATTCGACTTTTCCATATTGCTTACAGCAATTCCAATGTGCTCGATCTTATTCATGGCTGGTTGTTAAACAAACAATCCCCCAGATTAAACCTGGAGGATTGCTAATTAAAATTTTTCTGTGGCTTATTGTTTGAAGAATTCGCCAACCGAATTATCGTAGTTGAGGAAATATCCGCCTTTTGCAAGTCCTGTTACGTCGATAGTGCCTCCGAAGCCTTTCTTAACAATATTACCGTACTGATCATAGATCTCCCAGAGTGTTTCACCACCTTCGAATGTGATCTTATCTTTTGCTTTAACCGGGTAGAATTTGATTGGTGCTTTTGTCGATGTGCATTTCGCTACCGGGGAGGTGCGTGCCTGTCCGCTGTAATCGATTTGTTTTACGCGGAATTGATTTTCGCCTGAGTGGGTTACTACTTTAAAAGTATAATTATTTGTTCCTGGTGTTCCGATCCCGTCTACCTCTCCTACTTTCACCCACTTGTTCCAGCGGTATTGCTCAACAATAAAGGTAAGCTTGCCTTGTTCGCCGGTAGTAGTCCATTTCAGCATTTCACTCGTACAGTCGATGCTGATACCGGTAGCTAAAGTGACGAAAGTTGATTTTGGCTTGAGGACCTCAGGATTGAGAACTTTAGGCTTACAATCGTCTTTATGGAAAATTTTGATAGTAACAGGATCGCCGATTTTAAGCTGGAAATTGCGAAGATCAACCTCGAAAGCGCTTGAACCGATTTCGTCAGTAGTTACCTGGTCATTGACACGAACTTCATACACGCAAAAACCGACTCCACCGCTTGCGAATGGGTTCTGGACGTACACATTCTTTCCCTGGTAGGTACCTTCCAGCAATATCATAGATTGGGAGTATCCTTTCAGCACAAGCAGAAAGGCAATCGACATCAGCAGGAGTAGTTTATTCTTTTTCATTGTGGAGTGCAGATGGGGGAGCACCTCTGGATTTTGACGGGCAATATTAATAATGTTAACGGACAAATTAAAATAAAAGGTGAAATTTTTTCGATAAATACTCATTTTGGTTCGTCGGAAACCGGCTGATATAGCGACGTAACCGCATGAAACTGGGGCCTTTGTATGTCAAAAACGAGGCCAAAAATGATTTTAATTATTATTCATGTATTTTGATTTATCTGAAAAAAAGCTATCCATTCCGACGAATTTGTATCTTCGCCCGATAGAATTGCTCTTAAACCCGTTACATTTTCATACACTATGAGAAAAGTATTGCTGTTTCTCCCTTTTGCCTTTCTGGCGTTTTCCTGCAGCAACCAAGGAGGCTCAGAAACGACACATAAAGAAGGTAAAGGCAACCGTTTTTATGGAGGAACACTTCGTTTCAATGAAACGGACAAATTCCAGACCCTTTTCCCGATCCTCATCACAGACGCGATTTCCTCGCATATTGCATCTCAGATCTATGAAGGTCTTGTAAAATTCGATCCGCGCACATTGCGTATCGTGCCCAGCATTGCTGAAAAATGGGAAATTGATTCTTCCGGAACAGTTTATACTTTCCACCTGCGCAAAGATGTTAAGTTCCAGGACGATGCCTGTTTCCCTGATGGAAAAGGACGTGCGGTTTCTGCTGAGGATTTCAAATATTCCTTTGAAATGCTCTGCCGCAACAGTGCAAGCAACGCGAATTTTATCACTTCATTCAAAGGCCGCGTGGTTGGAGCAACTGAGTTTTACAACGAAGGCGATAACTCCAAAGCCGGCTCGCTCAAAGGTGTAAAAGTGCTTGATGCACAGACACTTCAGATCACACTTGAAAAACCGGGCGTTTCTTTCCTGAGCATTCTTGCAAATCCTTCGGCCAGCGTAATTCCACGTGAAGCAATTGAAAAATACGGCGACAAAATGCACGTTGGAACAGGTCCGTTCATGGTTTCCAATATTGCCAATGACACCAGCACGGTTGTCCTTGTCCGCAACCCTGAATATTACGGCTCCGATTCACTCGGTAACAAACTTCCATTCCTGGATTCTATCAAAATTTCTTATATCGATAATAAGAAAGCTGAACTTGACCTTTTCCAGCAAGGACAATTGGATTTTGTCTGGGGATTAAGCTCTGAAGCGGTGAAAACATTTGTGCCACAGGTTATTTCTGATTTTGTACAAAAGCCGCCGCGTTTCCTGCTTGACCATTCTTCGGAATTCGTTACGCAGATGTACCAGTTTAACACCACACGTCCACCGTTTGATGATGTAAGAGTGCGCCGGGCATTCAGCTACGCAATCGACAGAAATCATATTGTGGATGAAGTGCTTGCACGCGAAGCTTATGGTCCGGGAATAAATGGAGTTTCACCTCCTGCACTGCCGGGCTACAAAGCAAGCGAGATCAAAGGATACGAAATGGTAAAAGAATCGGATGATTCAACCAAGGCACAGAAAGAAGCTGAACGCGCGCTTGCACGCAGACTGCTTTCCGAAGCCGGTTATGGTCCGGGCAAAAAGCCTTTCCCGAACATCAAGCTCGTCATCAACAGCGGCGGTTCACGCAATACACTTGTTGCTGAAGAAATTCAGAACCAGCTGCGCGAACATCTCGGTGTAAACATGGAGATCGCAAACGTTTCTTTCCAGCAAAAGCTTTCTGATGAACGTTTCGCCCGTGCGGATCTGTTCCGTTCTGCGTGGGTTGCAGATTATCCTTCTGCCGAATCTTTCCTTTCGCTGTTCTACGGATCAGATGTTCCGGATAGTGTTTCCAAACCTTCTTACCCGAACACCAGCCGTTACCGCAACCCGGAGTTTGATAAATTGTACGACGCAGCGCGCACAGCAAGAACACAGGAAGAAGCAAACAAATTGTTTTTCCAGGCAGAGCAATTAATGATCAACGATGCTCCTGCAATTATTCTGTGGTATGATGAGAATTACCGCCTCACTCAATACCGCGTGAAAAATTTCTATACCAACCCGATGCGTTATCTCGATTTCTCACAGGTTTATATTAAAGAAGAACCGAAGAAAGAAGGACGTGACAGCACGAAGGCAGACGCGAAAAGAAACGATGCGAACACCGAAGAAAAACACTGATCAAGCATTAACGTTTATCATTCCCCTGTCACGGCTCTACCGAGACGGGGGTTTTTGTTCAAGACAAATGCCATCTTCCCATGAAAAAATTTCTTAAAGAAATCATGTTGCCAGTTCTTCTCTCTTCTCCTTTCGTTTTACACGCGGGCGACAACGAGCAGAAGATTGAAGCTCCGATCACTTCGGTAGTTGTTTATCTTACAGGTGTGGAGCTCATCCACCAGAAAACCGTTACCCTTCTGCCGGGCAGAAATGAATTACATTTTGTCGGGCTCACGTCAAAGCTTGTTCCGAAAAGCATTCAATTCACCGCTACAGGTGAAGTTGCATTGCTCGCGATCAGCAATCGTATCGACTATCTTTTTGGTCAGAAGAAAAACGATGTGCGCCTGAAGCAGCTGAATGATTCGCTTGAAATGATGAGCGATGACCAGGCAATTATCCGGGGACAGATTGACGCGTATGTGAAAGAAAAAGAAATGCTCGAAGCAAACCGTGCGATCGGCGGAACTGATAAAGGGGTGACGAACGCAGAGCTAAGATTAAATGCCGATTTTTTTCTTCAGCGCATTACGGAGATTAATACTGCGATCATAAAGCTTGAGCGTAAATCGCAGAATATGGATGAGATCATTACGCGTTTAGGCTGGCAGGTGAATGAAGCAAACCAGCGAACCAATCCGCCGATGGGAGAAATTATAGTGCTGGTGAATGTTTCCTCCGCAGCAAAGTTTGATTCGAAAGTTGAATTGCATTATGTGGCGAGTAACGCAGGCTGGGCGCCGAGCTATGATCTTATCGCGGAAGATGTCGGAAAAAACATTGATCTGAAATACCGTGCGAAAGTGTTTAACAATACGAACGTGGATTGGAAAGATGTGAAGATGAAATTGTCGACTTCTGATCCGATGAAAAGTGCGACTGCTCCTACACTTTCAAAATGGGCATTGAGCTTTGATAATGGTTATTCCAATAATGATAATTACAGAGAATACCAGCAGAATACTTATGGCGGCGCGCCGAATCAATCGCTCGAAAGCCAGAACCTTGCGAACTCTGCTCCTGCTGCGCAACCCGCGTATAACATGGACGGAGCCTACGCACAAACAAAACAGCAGGATGTAAAGCCAACGGTGCAATACAACCAGATCCAGGTTTCTGAATTGAGCGCGGAGTTTGAAATTAAAATTCCGTACGATATTCCTGCCGATGGAAAACCATACATCGTGGATGTTACTTCTTACAACCTGCCTGCAACATTTGAATACAGCTGTGTTCCTAAAATGGAAAAAGAAGCTTTTCTTCTTGCGCGTATCACTGGCTGGGAAGATCTTGAATTGGTAGAAGGCCAGGCGAATGTTTATTTCGGCGGAACGTATGTAGGACAATCTTACATCTATACCCGTTCTGTAGACGACACGCTTGATCTTTCATTCGGCCGCGATCAGAAGCTGGTGGTGACACGCACGAAGCTGAAAGAATTTAATAATGAGAAAACTTCCGCCACAACAAAAAAGGAAACATATTCGTTTGAAATCAATGTAAAGAACACGCGGAAAATTCCTGTTGTGGTAAAGCTGGAAGATCAGATCCCGGTTTCACAGGACGCGGAAATTATCGTGGAAGCTTCTGAAATTTCAAAAGGCGTACTCGATCCTGCAACAGGAATCATTACGTGGAACATGACGCTGCAGCCGGGCGAAACTCAAAAAGTGGTGCTGACCTATTCGGTTAAATACCCGAAGAGCAAATCGGTCAAAACAAAAAGATCGAGATCCGTTTCGGCACCGGCTTTCTAATGTACGATATCGGAATTACGAAGTACGATTTATTTTGATTGGGCATTTTCTGAAATCGTAATTCGTACATCGTAATTCGTAATTTTTTCCCCTTGAAGGATCATTATCGCACGCTGGGAGTTCCTGATAATGCAAGCGAGACCGACATCAAGCTTGCTTACCGGAGGCTTGCCAAACGTTATCACCCGGACGTGAATGCGGGAGCGAAAGGCGCGGAAGAAAAGTTCAAGGAAATTACCGAAGCCTATTCTGTTCTTTCCGATTTCGGTCTGCGGCGTGCGTATGATTCCAGGCGCATGCGTCCTGTTTTTTATTCGCCGGTACCTGCAACTGAAAAAAAAGATCCGCGCCGCAAAGATTATTCGGAAGAAGATCTTACCCGTGCCAGAACGCGGTACAAAAAACGAAATGCCGCCCACATGGCCCGCAGGAAAAAAATCCTTGCCGGCATGATCATCACTTTTATTCTTTTTATGGTAGCCAGCGGAGCATTTGACAACTGGATCCAGGAAAAACGCGAACGGGAATCGCGGGAGCTTGCAGCGTCGCTCGATTCGATCGTTAAAAAAAATCAGCTGGACATAAAAACACATATCGAAAGTATGGACTCCCCTTACGACAGTGTGTTCGGAGCTGGTGCTTATGTGGATAGTTCAAAAAACAAACTGGTTATTTACATGCCGTTCACGGATGCTGTTGTCTGCGCGGTGCAAAGTGAATCGCCGTTCAAAACCATCCGCAACGAATTTATCTACAAGAACAATGGTTTTGTGATGAATCAAATGCCGGATGGAAAATATATGATCAGGCTTTATACGGGCAAAGATTGGAACGTGAATAAAAAAATGCCGGGCGGAAAAAGGTTTGGGGGATTTACGAAAGATGAAATGTTCTTCAGAATAGATGCGGGGCCATACGTAATGCGGAACAAGCCTGCAAAAAATATTTATTCGCACCAGCTGGATACAATCACGCTCAATCCGTATATGGTAAAGTTTGATACGATATCTGCGGCGGAGTTTTTTGATGCGGGGGAATAGGGATTGCCGATTTGTGATTGTCGGTTTCCGAGTGATTGGGTAATTGAGAGAAAGAACGTTTTCCGCGACAGATCAATTGCTGCCAAAATATTTATCATCACCGGCGTTATAGTTTTCGTTGTGCTTTGCATTTTATTCGGCAGTCTCTATCGGCTAATACTTATTAAAGTGCTTGCCGAGGGCGGAGCTGAAAAGCTTCGCCTTTTTTATTACCATACATATATATAACCCCATTTTAACACCTGCAAAGTCGATTGTAAAAAGAAGAACTGCTCGTTTTGATTAAAAATCTATCATTTGTGCGATTTTTAGAAGCATTTTACCTGCTTTTCTCTCGCTTTTTCGAATTTTACCTCAAATTTCGAATTTTCAAATAATCGAAGGTCCCGTTAACCTTCACCGTTCTAATTGAATGCCATAGGTTTATCCTAGCAACTTTACCCGTACCTTTGCACTCCTTTAATAAGAAACATGCCAGAAATCAGAAATATTGCCATCATCGCCCACGTCGATCATGGTAAAACAACCCTTGTGGACAAGATGCTTTTGCAGGGAAAGCTATTCCGTGATAACCAGGAATCAGGTGAACTCATTCTTGATAATAATGATCTTGAAAGAGAACGGGGAATCACCATTCTCGCCAAAAACGTTTCCGTTGTTTACAAAGGAATCAAAATCAATATCATCGATACTCCCGGTCACGCGGATTTTGGTGGTGAAGTTGAACGCGTACTGAACATGGCCGACGGTGTGCTGATCCTTGTGGACGCATTCGAAGGACCGATGCCGCAGACACGTTTCGTACTTACCAAAGCACTTGAGCAGGGAAAAAAAGCGATTCTCGTTGTCAATAAAGTTGACAAACCGAATTGCCGCCCTGACGAAGTGCATGATGATGTGTTCGATTTGTTTTTCAACCTGAGCGCAACAGAAGAGCAGCTCGGATTCAAAACTGTGTTCGGATCTTCCAAGCATGGATGGATGGGACCAGACTGGAGAAATCCGACAACAGATATTTCACATCTCCTCGATGTGATCATCAGCTATTTCCCGAATGCGCCGCAGCATGAAGGAACACTTCAGCTACAAGTAACATCTCTTGATTATTCTTCTTTCATCGGACGGATTGCAGTTGGTCGTGTATTCCGTGGCGAAGTAAAAGAAAATATGCCGGTATCGCTGGTGAAGCGCGACGGATCAATTCAGAAAACACGCGTGAAAGAAGTGTTCGTGTTTGATGGTCTTGGTAAAAAGAAAGTATCGGCGGTTGGGGCCGGTGATATTGTAGCTGTAACAGGAATTGACGGATTTGAGATCGGTGATACGATTGCTGATTTTGAAAATCCGGAAGCATTGCCATTGATCAACATTGATGAGCCTACAATGAGCATGCTCTTCACGATCAATACTTCGCCGTTCTTCGGTAAAGAAGGTAAATATGTTACCTCGCAGCGTCTGCGTGAACGTTTATACAAAGAGCTGGAGAAAAATCTGGCGATGCGCCTTGAAGAAACTGATTCTCCGGATTCATTCCTTGTTTACGGACGCGGTATTCTTCACTTATCGATCCTTATTGAAACAATGCGTCGGGAAGGATTCGAATTCCAGCTGGGACAGCCACAGGTTATCATCAAAGAAATCGACGGCGTTAAACATGAGCCAATCGAGATCCTGACAATTGATACTCCTGAAGCGACTACCGGAAAAGTAATTGAGCTGGTAAGTCAGCGTAAAGGAGAAATGCTGATCATGGAACCGAAAGGCGATCTGATCCACATGGAGTTTGAAATTCCTGCACGCGGAATTATCGGATTGAGAAATAATATTCTGACCGGCACAGCGGGAGAAGCGATCATTGCTCATCGTTTCAAAGCTTATGAGCCATGGAAAGGTCACATCCCTGGAAGAAACGCAGGTGTATTGATCGCGAAAGAAAAAGGAACAGCTGTTGCTTATTCTATCGATAAGCTTCAGGACCGCGGAACATTTTTCGTGGATCCGGGCGATGAGATCTATGGCGGACAAATTCTCGGCGAGCACATACGTCCTGATGATCTCGTTGTAAACGTATCAACTGAAAAGAAGCTGACCAACATGCGCGCATCCGGAAGCGATGTAAAGACCAGCATTGCACCAGCAGTGAAGTTCTCGCTTGAAGAGTCGATGGAATATATCCAGGTCGATGAATACGTGGAGGTAACGCCTCAGAGCATCCGTTTGCGGAAAATTTATCTTGACCCGAACGAAAGAGATCGTAACAAGAAGAAGGTTGCTGCTCAGTAGTTGCATTGCCGATTGAAAAAAATAAAGAATGAATATTGTATAAAAAAATCGCCTCCTTCCGGAGGCGATTTTTTTGTTTTTATACATCGGGACTAATTTAGTCAAATCGAAAATCGGCAATCACTAAATCGGAAATCCCTTTTTACGATTTCGGAGCTTCTGCACCAGCCGGTCTTGCTCTTAATGATTTTGCGCTTTCGATCATTTTGTCGACGTCAGGTTTGCTGAATACGTTTTCAGGATTATCGTAGTTGTCGCGGACCATATAGGTTTTGTCGTCGATCTTTACCAGGCGGATGAAATGATGCATGGAGACGTCGCTGTCGCCGAATTTGGTTTCCCAAACTAATGTTGCGGAATCTCCGGCCAGGTAATTATGTGTTTCAGCGATGTTGGCATTGATCAGTTCTTTTTGTTTTGCGAGATCTGCATCTTCGGGTGCGGTGAAGTTTACAAGAATATCAAAATGCTGGCCGATGCGGATCTGTGCGCCGTTTGCAGAAGCCATTGAATCGATGACCGGGAAATAATTAGAGTCCGGAACGTTGATCTTAACCGGGTATCCCATTGATTTAAGATCAAGCGCGATCATTCCTTTCGGAACAATGTCTTCTTTGGTTTCAGATTTGTCTCCTGAACATGCGCTCCAGAAGATCGGAGCTGCTAATAATGTGATAAGGAAAATGCGTTTCATGGTTTTGGTTTTTTGTTTGGCTTCAGTTCAAAGATAGTAAAGGGGACGAATTACGAATCGATACCAATATACGAATTACGAATATTGCGTGCGAATTACGAATCAGTACGGAAATGCGAATAAGAGAAATTCGTACCCAATAGCAATGCTACTCTTCCTTTTTATCGAGAAACAGTTTCCTTAGAAAATCAATCTTCGTCTCTTCTGTCCACTTATCGGTGATTGTTATAGAAAAGTTACTGGTATAACGCTTTTTCTCGCCGAGCAGGTAATAGGTATCGAAGTTTGTTTCTCCTGATTTTCCAGACAGGCGGTAGATCAAATAATGGTTAATGCTGTCGCTTTCGATCACGCGCCTTTCCAATCCATATTTATCCACCATGTATTTTGAATCCCATTCATAGAACGCTTTTACAAAATTGATATTGATTGTAAGCGCCAAATCCGATCGCAAGGCTTACCCAATCTTTATTGATGAAGAACTGCTGATGGCCGGCCGAAAATGTCTTATCACATTTTCCGCGAATAGAGACTGAGCCGTAAGGCAAAACAAAATAGTCTGTCTTGTCTTTGGTCTTATCGTAATCATAGCCAACAATAGTACTCACCCTTTGTTGCGTAGCACAAGCCGCAAAAGCCAGGGCCACGATTATAAAAAGACCGGCTCTGAAGTTTTTCAGTTTCATCCTTGGTGAGATTTTACTTAGTTCTTTGTCAGGCCGAGGAGCGACGCAGGAGCGCCTGCCTTCCGACGCGTGGGGCTTGTGTTACTGCAGGCAGGTATCGAGGTCTGAAAAAGAAAAAGTCCCGGTAAACCGAGACTCCTTCTTTAAAGCTTTGAAAAGAATTACTTCTTTTTAGCTGCTTTTTTAGCTGTTTTTTTGCCGCCTTTTTTTGCGGACTTTTTAGCTGCTTTCTTTTTAGGAGCTGCTTTTTTTGCTGCTTTCTTTGCCATGGTTTTTGGTTTTGAAAAATTTATTTGCGACGAAGTAAGAAAAAATTATGACACGAAAGAAATATTAGCTATCGTATTTTTCAACATCGCTTTGTTAATAAGCATGATGCGTGTGTTTTTATCATCGCGTTTGTGTTTGATTTTTTCGTGATCAATCATGATTTAATTTTTTATTTTGAAAAATAATTATTCTCTCAACGCCTTTATTCATCAATGAAGCAGAAGATGTGATGAAAATAAAATTCATGTGTTGATGAAAATAAAAATTGGTGCGCCCGATCACTTTTATCACATGGATCAGCTCCGAAATTATTTTTAATTTTTTTTCATCCTGGCGAGATAAAATCCGTCACCATCGTCCGAAACCGGATTTATGCGCAATTCTTCTTCCAATTTCCAGGAATCTGCATTCGCTTCAAGAAAACGTTTCACCTGCTCTTCACCTTCGCACGGAAAGATGCTGCATGTTGCATACACAAGCTTGCCATCCTTCTTTACAAGCGACGAATATTCCGTGAGTATCTCCTGCTGCTTCTTCACCATCTCCTGCACATCTTCCGGATACAATCTCCATCGTATATCAGGATTTCTTCTGAGCACTCCTGTCCCGGTGCAGGGAACATCTAACAGCACGCGGTCAAATGTTCCGTCCATCTTCCTGAGCACTTCCGGTGAATTGATCAGCTTCGTCTCCGTGAGATCAATCCCGTTACGTGTACAACGTGCGCGCAGCTCATCGAGCTTGTTCTGCACCACATCCATCGCCACGATCTTTCCTTTATTCTGCATCAGCGCCGCGATATGAAGTGTTTTACCTCCATTGCCCGCACACGCATCCGCCACACGCATGCCAGGATGCACGTCCATGAACTCGCTCACGCGTTGTGATGCGATGTCCTGCACTTCAAACAAGCCTTCGTGAAAAGATTCCAGCGCAAAAACATTAGCATACACTTTTACGATCAGCGCGTCGGCCGAATCGTTGTGCATGAATGCCTCCACTCCTTCCGCTTTCAGCTTTTGCATCAACAGCTCACGTTTGATCTTGAGTGTATTTACTCTCAGGTACAATTTCGGTTCTTTGTTCAGCACTTTGGACAATGCTTCCCAGTTTTCTTCCCCCAATTGCTCCACCGCAAATGCATCAAGCCAATCAGGATAAGATTCCCTGAGCTTTCGCACGCGCATATATTTGTTCAGTCGTTCAGCCGGCGGTCCGGTGAGATTCGCCTGTTTTTCTCCCGCGTAAATTTTCTTCCACGCATTCCATGCCCCGATCAACCGGCGGATCTGTTCAGGTGTTTCAAATTTATCTTCACCCAGCGCCGTCACAAGCGGCCGCCAGAAACGAATGATCCCGTAAAAACGAAGCGCAAGATCCGAACGTTGTTCCTGGTCGCGGATCTTATACTTGCGGAACGTTTCGTTGAGTGCACGATCAGCGGTATGTCCGTCATCAATAAAATGTGTTAGCGTCTCTAACAATAATGCCGGGATGCCGAGCGGACTTGCTCCTTTAGGTGTTGGTGCTTTGTTTGCCATCTTTTACAAAAGTAACGTGAAATAATTACCGGATTACCAATTACCGGATTACCAATTGTGATCGTATCCGTACAAATCTGCTCACGATGCATGGATACGAACTCATACTATACCTTTTCAATTGGTAATTGGTAATCCGGTAATTTGTAATTGATTTCTTGCCACAAAAAATGTTATTGTATTTTTGTCCCCGGAATGATCAGGAACTTTCATCACTTCAAAGAAATCTCCGCGTTCGGGTTCGAGCATCTTCGTGATCCGGGGACAATCCTGACCAACATTTTGCTTTTTAGTGTTGGCTTCTGGTGTTATCGCCGCATTTCGAAATTCAAATCTTCTGCAGATCCGCAAACCAGCATTGAAGCGCGTGGATGGAGCTTGTTTTTTCTTTTCAGCTCGATGGCTTACTTGTTCGGAGTTCCTGTCCACGGATTTTCGTGGTACTTCCCGCAAGAAATACATTTCTATATCTGGCTTGCGATGGGCTGGATGCAGAATCTCGCCGTTGTATTTGCACAATTTGCAACTGCGAAATGGTATTTTCCCGGCCAGGTGAAATGGATTCGTCCACTGATCATACTTCAGTTTGCTTTTTTCTGCGCATTGATGATCTTCATCCGCAAATTTGCCGCGGTGAATATTGATGTGGCGCTGGCAATGGTTCCGATCGCCTGCTGGAATTTTTACCTCCATTCAAAAAAGAAGCTCGCCACTGGAAGAGTCGGATGGGGAATTTTATTTGCTGCGATCGCCGGTGTCGCAGTAATTTTTAAGATCATGCTTACCGATTGGTTCAGCTATAACGACATCGCTCATGTTCTAGTGGTGGGAAGTTTGCTCATTATTTATTCAGGATTAGTTAAGAATTTCCGGGCGCGGGATAACGCGTAGAGAAAGTGTCGCCCCTACTGGGCTTGATTTGTTTTACAAAAATATCGTCCTGATGGGACTTTGTTTGTGAAGTTGAGGGTGCAGCCACAAAGTCCACAGCTTATAAGCTTCGAATTATTAATTTGCACTCCCGATAGTTATCGGGATAATTATTAATTCAACCGCCTGAATGTCATTATTGAAAGCAAATCCTGTTTCACGTCTCTCTCTCTTCGCTTTCATCATTATTTCTGCAATTTTTGTTTTTGTAAAAATGCGGCAGGTAAAAACTGTCGAGCCGTTCATCCGCGATTCGTATGCGCTGAGCTGGGATAATTATGGTTATTACCTGCATTTGCCTGCCATCATTATTCATCGCGATCCGGGTTTGCAGGATACGGCGTGGATCAATAAATTAAATTCGACTTACCAGAAGGATCGTCCCTTCTACCAGGTTTGGGCGGGACAGAAAAACCGGATGGTGAATGTTTATCCTGTCGGATTTGCAGTTTTTAACCTTCCGTTTTTCTGCGCCGGACATTTATATGCTAAGATTTCTGATTATCCGGCCGACGGACTTTCGCCACCTTATCAATGGTCGATGATTTTCTCGGCGCTGTTTTACGGAATTCTCGGGTTGTGGTTTTTGCGAACATTGCTAATCCGTTATTTCAGCGACCGGCTTACAGCGGTTTTACTTTTGCTGATCGGGCTCGGCACCAATCTTTATTATTACGCGACGTATGAATGTATGCTCCCGCATATTTATTTGTTCGCTGCCGACACGCTTCTGATCCTGCTGACGATAAAATGGCATGAAAGCGCAGAAAAGAAAACCGCACTGGCCATCGGATTATTGCTTGGGCTGATCACGATCACGAGGCCGTCGGAAATTGTCTGGGTGCTCGTTCCTCTTTTCTGGAATGTGAGCGGATGGCGTTCGCTGAAAGAAAAAATGGGCTTTCTGATCCAGAAATGGATTCACGTATTCCTTTTAGTAGCCGGAATGTTCGCCGTCGGATCACTGCAATTGATTTACTGGAAATACACGAGCGGCCATTGGCTTTCATTCAATCACACCGAAGGATTTGACTTTTTTCATCCGTTCACCTGGAAAGTTTTATTCAGCTATAAAAAAGGCTGGCTGCTTTATACGCCGATGATGTTGGTTGCCATCTCCGGGTTTTGGGACTTGTATAAAAGACAGAAAAACTTATTTCTTCCTCTCATCATTTTCTTTCTTGCCAATCTCTGGTTTATTTCCAGCTGGGAATGCTGGTGGTACGCAGGAACTTTTGGCCAGCGTCCGTTTGTGCAGTCGTATGGATTGATGGCGATCCCGTTGGGTTATCATCTTCAATCTCTTTTAAAACAGAAAAAAAAGTCTAAGTATATCGCTATCGGGCTTATCGCTTTTTTTCTATTGCTGAATCAATTTCAGACCTGGCAGTATAATCATGGGATTATCCACCCGGAGCTGATGACGAAAAAATATTACGGGAATATTTTCGGAAAGACCTCCGTTAAGCCGGAATGGAATTCACTTCTGGAAATTGACCGTGGAAATCTGCAGCCGATGGATACTTTGAACGGATACGCTGCCCACTGCATTCTTTTCCTGGATTACGAAACCAGAAAAAATCTCCGTCCCGATGAATTGATTATTGATACGATCGGATTTAACAGCAAACAAAGTACAATGCTCGACGAAACGCATCCGTACGGAAGTTTTTTCAAATTCCCTTTTGATTCACTCTCTGATGGAGATCATGTGCGGATAAAAATGGAAATGGATGTTTACAATGCAGCAGAAGTTTCCGATCTGAATTTCACTTTCAGCATGACGGGCAAGCGCGGACAAACTTATGGTTATGCAGCAAGTCGTGGTTTTGGCACTGAAGTTGGAAAGGAAGGCTGGTCGCACGTCAGTGGCTGGTTTGTTACGCCGGTAATTTTACATTCTGATGATCTTATTTCTCTTGGCATCTGGAATGCGGGCGGTAAAAAGGTTTTTTTGGATAATGTGAAGATTACTGTTTATGAACCGTTACCGTAGTTGCTTTGTCGCCTTCGATACCTGCCTGCCGAAGCACAATCCGCGCATGGGCAGGCAGGCATTTTTTGTCAGGGCAAAATTGCACCGAACAGAAATATATCGACTGACAAAAAACACTCAGTCTGACAATGGAAAGATTATCTTGTCAGACTGAATAGGTCCGCTATTGAAATCCGGAAAATAAATATATTTGATAAACACATCTCTCTAACTAACCCATTCAATGAAAAATTCTACCCTCCTGCTTTCTGCCGGACTTCTTTTCTTTGGTTACGCCAACGCGCAATCCACCCTCATCGGCGATCGAACTTCTGAAAATCTGAAAGGTAATGTGGCACACCTCACACAAAAATATTACGAGATCGTTAAAGAAGAGGGAAAAGACACGGTCGAAAATCCGTATCAGAATGCCGACAGAAACTACGACGTAAGTTACACACCGAAAGGAGGCATTTCGAATGCTACCGTTTATTTCACCGGCGCAAAAGTTGAATACAATTTCAACTTTAAATATGACAATGCCGGCAATAAGATCCAGGAAACATGGTTCAACGAAGAAGGCAATCTTGATTCCCGTATCACCCGGAAATTTTCGAATAATGGCTTCCTGATGGAAATAAAAAAGTACGACGATACAACCGCGGAATACATTGATAAATATGTGTACGAGGTTGACCCGGTTGGACGTCCGCTGAAAATAACCCATTACGACGGAGAAAATGCGCTGATCGAATCGACTACTTTTTTATATGACGGTTACGGCAACGCTATTGAAGAGCACAGTTTCGACGCAAAAGGAAAAGAGCTGCGCAAAACACTTTGCTCTTACGACAGCCGTCATTTAGTCACCGCAAAAGATATTTACAACGGCGACGGGAGCCTCCAGTCGAAAGCAAAATTCACTTATGAATTCCGCGGAAAACTTTCGGGAGAACAGATCTTCGACAATAACGGAAAGCTGGTAGAGAAAAATACTTATGTATATAATGACCAGGGCGACAAAACCGAATGGACCAGCTTCGACCGTACAGGATTTGTGGCGTATAAGTACACTTACTCGTATGAATATGATGCGAACGGGAACTGGGTCAGATGCAAAGAGTTTAAAGCAGGTGTGCCGGCATTTGTTACGGTGAGGGAAGTGAAGTATAATTAAATTAACCTGTTAACCGGCTCTTGTCTGTTCTTGTCAGCCTTCGATACATTTTTCGCTATGGAAAATTGTGTTCTAAGAGAACATATCAAGCGAAAAACACTCAGTCTGACAAGTAGGGAGAATCTCTCTTTTGTCAGACTGAGTGCGATTTTGTAAAATATTTATATCGCCGCAGAAATTTCCGATACAAATCGCGTATCGAAGCTGACAAATAAAGAGCCGACTCCCAGGCCGGCTCCTTTTTCAAATTTCTCTTTTTCAATCGTACATCGTAATTCCTACATCGTACATCCCTTTTTATTTCCCCGCTACCTTCACCCTCGTTCCTGCGCTATGGCAAGAAAACTCCGGTGCGTACATACACTGCACCTGAGTAATTCCATTCGAGAAATCTCCTGCGTGAATTACAGTTAATGGATATTCAAATACATGAACACCTTTCGGCAGGAAGCTGAAGAAGAAATCTGTCGACGCGTCTTTGGTGCTTTCGTAGTAGCCGAGACCGTCCTGGTATTTGTATTGCGATAATACATTGACAGGCTCAAATCCGGAAGCGCGCATATCTTTCATGTGAATGTATTCCATGTCGCGGTCGTTGCGCAATTCTACACGCACGCGCACTTTATCTCCCGGGCGAAGAACAGTTTCGCTTGTTATTGGTGTGATCACGGGACCTGACGCGGTGTTTTTTACGAGGAACAATTGCTTCTCCACTTTTAGCGGAGTTTGTGCCGGTGTGATCTTATCAATGTCTTCGAAATATGACCAGTACATTGCACCCCAAGAAACGCCTGGACCTGCTTTTGTCACTTTCACTTTTCCCATTTCCGGTTTGATCGCATCGCCGGCCCATGATGTTTTGAAATATCCTGTTCCCGCTTCTTCTTTAATGTCCATCTTCTTCGGATCGATCTGCTGTGTTCCGACAACAATAGAAACATCCGATTCTGTCGCGAGCCAGCTGGTGCCGTCGATCAATAATGCGTAACAAGCCTGCGCAGTGGCGGTGGTGGTTTTCCAATCGTTCGTTTGTTTATTCTTCAACAACCACACCCGCATATCGTCTACCGATTTTGTATCGTTCTTCACTTCTTTGAACGCTTCGATCAGCAATGCCTGTGTTTCGACCGGCGCCTGGTACCAATAATATCCCGCGACGTTTTCTTTCCAGTACATTCCAAGCTCTTCACTGTTGAGCGAAGTTTCTTTCAGCGATTTCATGACATCATTCGATGTTTTATCCGTTTTCTTTTCGTCGTAACGGAATTGTGCCAGCGCAATCATTCCCTGCATGTAGCGGGTTTGTGTTGTCCAGTACTTTTTCTCCTGCCCGAAGAAATAATCGAACGCTTCTTTGTCTTTCGCGCTCATGGAAACATCTTTGAAGAAGCTGCGCGCATATAAATACTGGATCGCGATGCTGCTGAGATGGTCTTTCTCCATATTCACTTTATCATGCTTCAATATCCAATCATAATCTTCACGAATTCTATGATCGAGATATTTTACGCCCTTCTCCACCATGTTCCATGTTCTGCGATCATCACGCACCGTTTTAATTCCGAGATGATCGAGATGGCCCATTCCGGTAATAATGTATTGCGTAATGTAACGATCGTCAGGCATTCCTTCGAACCACGGCCAGCCGCCATTTGAAACCTGCAGCTGCTGCATTTTCCGCAACGTACGTTCCTGCTCGTCGGCCATGCGATTGATATCGAACAATAATCCAACGCGGCGCTTGCGGTCTGTTTCATCTTTTGCGTCAAGCACCCACGGCGTTTCGGTCAGCACCACATTTTTCAGGTCCTGGTTTTTCTCGAGCGCAGAAAGGAATGCGTCCGGGCTTTGATTTTTCCAGGAATCAAACACTGCTTTGATCTTCGGTGAGGAATTCGCAATGTTGCTGGCGATGCTGTTGGAATAAAAACGCGAGAATGTTTGTTCCGCGCATTCGTACGGATATTCCATCAGGTACGGCAATGCCTGAACAGCGTACCATGCAGGATTGGCAGTAAATTCCAATGTCAGCTTTTGATTGCGGATGGTGGAAGAACCGTTTGACTGGCTGATGAGCTTTTCGAAACGGAATTCTTTTGTTTGTCCTCCACGGATCGGCAGCGGCATTGTTTCTGTAACGAGCATACGATTGCTCAATACAGGAAGCGCGTTCTGTTCGCCGTCGCTGAAATTTCCGGAAGCGGCAACCATTTTATATTGAACTGCATCAATTCCATCGGGCACTAAGAGTTCCCATGAAAGCGGTGCACTTTGTCCTTTTTTCGCGGTGAAATTCAATTGCGCGGGTGATGTCAGCATTTTCGATTCGATCGGCTCCATAGTGAGCGCGTTGAAAAGCATGAGCTGCGCAGTTCCGGTCAATTCTTTCGTGGTGAGATTGGAAACTTTCGCGGTGATGGTGATGTGATCGCCCTGGCGTAAAAAGCGCGGAGCATTCGGCATGATCATCAGGTCTTTTTGTGTTACGACTTCGCGGCTCACCTGCTGATATTTTAAATCTTTTGTATGCGCGAAGGCCATGAATTTCCATTTCGTAAGCGCTTCATTCATCGTGAATTTAATGATCACGTTTCCGGAAGAATCTGTTTCAAGCTGCGGGAAAAAGAAAACCGTTTCATTGAGATTGCTTCTCGCTTTTACTTCGTTGAGATTCGTTTTGCCTTCTTTGCCTCCACCGCGGAAATCTTTGTTCTCCGAATCTTTCTCCATTTTATCGGCGCCGCCATCGGCAGGAGTCCATGCATAAGTAGCAGATGTTGCGTTGAGCGTAGTCGTACTTTCTACTACTTTAGAATCATAAGACACGACTGACCTCGGCTTATTTTTAGCGCCCGTTTCATCCACCACCGCCGATTCTTCACGTGAACGGATCGCCCCGGGCGCCATCATGAGATCATCCCCATCATAACCCCCATACCCGTAATAATTAGCGTGATAATAATACCCGAACCAATTCAGCTGATCGTAAGTGCGCGGTGTATAGTAAGGTCCGTCTGGATTCCAGTCTTCATCGTAAAGATTAGAGTAAGATGTTCCTCCGAGGCCCGACTGCCAATTCAATTGTCCGTAATAGGATTTGTAGAGATAAAAATCCCAGCTGTGTCCGCGGAATTCATCGAGCGAAGCATCATACATCGCGGCGACCATTTCGGCAGCTACTTTTTCACCTTTCGGACCTTTTACTTTTAACTTCCATTCCTCTTTTTGTCCGGGCAATAATTTATCGCGGAATGTTTCATACGTAATGTCAAGGTTCTGACTTTCCCACGAAACAGAAACCTGCTGATCAGAAGTAAATGATCGTCCATGATAAATGAGCGCAAAATGGACAGCAAAATTTCCACGGTCTTTTTCGGTAACAGGGATTTCAATGTATTTCTGCTCATTGCTAAGCTTCAGCCATTTTGTTTCCACGATCTTATCGGCGCGTTCAATTTCATACAACACTGTTACATCTTTTTCAGAAGTTCCGATAAGAAACACCGCGTTCTCTCCCGGCTGGCAAGTTGTTTTGATTGCCTGGAACGACCATGCTTCTTTTGTCGCAGGTGTTTTGTCTTTAATATCATACAACGTAAAATAGCGGACGTCTTTCACTTCCACGCCGTATTTATCTTTCGTTGTAGCTTCGATCAAATAATTTCCCGGCGCCCACGCTGATTTTTTCAGTCCGAGCTTTTTCAGCTTCTCCGTATTTATTGTACCGGAACTTACCGTTTCACCTTTTGTCCACTTCGTCATGTCATTCTCATCTGCATACGGATCATCGGGAAACCATGATTTCCATTCTTCTTTTTTGTAAAGGAATTTATCCGGCTCCGACCAGCTGCGATCACGAATCCATTGTGCCGGGCTGTTTAATTTTCTGATCGTATAAGACACAACAGCCGGTTCAGGCTCGCCCGAAAGATTGTTGAGATAAATATTGATGGAATCGTTACTTGCTTTTTCGATGTAAGGTTGAACATTAAGCGTCATTTCAAGCGCTGCATATCCGACGCTTACATACGCGGTGGTGCTGTGCGTTTCACCGGTAATATCCGTTACATCAATATATAAAGTGTAAGTAAAGACCGGTTTGCTTTCTGCCGGCACAGAACGATCGGGCAATGCAAAAAACGGAATTACATATCCACCTGTATCGTTAGAGATCACACTTCCATTGGCAATTTCAGTGGAATTGCTTTGTGGGTAATAGCCGCGCCAGCTGTACCACCACCATGGAAATCTTGCAGAGCGGACAACGCGGTATTTTACTTCAGCGCCATCTACCACAGAACCTGCGAAAGTTTTTGCTGTTCCTTTTACTTCAATTTTATCATTGATGCGATAAGCGCCTTTCACCGGTTCTGTAGTAACTTCAAATTTCGGTCGTTTGTATTCTTCCACGCTGAAATAAACAGTCCCGCTTTCATTGGCAATGCGCATCTGTCCTGTCAGACCACTGCTCGGCACCACAAACGATCCGTTCACTGAACCGTATTCATTTGTTTTCAGCTCAAGCGTTTTGACCACCTGGTAATTCGCGTCGTAGAAAGTCACCGAAGTATTGCGCGCCGGCATGATCTCGTTCGAATTTTCATCGGTGTTAATGACAATCCCTTTGAAAAAAACGGTTTGTCCCGGACGATAAATAGAACGATCGGTGAAGAAAAATGTTTTCGGTTCTTTTTTGCGCTCGTATTTGTACGGTTTGTATTGATATATCTGCGCGGTATATAAACGGTTTTTATTCCAGTTAAATTCCAGCAGAATATTCCTGTAATCTGTTGTTGGCGGAATAATAATATGTCCGTTTTTATCAGAAGTGTAATGATCGCCTTTGCGGTAATTATAACCACGATCGGAATAATCATATTTATCGATCCAGAGCTGTGAAGAAACACCTTCAAGCGGCGCGCCGGTCTGGCGGTCGAAAATATAATAATCGTAGCTGCCATCTTTCAGCTGGCGATCAAGATAGCTGATGGATGAGCTCCACATTGTTCCGTAAGCAATTGCATTTCCACGCATTTTAAATTCCTTATCATGCGAAATGAGAATGATGTAATTACCTGCAGCAAGCGCCGGAATTTTTACTTCTGCATTATACGTTTGGTAATCGCCGTCATCCGGAATCGCCTGCTCCCACGATGCAACAGGAGTCAGCTTGAGGTAATCTGTAATAATCTCATCCTGGTCACGGTTATCATCGCGCCGCTTCAATCCTTCTTCAGCATGCGCAATCCTGACATACACTTTCGAAATATTTGTCCATGTCAGCAATAAACGGGAAGGCATATCAGGCACCACCGTGTTTTCTGTTTTGAAGCTGAGGGTCTTTGCAAGGATCTGGTTGCGCAGCGTAGTGCACATATTCGCGCCTTCTGTCGATGGAAATTTCGCAATCGCCCGCTCGCACATTTCTACCGCACGTTTTTTCTCCAGGCGGTATTTTTCATCTTTTCCCGCTACATATTTATTCCCAAGATCATTATGATACTGCGCGATGTAATAAAGCACTTCTCCTGTGTAAGGATTTTCAGGATAATTCGCGGCAAGCTGACGCAGCGCAGATTCGTACAAGCTGTCTTTTTCAGGAAGTACTGAATGCGCATGCACGAAAATAAGGCGGTCAAGATCGGCGTCAACCAAAGCATCGGCGTTCTTATCTTTCAGGTGGAACGCGACCAGCTCCTGTATGACTTTCAGTCCATAATATTTCAGCGACATGGTATCTGTGCTGGAAATATTCAGCTTTGAAAATTTTTCGGCAGCTGCAAAATAAGAAGGCTGGTCAAGCACAAATTTGTCCACCGGCCGTGTGATTGCTGCTTCTTCACCTTTATAAAAATTAAACGCTTTCCACGCGAGAAAATCATAAAGTGTGGGACGCAATTCAGGAGAAGCTGTTCCGGAAGTGATGATCGCTTCATAAATATCCGGCGAAACACCTTTAAGACTATCGGACTGCGCGAGTGAAAGCCGGTAATGTTTTATCGTCTGATCAATAAGGTGATTTACATCCCAGGAATTGATCGAATCATTTTTAAATCCAACCGTCTGGCTACGATTATAAAACTGGTAACGGTTCGTTTGATAATACGACCAATACAGATCGGCGAGCATGGAATGTAAAACCGGCGCAAGCGGAAACTTTGCGGTCTTTAATTCATCCTGCAAATTATAGATTGCAAAGTCCGCGCTGTTCTCCTGGAACATCTGCGAAAACTTAAAGCGATGAATAAGTCCTTTTACGATCTGCGCGTTATTGTTTTCTTTTTTCGCGCGGTCAACAATCTGGTTGCTGAGATCGAGCGCGGATTTATACAATCCTTTTGAAGAGAGCGAGTCGACGCGTTGCCATTCTGTTTCATACGAGCTTCCTTTGCCGATGATGATGAGCGGTTCCGCGTTTGCCTGCCGGTGGTTGAATGTCCAGTAAAGCGCTGCGGTAAACACCACGATAAAAGCGATCAGAAGTTTGCTCAGACGGGTTGATTTTGGAGAATTTTCCACTTTATTCATATATATGATGTAGCTATTTGCCTATTGATGCAATTTAGGGGGAATTTCCATAAGAGAATTACCAATTACCTCATTACCAATTACCAATGAAATTCCTCTGCGAACTCTGCGTTATCTGCGAGAAGCCTTCGTGGGTCAGCAAAATCTTTTTAAATCCACTTCCTTCGGTAATTCTACCTGATTTTCAATGCTTTCCACCAACCTCCCCGCCAGCCACGGACTCAGCAAAACCGCTTTGCTCCCCATTCCATTCATCATAGAAATATTTCTGAATTGCGGATGTGTTCCAATAACTGGGCGGCGATCCTGCACGGCGGGACGGATGCCGGCAAAATGCCCGAGGATTTTTACCGGTGCTTTTACAAATTTCGCAAGCCTGGAAAGCAAATCTGTTACCGCGGCTTCGGTCGGAATTTCATTTACTTCATCATTATCGAACGTAGAGCCGAGCACGAATTTTTCATTTCCCAGCGGCAATAAATAAGCGCCGCGGTTTAGCACATCCGAAAGTTCAAGTCCGGGAATATGAACGTGCAGCAATTGTCCTTTCGCGGGTTTGATCGGAACAAAAGCAAACAACGGATTTTGTGTGATCAAATGGCCTTCACAGAAGATGATTTGTTTTGAGGAAATTTTTTTGTCGTAAATAATTTCATCTTCATTTATTTCCAGCTTTTCGTGCGCGAATTTTTCTTCGAGGAAACAATTATCGGTCCTTAATATTTTGGCGAATGTTTCAATGAACAATGTCGAATCAATGCTTCCGCCATTATTAACAACACCAATTCCATGTGGCGCAATTACTGTTTCTCCGAATGAATTTTCAATAATTTTTTCATCCGCCAGCAAACCGGTTTTTTCAACGCACGCTCTTTCCCACAATGTGCGTTCCTCCGCGCTTGTAAATATTTTCAGAATTT
>JALYQL010000281.1 GCA_030855855.1 Bacteroidota bacterium | reverse complement strand
CTTCTGTATAACGCTCGCCATAACATTCGCCGAAAATTTGTTGCTCAATTGCAAAAGTCACAACAGAAAGCGGACGATAACGCCCACCTTCCAGTTGCTGCTCTACGCCCATGCTTTCGTAGTAGCTTTTGTAAGCATCATTGCCTAGGATTTCCGGAATGCCCGAAATCCCTTTCTGCACATACATATTCTGCTTCATGATAATATCATCATCAAGCGCATACGTATTTTTATAGGTGCTCCCGTAAAATACTGCTGCTATGATCCCAATCACCATTGCCTGGAACCAGAAATTTTTCAGGAAAAGCCATCCGTTTCCATGCAATTCCGGGCGCACAAACGCCGCAGAACGTCCACTTGCGACAGTGGCAGTTTTTTTACTTACAATTTTTTTGGCCATAGGGAATACGAAGCTACGAAATGATTACCAATTACCAGATTACCAATTACCAATGAAAAAGCAGGTGTTTTTGCGAGGAAAATTTCAATGGGATTTTTAGCGGCAGGAAAGGAGCGGCGGCGGCAGGTGTTTTTGCGAGGAAAATTTCAATGGGATTTTTAGCGGCAGGAAAGAAGCGGTGGCGGCAGTGAAAAAGTGAAAGAGGGGGTCATGAGAAAGATGGCATGAAAATGGCGGAAACAGCCTGAAATTTCAATTTCTTATTTTTCCTCTTTTACTGCCGCTGCTTTACTGCCGCTGCCGCTCGCCTCCAATAGTTAACTTTGTCCTTTATGAAACTGCCCTCCCTCTTCAGAAACCGATTCAGCAAGCTCGTGCTGGCGGTGATTGCTTTTGCGGCGGCTTACCTTCTCACACTTTCTTTTTCGGAAAATTCTTCCAATCCCGGCATAAGTGAATTTGAAAAAACGCTTCACAAAAAAGAAGCGGCTCTGAATGTGGAGGTGGATTCGCTGATGAAGATGGCTTCGGGAAAATCATTTGAAGAAATCTTCCGCCGTCGTCCGGTGCGTTACAATTCTCTTTTTACCGATGAAGGATTAGTGCTCCTGATCTATGAAAATGACACGCTGAAATTCTGGTCCGACAATTCTGTTTCTGTAGAAAACTACATGAAGGAAGTTTGTCTCGACGACCGCATGGTGAAGCTCAAGAACGGATGGTTCGAGATCAACCGCAAAACAGATAATATCGGCCGCACGTTTATAGGAATGCTGCTGGTCAAGCGGGAGTATTCTTATGAGAATCAATATCTCGTTAATTCTTTCGACCGTGATTATAAAATGCCGGCGGAAACAGAAATTGCTATTGGAAATCCGTCGTCTTCCAATAGTGTGCATGCTGCCGATGAGAAATATCTTTTTTCACTTGTATTTAAATCCACCGGCCCGCTGGAAACGCCAACGTGGATCACGTGGTTGAATCTTATTTTAAATTGCTTCGGATTTTTATTTCTTTTATTTTTCATACACGCTGAAAGTCTTGCGTTGACAAATTCGTTGGGACGCACAGGGGCACTTTTGCTTTTTGTCGGAACGGTGGTGATTCTTCGTTTTCTTTCGTTGAAAATAAATTTTCCCGGCACATTTTATGAGCTGCCGCTTTTTGGCCCGAAATATTATGGGGACGCTGATTCCTTCTGGCTTTCCAATCTCGGCGATTTTCTGATCAACGCGTTGCTGCTGCTTTACCTGGCGTTTCATATTACGCGTCATTTAAAAGAAACAAAGATCAATACCAATCTTACTTCGTGGAAAAAAATTGGTTTGGGCTTGTCTCTGTTGCTGATTCCATCTGCAGGCGCGTGGGTGCTCAACGGAATGATCATCGGCATTGTTCAGAATTCCAATATTTCTTTTAATGTCAATAATATTTTTGACCTGAATATTTACAGCTATGCCGGTCTTTTATTAATCGGGATTCTGCTCGCAACATTTTTCCTGATCGCCGATCGTTGTGCGCGCATTTTTCAGCAGCTGATTAAAAATTTTGCGTTGCGATGGAATATTTTTGCCATTGCGCTGCTGATCCACACGGGCGTGCTCCATTTAGCGGGCTATGTTGATCTTATCGCCGTGCTCTGGCCTTTCGCGATCATTCTTTTACTGCTGATCTGGAGAAAAAATGCGGACGACCAGACGTATTCGTTTTCGCTGATCATTTTTCTTGTGTTCGTCTTTTCCTTTTACGGAACGCACATGTTGCTTCACCAGGCGAAGCACAAAGAACATGACATGCGTATACTGTACGCCGAAAGCCTGGCTGCAGAACAAGATCCTATCGCCGAACATCTTTTCACGGAGATAGAGGATAAATTTATTCACGATACGTTGCTTATTTCATATACGCATGCCCCGGCCGCAGATCTCAGTGCATTTGAAAAACGTGTGCAGCAGCAATATTTCAGCGGCTATTGGGATAAATATGATGTGAAAGTCACACTCTTCGATACGATGTGTACGCCTGTCATCCGTGCAAGCTCACCGTATTCCGACAATATCATGAAGTTTGAAGAGCTGGTAGAAAAAGAAGGCGCCCCTACATTCAGCCCAAACTTTTTTTACCTGAACAGCGCTACAGGACGTATCAGCTATCTCGCGCGGATCATTTTACAAACGCCGGGTAAAGAAAAACCATTGGGACAAGGAACATTATTTGTCGAGCTCGATTCGAAATTAATGTCAGATGAAATCGGCTTCCCGGAATTGCTGCTTGACCGTGAGCTTGGCATCAATCAAAAGCTGATCAATTATTCGTACGCCAAATATAAAAACGGGCAGCTTGTCAATCATTCCGGAAAATTTCAATACAGGCTGACTCCGGAAACTTTTGGCAACACAGGTCCGGAAAGTAAATTTTACGAAGTAGACGGTTGGTGCCACCTGGTTTACCGGCCGGACAATTCCACGGTTGTTATTCTTAGCCGCACCGATGAAGGATGGCTGAGCATGACCACAAGCTTCTCCTACATTTTCGCGTTATTCAGCTTGCTGCTGCTCATTTCACTTTCAATACGACAGCTGGTGCTTGTTGGACCGACATTTTCCAACCTCAGCTTCAAATACCGCATTCAATTAGTGCTCGTGATGATCGTGCTGATCTCACTTGGTTTATTCGGCGGCGGCTCTATTTATTATATCCGTCAACAATACCAGGCGAAGAATGCGGAAATAATTTCTGAAAAAGGACATTCTGTGGTGCTGGAATTACAGGGATTGCTCGAAGAGAACAAGCTGAATAATTCTTACAAAGAATATTCAACTTACAAATTGAAAAAATTTTCGAATATATTTTTCACAGATATTAATTTATATGACCTGAACGGAAACCTGTATGCTTCCTCACGTCCTAAAGTTTTTGATGAAGGACTGGCTTCCCGCAAAATGAATCCCGAAGCTTATTTACAGATCAGCATCGATAAAAAATCAGAATTCATTCACGATGAAAATATCGGTAACCTGGCATACCTTTCTGATTACCTGCCGGTGAAAAACAAAGCGGGGCAATTGCAGGCGTACCTCAACATTCCGTATTTCGCAAAGCAGAGCGATCTTGAAAAAGAAATTTCTTCATTCCTCGTGGCGCTGATCAATGTTTATGTGTTGCTTTTTGCATTGTCTGTTCTTGCGGCGATCTTCATTTCAAATTACCTCACGCACCCGCTGCGGCTTATCCAGGAAAAAATGCGGCAGGTGAAGCTTGGAAAAACTTCCGACCAGATCGAATGGAAAAACAAGGATGAGATCGGAAGTCTTGTCGCGGAATATAATCGTATGATCCACGAGCTTGCGGCCAGCGCAGAATTGCTTGCGCAGAGCGAGCGGGAAAGCGCATGGAGGGAAATGGCGAAGCAGGTGGCACATGAAATTAAAAATCCACTTACGCCAATGCGCCTTAGCATTCAATTGCTGCAGCGCGCCTATGCCGACAAAGCGCCCGATATTGATCAGAAAGTGGAACGTCTTTCCAAAACAATGATCGAGCAGATTGATACGCTTGCTTCCATTGCAACTGCCTTTTCAGACTTCGCGAAAATGCCCAAGCCGACAAATGAAGCGATGGATTTGCGGGCAGTCACCACAAACGCCATCGATCTTTTCCACGAGACGAGCGAGCATACCGATTTTATTTTCCATGATAACGGGTTGACTGAAGCATGGATCTTCGCGGATAAAGAACAGCTGCTTCGGGTGTTCAACAATCTTTTCCGCAATGCGATCCAGGCGATACCGGAAGAGCGTAAAGGAAGAATTGATGTAACGCTGTCAATGCAAAATCACAATTTCATTGTCGCGGTAAAAGACAACGGAAGCGGTATCGCCGATGAAGTGTTTGACAAAATTTTTGTTCCGAATTTCACCACCAAAACAACCGGCATGGGTCTCGGCCTGGCAATGGTAAAAAACATTGTAGAAACCTGCAGTGGCCGCATCTGGTTTGAAACATCGAAAGGAAAAGGAACTACTTTTTATGTGAGCTTTCCGGAATATGAGAATTGATTACTAATTACCGGATTACCAATTACAGATGAGTAAAAAATAAAACCGGATTAAAAGAATTGCTTCTTTAATCCGGTTTCAATTTTCACAACCACAACCTTTTCATTGGTAATTGGTAATCCGGTAATTGGTAATTTACCCCCTTCCCCCTGTTACCGGAAAATATTTTGCTTTGAGTCGGTCATCATGATCGTCGGCGTAAATGCCCACGCGGTCGAATGTCGCACGCACTTCAGATTTGTCGAGGCCTTCGAGCTCACGGATCGCTTTGATGTAGGCTTTGTTTCCGTACACCGTAAACGCCACACCATAAAGTGTGTGATTCAATTGCAGCAGCTCCATCGTAAATTCAGCTGCGCGATCCGCCGGTACGTCACAAACAGGTGCGAGGATCTGCATATAGCCATAATCAATAAAATTTCCAGCTGTGTCTTTCGATTGAAAAACATCGATCCATACGCTGGCGGAACCCAGGCGCATATTCCATTGACCTGCCTGTTCACCGCGCGCTACTGCAGGATCTACGCCCAAATCGCGGATAACTTCTTCTACAAGGTTGTAGTACTGTTGAATTGCTTGCATGATAAAAAAGTTTAATGGTTTAAAAAAGTGTGTGTATGACGCGGGCTGATCATTTGAATGTCAGGCAGCCTCTAAACAAAAATATGTCAAACAGAATTGAAATCATAGTGAATTATGAATTATCAGCCGGCAAATTATACCAATATGCGAATGACTTCCGGGAGAGATTCTCCATACATAGATTCGTATATTCGTACACTTGGTAACCCGTCCTTTCACTATGTTGCTCATTAAAAAAAACGCTGACAGTCGGTTTCTCTGCTTCCTTGGAGTGATCACTCTTGCGGGCTTTTTGCTGCGGATGAAAGGCATTGGCTCAGAATCCATCACCGCAGATGAGGCAAGCGCGCTTTACCGGCTGAAATTTTCTTCGTTTTCTGAAATGATCAAAGGCGGTGTGCAGCCCGACGGGCACCCTGCATTCACACAGGTTTTATTGTGGTACTGGACAAAATGGTTTGGCTGCAGTGAATTCGCTGTGCGATTTCCATTTGTTTTATTCGGCACCGCGAGCGTATGGCTCTCGGGGGTGATTTCTAAAAAATGGTTTTCTACAGGCGCTGCGCTTACTACCGCAGCAGGAATGGCATTTCTTCAATTTCCGCTGATGTATTCGCAGCTGGCACGTCCGTATGCACCGGGATTGTTTTTCACTTTGCTCGCGGCATATTTCTGGACAAATTTTGTAAAGGAAAACACATACAGTAAAAAAACTATTGCCGGTTTCGCGCTGGCCGCGGCGCTGGCTGCTTATTCCCATTATTTCAGCTTACTCACCACCACATTAATTGCGCTTGCAGGAATATTTTTTGTTTCAAAGGAAATTCGCTTGCGTTATTTAGCAGCGTGCGCAATCGCTGTGCTGTTATTTCTGCCGCATCTTTCCATTACACTTTCACAAATAAAAATCGGCGGTGTCGGCGGACCGGGCGGCTGGCTGGGAAAACCTGAACCGCGCTTTTTAATTGATCATCTGAAATTCGCTTTTGACGGATCGCGCGGAATGATGGGGCTTGTCCTTGGCGCAAGCGCATTATCAGCTTTGATGTTTTATAAACGGCCTGGCAAATTTCAGGTACTGACGTTGCTGCTATGGATTTTGCCATTGCTCATCGGGTATATTTATTCGCACGTAAAAAATCCGGTGCTGCAGGATTCTGTATTGCTCTTCTCCTTCCCTTTCCTGCTGATGTTTTTATTTTCAAGAATACCGGAGCTTGAAGCCGGCAAGCCGGCACGCGCTTTTCCCGTGGCAATGTCCATTGCATTTCTTGGATATGTTGTTGTTTACAAACCTTTTTTTCTCACCGATCATTTCGGAAGAACGAAAGAGCTGGTCCAATCCGCGGTGAACTGGCAAAATCGCTTTTACGCGAAAAATGTAGATATCATTTACAATGTGGATGGCGCCTTCATGATCGAATATAATTATGAACGGCTGCAAGAAAGTCCTGTCAATGTTTTAAGCACTATCAATGACGGAGGAAAAGAGCTGCTCGAATTCAGGAACATGGTGCAGAATTCTGAAGCGGAATTTTTCGTGTATGGCTGGAGCACAAAATATTCTCCGCCCGAAGCGATTGCCATTATCCGTGAAAGTTTTCCATATCTCGTAGAGCAGAAATGCTGGTATAATTCAGCAGTGTATTGTTTTACAAAGCTCAGAGAAATTGGAATCAGGAATCAAAATGAAGAGGTGTTGTTCCATTTCCGGAATGAGCTGGATTGGACAAGCGATAAAACGGTAGAAGCACGTCGCCATAAAATACCCGTGGTCTGGACAGAAGCCTGTGGTATATTTTTTATGCCAGACTCCGTCATTTTAAAACCGGATACAACTACTTCTTCATTCAGCTATACGTGGATGTTGGGGCCGGAATCAAATTACCTCTTGCGTCTCGACAGCAATTGCGTTTATAGTCCGCTGTTAAAAATGAAAGCCGGCGATATTCTTAAAAATCCTGACAACGAAATTCTTTTTACAGCAAACATGAAATTGCAGGACACCGCAGCCGTCGCCATTTTAGTGATCGAATTTCAACGCGATGGAAAGCAGCTTTATTGGAATGGAATGGAATCGTCCACACAAATTGATCCGATGAGCGATGGAAAATTTCAAAATGTTTATTTCGGTTTGCGTTTACCAAAAGATATTCGCAGCACAGATACGGTGAGCTTCTTTTGTTACACCAAAGATGGAAAACCTTTACTCCTCAATTTTCTCGATGTAAAAACATTGAAAGGTCATCCCGACATTTATGGTCCGCGTAATAATCTGGAAGATAATTAATAATGCGCGTATTAATCATACAAGCCGCGTCTGGGTAGTGTATCCGTTTCATTTTCGTTGTGTCTTGGTGCCCTGGTGGCAAAAAATACCAGCATGATGAAACTGATACACTACCCGCGTCTGAAATCACCCCAGCCAGGCAATGATTAATAATTATCTGCCCATTATTAATTCGTAATTTCGCAAGCTATGAGTCACAAAATTGCTGTTATAGGAGGAGGAAGCTGGGCTACGGCTCTTGTAAAAATGCTTTGCAATAATGTGAAGGGAAACGGCGACGGAAAAATCGGCTGGTGGATCCGTAACGAAGAAACCGTTGACTACATTAAAAAGTTTCGTCACAATCCGCGTTACCTCAGCTCGGTGGAATTGCATCTTGACCAGCTGGAGCTTTCCACAGATATTTCGGCAACAATAAAAAGCCACGATATTGTGATCATGGCGGTGCCGGCCGCGTTTTTAGAAGAGTCGCTAAAAGGACTGACGAAAAAAGATTTTGAAAACAAGATTGTTTTTTCTGCTATCAAAGGAATTGTTCCGCGACCTCTTTTAATTGTGGGCGAATATTTCAACCAGGAATTCGCTGTTCCTTATACGCACATCGGCGTCATTACCGGTCCGTGTCACGCCGAAGAAGTTGCGCTGGAAAAGCTTTCGTACCTCACCATCGCATCACAGTCGAATGAATTTGCGCAATACGTAGCGGAAAAGATCTCCTGTCGTTACATCCGTGCTTCTGTTTCCGACGATATTTACGGAACAGAATTTTCTGCTGTGTTGAAAAACGTTTTCGCCATCGCAAGCGGAATTTGCCATGGACTCGGGTACGGCGATAATTTCCAGGCCGTGCTTATCTCTAATGCCATTCAGGAAATTTCCCGCTTCGTCGACGCTGTTCATCCGATCGACCGCGACATAAAAGACACAGCCTATCTCGGCGATTTGTTAGTGACTGCATATTCGCAATTCTCCCGCAACAGGATGTTCGGCGCGATGATTGGAAAAGGTTATTCCGTAAAAATGGCCCAGCTTGAAATGAACATGGTGGCAGAAGGTTATTACGCAGTGAAATGCATCCAGGAAATTAATTCAAAATACAAAGTGCATATGCCGATCACGAATGCCGTGTATCATATTCTTTATGAAAAAATATCTCCTGTGATAGAAATCAAACTTTTGACGGATAAATTATCCTGAAAACAATAGTCAGTAGTCAGGGCAATTGTTAACTGACTACCGGCAACTGACTACTGAAAATGTCTTCCTCAAAAAACTATTACTCCCTTCTCACCAGTCTTTTTTTCGTCGCTATGGCTATTTTCGCCATCGTGTTTGCGAAGGAGCGGTTCCAGGCGGATGGTGCATACTATCTTTTTAAAGTCGTCAATTACGGTGAATTCCAGATCGAGCACCAGCGTTACATCCTTGCGGTTTCACAGGCTTTGCCTTTGCTGGGGGCGAAGCTCGGATTATCGCTCAATGCAATCTTTATTCTTAATTCGCTGAATAATGTTGTTTTCTTTTACCTCGTTTTTCTTTACGCCGTTTATTATCTCAAAGATAAAACGGCAGGTATCGCCGTAATTCTCTTTATGGTTTTCGGCGTGCTGCATATACAATTCACTCCTATGTACGAGATCTGGTATGGCACAATTTTGCTTGTACTCGTGCGCTCACACATGGTGTGGCGAAGAACTGTTTCACTGAAAGATCTTTTACTTGTCGGTGTGCTTATGCTGACGGTTTTATTCGCGCACCCGCTTTTATTTATTCCGTTGCTTTTTATCATTTTACTCGACGCGATGGAAACACGGAGAATTCAATGGAGAATGTTGATTTGCATCGTCATTGTTTTTGTTTCGTGGTATGCCATCAAGCAAATGTTTTTGAGCACTTACGAGGGCGGAAAAATGTCGATGCTCGATACGACATGGAATAAAGCGTACAAAGATCTGCTCGATCCCGGTTATTATTGGAAGCTGATTAAATTCTTCTTCACCTATTATACTTTTCCTGTATTCGTTTTCCTGTTGACCATAAGCATTTACATTTCCAAAAAATCGTGGGGAAAACTGATCTTGCTTTCTGTATTTTTCTTTGGACAAATTTTGCTTGTCAATTTTACACACGTGATGGATTGGGAGCTCTCACCTTATTTTGAGCGTATGTACATGCCTATCATTCCGATTATTTTCCTGTCGTATCTCTATGAATTTTCAACGCGATTCGAATTAAGAACCAGTATAGGGGCTTTTGTTCTTGTAGCGCTTGTTGGCTGGAGAATTGGCCGTTTTGTTGATATTGGCCTCGACTATAAAAAACGCACAGCACAATCAGAACTCGCCATTGCAGAAGCTCAAAAATTACCGGGAAGCAAATTCGAGCTTGACCCGGAAGATTATAAAGGCTGCATGAAATACATCGACTGGTCGTTTACGATGGAAAGCATATTGCGCTCTGCAGAGATTGACAAAACACATACAGTCACTATTTGCACCTGGGAAGATCTTGCTGAATCCGGAAACCAGGATCGTCTGAATGAAAACGATTATATGATGCGCCGTTGGGAGGTGATGCCGGATTACGCAGTGAATGAAAAATATTTTCACATACGGCATGGGGAGTATGTGCGGTTGGGGAGAGTTTGTGGGGAATAAATTTGCGCATTATTTTTGCCGGAAAATTGTTCCGTTTAATATCAATATTGTCCGTCAAGAAAAGATTATTATGATTTTTCCGATAAATTTGCAATCTTGAAAGTGTTAACGGAAAAAATGAAAAGGCAATGGAAGAGACAAACGAAAGATTCAGGCTTTTTGAATATGAAGTGACTACCGATGATAGTGATATTGAGGGGCGCGTTGTTGATAAACAAATCAGGGCTATTCTTCAAAATACGTTTGAAAAAGTACAGCGAAAGAAAAACGGTGTAATAGGCGAATTAAACGATTTGATCAGGAAGTACCCGGAAATTCCCCACTTTAAGAATCAGCTTTTTATTGCGTATGCACAACAGGGAAATAGTAAAATGGCCAGCCAGCTAAATGAGCTGACGATCAAAGAGCATCCTGATTATTTGTTTGGAAAGTTAAACCTCGCTGGCGAATATATTTTACGGGGAGAATATGAAAAAGTTCCCGAAGTTCTTGGCGATGCAATGGAAATAAAAGATTTATACCCTGACAGGAATAAATTTCACATTAACGAGGTCGCATCATTCTATAAAACAGCCATCAATTATTTTCTGGGAGTAGAAAATATCGAAGCTGCTGAAGGAAGACTCGAAATTCTCAGAAACCTTCCGGAAGATTATTTTACGGATGTCGGAAGCCTGGAGAACCAAATTATGTCGGCGAAATTTCAAAGAAACCTGAGACAAATTCAGAACCAAAAAAACATACGTAAGCATAAAACTATTGTCAGGTCAGTTGTACAACCCACAACGATACCTCCTGTGTTTCACCACCCGGAAATCGAAATGCTGTATCAATATGATTTGCAAATTGACCATGCAATTCTTCAGACCATTCTTGCTCTTCCAAAAGAAACGCTTTTGCATGACCTCCATAAGGCGATTTACGACAGCATCGCCCGCTTTGATCATATTGCCGAAGATGAATTCTATACGGGAGACACCGAATTTCCGCTTCATGCATTGCTATTAATGACGCAATTGGGAGACGTCCGCAGCTTACCGGTGATGCTGGATGTTCTCAGGCAGAATGAAGATTACCTCGATTTTTATTATGGTGATCATCTTACAGAAACGTTCTGGGAAATAATTATGAAGCTCGGTGCACAACAGCCAGAAGTGCTGAAGGCCTTTATGCTGGAGGGAAATTACCATGAGTTTTCCCGTTCAGTAATTACAGCAGCTATGGAACAAATTGCTTTACATTTTCCGGAAAGAAAAGAAGAGGTCATTCAATGGTACCGCGATATACTGCTCTTTTTTCTTGAGAATATAAATGATGACTCACTTATTGACATGGGAGTTATTTCGGGGATGGTTGGTGATTTAGTAGCTCTCCGCGCTGTCAGCATGGAACCATTGATAGAGGAATTATATCGCGAAAACCTGGTTTTTGATTTTTATGCAGGCTCCCTTGAAAGTGTGAAAAATGACCTGCATTCCCCGACTGACCAAAAGTATTCCAATAAAAGAGAGCTGCTTTCAATTTATGATCGATATGACCACATTCTTAAAACATGGGCATCATACAATGAGGATGAATGGGATGAGGATGAGATGGAGGATTGGGATGAGGATGAAGTTGAGGATTGGGATGATGATGAAAGTGATGATTGGGATAATGAAAAGGACATTCCCTCTATTGGATTCGCACAACCGGTGGTGCGTTCGGAACCTAAAATTGGCCGGAATGATCCTTGTCCCTGTGGAAGCGGTAAAAAGTATAAGAAGTGTCATGGAAAGTAGCGAAAATAAATTCGTGGGCTAATATGTGTAAAGCGACCGGAATTTTTGTAACTTTTTCTTTCATAAACCGGCTTGCAATATGGAAGAGCGCATCGGAGCTAAAGACGATATCAATTACCGGCCGCTGGTAATTTTATTTGTCGTGGTTTTTATCACCTGGTTAATTTCTTTTGTTGTTGTTTTAGCGGGGATAAAAGACTGGAATGCGCGCGGTAACTTCGGCGATTCATTTGGCGGCATCAACGCGCTTTTTTCAGGACTCGCTTTCGCAGGAATTATTTACACCATCCTGCTACAAAAAAAAGAGCTTACACTTCAGCGCCAGGAATTGGTGGATACGCGTGTAGAGCTTCGCCGTGCTGCAGATGCGCAGGAACGATCCGAACGCGCTTTCATCAAACAGATTGAAGTGATGAATTTATCCGCGAGGCTGAACGCCTTGAACAGCGCTGTGGAATATTATAATTCAAAAGCTACAGCGCGGCTGGCAAAAGGAAATAAAGTGGGCGCTTCGGTTTATGATTCGAAGGCGAATGAGCTGCTGAAAGAGATTGACGAAATACTGGGGCACCTGCGCAGTTTTGAAAGTTCTTCTGCACCGGCTGTGGATCCGGCGTTAAAAAAATTGTGACTGGATAATTTTGCTAAATACGCGCCAGTCTGTGCCCGGGAACTTGAATGGAATAATCTTAATTTTTATCCGGTTGAAATTTCTACTTTTGTCGCCAGCCGATATTAAGGGGGATTAGCTCAGCTGGCTAGAGCGTCTGCATGGCATGTAGAAGGTCATCGGTTCGACTCCGATATTCTCCACTTTAAGAATGAAAGCCCTTGTGAATGCTTGGTATTTGCAGGGGGGTGTATGATAATGCTGAGCTTATAGAGGTCAGTTATCCCAAAAGTGGACCTATAGTCTTTTACATACTTATCTTCGTTTTCAGGCAAAACTTTGTTTTCAAAAAACTAACCCCATGCGTATTTTTTTCTTTCCCTTTTTATTTTCAATGGATTTATTAATGTTGAAGCCATCGCTCCTTCTTCTACTATTATCCCTCAGCATCCAAATGGTTCGGAAATTATCACTTACGATAACCCTATCGGATTTATTGAAAATAAAGGGCAGGTAATTGACCAGAATTATAATGTTAATTATGATGTTAAGTATTTGTTATTGCGTTCCGGATTCAATGTGCAGTTGAGGCAGGGCGGGTTTAGCTATGATATATATTCAATCGAACCTCCGAGCGAGGGAATGAATTATTCGCCAATGAATTTTCGAAGGATTGATATTGATTTCCTGAATTGCAATCCCAAAGCAGAAATTACAGCTTTTAATCCATCTCCTACAATTAATAATTATTTCACTGCGGGAGTTGATCGCAATGGCATAACAAACGTCCATTCGTTTAGTGAAATTATTTACAATAATATTTTTCCCAATATCGATCTTGCTTTTTATATGGACAATAGCACGGGAAATAACACTCCGGGAATTAAATACAATTTCATTATTCATCCGGGCGGTTTAATACGTGACATACAATTGTTATATCGTGGAGCTGATGATGTACATATTGATGGAGATTCTCTATTGATCAGAACAGCGTCGATAGTTTTCAGCGAGCAGATTCCTTCGAGTTATTTTGTCAAGGATCATAAGAAAATTGATATTCATTATTATTCTGTTGCCAATAATGTTTTTTCTTTTTCAGACGGCAAAGATCTCCCGGTTGAATCCGATCTAATAATTGATCCAATGCCCTGTCTGGTATGGGGCACCTATTATGGCGGCTCGGGAACTGAAAATTGCGAAGCGATAGCTATTGGCAAAAACAACAATGTCTTTATTATTGGAAATACAACCAGCCCAACTAATATTGCGACTACCGGAGCTTACGACATTGACTGGTTGGCAAGTGCAGATATTTTCGTTGCTGAAATGAACAGTTCGGGAACTGCTTTGCAATGGGGTACCTATTATGGTGATTCGGCTGCGGAGGTTGGATATGATATTGCACTTGACACGTCAGGTAATATTTTCATAGTTGGCCATAGCAGCAGCGATTCCGGCATCGCGACGATTGGTAGCTATGATGCATCCCATAATGGTTTGTCCGATATTGTTTTGGCAAAATTCAATCCTACGGGATCAACATTGATATGGAGCACCTATTACGGTGGGGCCGGCCCCGAATCCGGAAACTCAATTGTGCTTGATGCTTCAGCCAACGTATATATAAGCGGCTATTCAGGAAGCACAAATGGGATAGCCACATCGGGAGCCTATAGTACTGCTAATGCCGGTGATCATGATGTTTTTCTGGCAAAATTCGATTCTACAGGTACTTCATTACTTTGGGGAACTTATTACGGTGGAGCCAACCGTGAACAGGGATATGCATTGGCCATGGATGGAGTAGGTAACCTGTATGTCGGAGGTTTCACGATGGGTGATTCGGGCATTGCCTCTGTCGGTGCATATCAGACAGTTTTTGCAGGAAGCGTGCAGGATGCTTTTGTCGCTGCATTCAATTCAACAGGAACTTCACTTTTGTGGGGAACCTATTTAGGGGGAACGCTTGGAGAATCGGTATCTGCTATAACCACTAACAGTGCATCGGAAGTTTTTGTTGTGGGTTCGACTTCAAGCGCGAATTTAGCTACTACAGGAGCATTTCAGCAATCAATCGGAGGAGGATCCGATGGGTATGTTGCAAAATTTGATCCAACCGGATCATCTTTAATATGGCTCACATACTTTGGCGGAGCAAGTTTTGATAAAGTGAGTGGAATTTTGCTTAATAACAATAGTTTATTTATCTCGGGAATGAGCAATAGTCCCAACCTGGCAACCGTAGGGGCATATCAGACTTCGGTAGCCGGATCGACCGATTCCTTCATTGCGGAACTCAGTCCGAACGGTTCAACCATGATAAATTGTAGCTATTATGGCGGAACAGCCGCTGATGAAAACTATGCAATAGCCATTGATACGGCAGGTGATTTCTATATCGCGGGAACTACGGCAAGCCCTGCAGGAATTGCAACACCCGGAAGTTATCTCAGCACTTTTGGAAGCTCAACCGCTGATCAGGTTTACATTGCAAAATTTAGTTGCTTTTCTTTTTCCACCGAAGTCGCTTCTGAAACTACAATTCCATGTCAGGTTTTTCCAAATCCTTCGGATGGACAATTTACTATCACTCAAAACGCAGGAAAAGGAGATGTTGATATCTCTGTTTTCGATTTGCAAGGTCGTGTGGTTTTCCATTCATTTATTGAAAACGGTTCCGCAGAATCGTCTCATTATATTGATCTTGGAAATCAAGCTGCGGGGATTTATTTGCTTCAGATAAATAACGGCGATACTATTATGCGGGAAAAACTATTTATTCACTAAAATCGAATCCGGTTTAATACCGGTTTCGATTTCCGATACTCTTCACGAAAAAGGTTCATCGCAAATGATGAATCTTTTTCATTTTCAGTTGGCTATAGCGCCTTCCCGAATGAAATTCGGCAGGTGAAGGTCATGGTTCGACTCCGATATTCTCCACGTTTAGAATGAAAGCCCTTGTGAACAGAAATGTTTGTGAGGGTTTTTTTGTGTAATAATGAAAGGTAATCTTTTTGAAAAACAACATAGAGTTAATTTAGCGACAAGCTCTCTTTTTTAGCTCTCAACGTTGTAAATTGCAATACAAATGATCTTGTGAAAAAATCCCTTTTCATCCTCTTCTTCCTTTTCCATCTCACCGCCCATTCCCAATGGTTCATCGGCGTCAAGCTCATGGGCATTTCTTTTCATCCCGGGAAAAACAGCAACGGGCCGCTTTTTAAAACTGCTGTCGGGAGGCATCACCGTGTTGCTTTTAATTTCGGGATTGCACTCGGCGTTGAATATAAAATCAACA
>JALYQL010000280.1 GCA_030855855.1 Bacteroidota bacterium | reverse complement strand
TGTTGATTTTATATTCAACGCCGAGTGCAATCCCGAAATTAAAAGCAACACGGTGATGCCTCCCGACAGCAGTTTTAAAAAGCGGCCCGTTGCTGTTTTTCCCGGGATGAAAAGAAATGCCCATGAGTTTCACACCGATGAACCATTGCGAATGGGCGGTGAGGTGGAAAAGAAGGAAGAGGAAGAAAATGGATTTTTTCACAAGATCATTTGTCTTGCAATTTACAATGTTGAAAGACAAGAAGACAGGTCGAGGCAAAATTGGCCCCGGTTTTTTTTCAAAAGATCACTTTAGCGTTTATTCTGCGAAAAGTGATGTTGATAAATAAATGATAGTTCTTTTGTGGTCAAATGCTGTAAGATATAACTTTCCAATTCATATTTTATATGAAAGATTTATGAATATTCGTTTGAACGCTTTATTAATATCACTGCTAATTGTTTTTTGTCAATTTTCGTTACTATCTGCACAAGGGCAACCTCAAACCGAATATATCGATAGTCTTAACAATAAATCAGAAGCATATCGCTTTTCTTCTTTGGACCGTTCTATTGCTTACGCATTAATGGCTTTAAAGCTTTCTGCTGATAAACCAGGATTGCGAATTCAGAAAGTGAACGCGCTTATTAACTGGTCATATGCTTTGATGGAATCAGGCGCGCTTGATTCTGCAGCTATTATCGCTGATTCTGCGCGGACCGCTGCTGTTGGCGTTGCTGATTCTTCTGCACGTAGCGCGCTGCTGGTCCTGAATGGCTATATGAGCGACTTTCGTGAGCATGCTGAAGAAGCGCTGCAGTTTTATTTTGAAGGATTAACGCTTTGCCCTGATCTGAAACACAAAGCGGCCATTTACAATAACATTGGTTCGGTTTATAAAGTGATAAATGATCTGGATAATGCCGAAAAGTATTTTAAGCTGAGCTATTCAATCGGTGTCCAGATGGGCGATAGTGTCCGGCAGGGCAAATGCCTTAATAATCTCGGAGGTATTTTTTATTCAAAGAAAGATTATCCGGGCGCGCTGCGGCACTACAAGCAGTCGCTTCATATGCGTGAAGCATTATTTGACTCGGTAGGTATTTCGTCGAGCCTCTCAAATATTGCGATGGTATATGAAGATCTGGACAAAGGCGATTCCGCGTTATTGCTTTACAAACGCTCACTGGCGCTTGGATATCTTAGCGGTCGCCCGGTAGATATCATCGTTCCGCAGATCAATATCGGTAACCTGCTGTTTCGCATGAATAAAAAATCAGAAGCTTTCAACCACTTGCAGATGGCCGCGTCACTCTCCGACAGTTTTCATATTCATTATTACAGCAGGCTTGCACACCGGTCGCTTGCTAATTATTACGCGAAGACGGGAAATTATGAGAAAGCATATAATAATTACGTGCTTTATGCAGCTTATAATGATTCTGTGCTGACGGAACGTTCGCAGAAAGGTGCAAAAGAATTAGAGCTTCGTTACCGCACACGTGAAAGCGCTCAACAGATCAAATTACTTGGTGAGCAGCACAAAGCGTCTTTGCTGGAGAATGAGAATAAAGAGAACGAGATCGGCCGTCAGCGAAATCTTCTTTGGGTGATAGTGCTTACAACAGTTGCAATTATTCTTTTTGCCGCGCTTCTTTTTCAACGCTACCGGGCAGAAAAAAAATATGTAGTCACACTTGTGCAACTGGTGAGTGAAAAAGATCTCCTGATGCGCGAAATTCATCATCGTGTGAAAAATAACCTGCAGCTTGTTTCAAGTCTTCTCAGCCTGCAGGATGCACAATCTTCTATGAATGGAAAGGAAGCATTGTTACGCAACCAGGAACGAATTCATACACTGGCTTTACTTCACGAACAGCTTTACCAGTCGGCTAATCTCAAAGCAATCAGCTTCCGTGAATATATGCGCAAGCTGCTTGATCATATTTCAGCGTCATACACCAAAAATAATTCAGCAATAACAATTAACTGTGAAGTGAGCGATCGTTTTTTCGACATCGATCAGCTTGTTCCGTACGGATTGATCGTGAATGAATTGGTGACGAATTGTTTCAAGTATGCATTCCCATCCGGTAAAGGAATTGTAACGGTGAGCATGAGTCTGAAAGAAGAGGATTGTGTATTGAAAGTGGCAGACAACGGAATTGGAATGAGTGAAGAAGCTATGAATACGAATAAGACGCTTGGGCTCCGGCTGGTAAGCGGACTTTGCCGGCAATTACGCGGACAATTACAAGTAGAAAGCCGGAGAGGAAAGGGAACGATCTTTAGCATCGTCGCACCAGTTAAAAACTAAAAAATTTTGTAAATGCTATGGGCCGGTTTAACACACACATTTTAATTGTTGAGGACGAAATACCAATTGCAATGGACATCGAAATGCGCCTGAAGCGGATTGGATACATTGTTGATGGTATTGCAGTTGATGCGAATGAAGCCTTGCAGCTGATTAAAAAATCTGCGCCCGATCTTTTACTGATGGATATTCAGCTTGGGGATTCAAGAGATGGTATTCTTCTTTCCAAAAAGCTACAGGGAGAAAAATTTCCGATTGTTTTTCTGACAGCGTTCGGCGATTCAGGAACATTTGCAGAAGCGCTTGATACCGAGCCTGCGGGTTATTTATTGAAACCATTTCGCGACGATGATCTTCAACGTACGATAGAAATTGCTTTGCAGAAAGCGGGGCAAAAACAAAACGCGAAAAATGAAAATGAACCCGGCGTGTTTTTTATCCGCGAAAAAAATGAGTTGATACGTTTTGCAATTGAAGAAATACTCTGGCTGGAAGCGATGGATAATTATTCGAAAGTGTTTACGTCATCAAAAACATATACAATCAAAACATTCCTCAAAGATCTGCATGAAAAATTACCTGCAGCTCATTTCATTCGTGTTCACCGGTCGTTTATTGTTCCTTTATCGAAGATTTCGCGGCTTGAGGAAAACACCCTCTACGTTGGCAAACACGCTTTTCCCATCGGCAGGCAATACCGCGATGAGCTGATGCAGCGCCTGCGTTTGCTCTGAATGCTTTTTTACTGCTTTAAAAAGTCGTTCACCCGTTTATTTATGTCGTTCACCAACTTTTGAAGTGAACAGCTCAGCAAAAAAAATAGCATTGCACCTGTAATGCTTCATACGCTGCGCATTGCCCCTGCATTTCCTTCGCAAGGTTAAAATGGCGTGCAAAAAAATACTCATGACATTTAAAGTTTTATCTACAAGCCCGGCAAGCCAGGCTATTAACGTAAAATCGGCTCCTGCGATCATTGAAATCGCTTTCAGTGAACAGGTAGATCGCAAACTGGCCGAATCCGGCGTAACACTTGACCCGCTTGAAGAAATGTTCTTCAAATGGGAAGAACGTTTACGGACCGAAGCCACTCCTACCGGGGGAAACTTACCGACGAATAATCCGGCAGTCAACGTCATTAAATATGATGTGATGTGTATTCTGATCAACGGTGCTTTTAAAAGCTACAAAACGTACACGCTGCGGCTGCCCGCGTCAAAAGCAAAGACGCTGAAAGGACAATCATTGGCGGCAGATTTCCAGCTTGTTTTTAAAACACGATCACAAGGAGTTGACATTATTCCTTCTAATGCTGTTGGCGGAGCGTCACGTTCGCCTGTGCCTGCAGGACAGTATAAACGTGCGATTGTGCTGAGCGGTGGTGGTGCGAAAGGTGATTTCCAGGTTGGCGTGTTGAAATATCTCTATAAAATAGAAGGGTTTTTTCCTGACCTCGTTATCGGAACTTCGGTGGGTGCTGTCAATGCAGTGAAGCTGGCAGAAGCCACTAC
>JALYQL010000123.1 GCA_030855855.1 Bacteroidota bacterium | reverse complement strand
GATCTGTTATATCACGCAATGCAGTATCAGGAGAACACTTTGCAATTTTCGCCCACTTCGATGACGTAAGTTTTCCATCGAAGCCGTCAAATAATTTATTGATCAGCAAACGTTGCCTTTCATTTATCGGCAGTTGCGAATGCTCATCCCAAAATTTTGTTTTCTCCAGCACACGATGCATTGTTTCATCCGTAGCATTCAAAGCGCGGTGCATACAATTCAGATACCACATGATCCATTCAGTGATATCGAGCGTTCCTTTCTGAACTTTCTCCAGCATTTCGTAATAGAACTTCCGCTCCAAACGTATTTGCGCCGACATACTATAAAAACGTTGGGGATCACCATCTGCTTTTGTCAATTGCATATCGGCGAGCGCTCTTGCTATGCGGCCATTTCCATCATCGAACGGATGTATCGTCACAAACCAAAAATGCGCGATGGCAGATTTTAAAACCGAATCCAAATTATTTTCCGAATTGAACCATTTGAAAAATAATTTCATTTCATGCTTCAAACGATCTGCTTCCGGAGCTTCGAAGTGAACACGCTCTTTTCCCATCGCACCCGAAACAACTTGCATCGGACCTTTTTTATTATTTCGCCAATTGCCAACAGTTATTTTATTCATCCCGCTTCTTTCTGTTGGAAATAAAGAAGAATGCCAATTGAATAAACGTTCGCTGTTTAGAGGCGTATTATAATTTTGCGTCGCATCCAACATCATTTCTACTACGCCATCCACATTTCTATCAGCCGGAACTAATCCAGCAACGTCCATTCCTAAATGTCTTGCGATGGAAGAACGCACCTGGTCGGAATCATATATCTCCCCCTCGATCTCGGAAGATTTGAGTACATCAAGTGTGAGTGTTTGTAAAGCTGTTTCGTTTCGCATCTCAAAACCAAGTGCCCCGAGATAACCTTTCAAAAATCCTTGTTTATGCCGGACATTGGCTAAGAGAGGCAATACAGCTTCATGATTCCATTTGAAATCGGGCCAATTGGTTTGTTGATGTATGTAGATTCTCCGCATTTATGCGGTAAATATAGGATTATTCTCCGCAAAATTAAATTATTCTCCGCAAATATGCGGTGATTAACCCTGGCATTCTCCGCAACCTGATCAAAATCTCCTATTTGCCAGCCATTATAGCCTTCAGCCTATTTTCATTAAGAATAACAATGTTTTTGCCCACACATTGAATCAGCTTTTCTTTTTCAAAAACTGACAGCGTCCTGATTACACTTTCGTACGTAGTGTTCACAAGTGTGGCAATATCCTTCCGTGAAAGCGTAAAAGATAATTGTTTGCTTTTATTGCTTTCATAACCAAAAGTGCGTACCAGTTTAATAAGGCAATACGCAATTCTTTGTTTTACATTGTCAATGGTGAGAATAAATTGCTGCTCTTCGCTTTCCTGCAATTCATGTATAAGGAAACCCAGCATAAATTGATTGAATGCAGGATTCGCTTTATATAATTGAAAAAACAAATTGATCGGAATAAATGAAATATCGCAAGTGGTAAGTGCAACAACCGATATCGTATAATTTTTCAAAAAAAGACCGCGGTGCCCGACGATCACCTGTCCACTGGCTAACCGAAGAATCCTTTCCTCCTTTGTTTGAAAATGTGATGCTACTTTCACTTTTCCTTTATTCAGAATAAAAATTCCAACAACAGGTTCCCCTTCCTTGATAATAACTTCATTTTTTTGAAAATGCAGGTCTTGCTGATGAAGGGCAATTAAAGGAAGCCATTCTTCACTACAATATTTTTTAAAAAAACCGGGCATCGAAGTGTTTGGAGAAATCATGGAATAATAATAAAAATGCGGTTGACGGCTAATTTATTAAAAGTAAAATTACCATTTTAGCCTTGGAACAGGTTGCGATTATTCTAAAACCAAAAACATTTGCCCTTATTCCTCGTTAAGCATAATTTTTTATGGAGCAAGCCTGCACATGCTCCAGGCTCCATTTTTTTGTTTCACATAACAAATGCGATCATGCAGGCGGCTTTCCCTTCCCTGCCAGAACTCAAAATGCTCCGGCACAAGAATGTATCCGCCCCACCATGATGGTCTTTTGACTTCTTTGCCTTTCATTTCTTTGGTGATCGACTCCAATCCTTCTTCGAGAACATTTCGGCCAGGAATAACTTCACTTTGCGGAGAGATCCATGCACCAAGGCGTGATTCATAAGGCCGGCTCATGAAATATTTATCTGATGTTTCTTCATCGACCTTGCTCAGCTTTCCTTCAATACGAACTTGTTGCTGAAGCTCCGGCCAAAAAAAAGTAACGCAGCAAAATGGATTTTGTTCAATCTCTTTTGCCTTACGACTCCTGTAATTGGTATAAAAAATAAATCCTTCCGACACCACACTCTGCAATAACACTACACGTGCCGAAGGGCGATTAATACTGTTGACAGTTGATAATGTCATTGCATTCGCCACACTCAAATTTGTGTCCGTTACAGCACAAAACCACTTTTCAAATTGCCTGAAAGGATCCTGATGTGCAATTGCTTCATTGAATTCTATCATACGATTTTTGATTAGAAGGATTAGTATTAACAAAAATGCGGTTAAAGGCCCTATTACATCATGAGTGACATCAATACCATTTATGATCCTGGTCATCTTAATTAAACCCTGCTTTTGCATTTCATTGACAGGAAACTGTATTATGTAAATACACGGAAAGTATGTTTCACATCATCGTTTAATCGACAACAGTTGTATTCTTTTGATTACATATTAACCTTATGCAGCATTCAGAAAAAATAAATATTAAAAAAATCATCAAAAGCAAAAATCCGGGGTTATACGCTGTTCTTCCGGGCTTTCTCTTTTGGTACATTAAAAAAATTATTCACCAGGATGAATTGAACAATTTTCTTCGAAAGCACGGCGATAAGTACGATTATGATTTTGTTGCGGAAGTGCTCAGGGAATTTGGGATGGAAACAAAAATTATCGGAAAAGAGAATATTGTAGCAACAGGCGGCTGCATTTTTTCAGCGAATCATCCTCTAGGCGGACTTGATGCAATGGCGCTCGGAGATGCAATGGGGCAGGTAAGAAAGGATATCAAAGTAATGGTAACCGATATGCTGTTGAATATCGACAATCTTAAAGATCATTTTGTCGGGGTAAATAAATTAGGAAAAACTTCTTCACAGGCATTGCTTGAAATCGAAAAACAATATGCAACAGACCAGGCGCTTGTTGTCTTTCCCGCAGGACTTGTATCACGCAAACAATTTCCCGGAGGATTTTTCAGTAAGTCCATTATCGAAGATTTGTCCTGGAAAAAAAGTTTTATTTCGAAAGCAAAAAAATACCGAAAAAACATTGTCCCGGTTTTTATTGATGGCAAAAACTCGAATTTTTTTTACAATTTGTCATTGTGGCGAAAACGATTCGGAATCAAAACAAATATGGAGATGCTTTATCTCGTGGATGAGTTTTACAAACAGGAAAACAAAACGATAACACTCATTTTTGGAAAGGAAATTCCGTTTGAAACGTTCGACCAGCGATTCACCGATGCTGAATGGGCGCAGAAAATAAAACAGCATGTTTACAATATGGGAAAAGTAAATGCCGTGCTGCCATTTACCGCATGATTGTCCAATTAAGAATTTCGAAAAAACATTAGAAGTTCTTTGCCTTTTTCCGTGTCATAGCATTCTTATAACGTCCGATCTCAATTTTTGTCTTCGGTTTTAAAGCGCAGACAGCTGTGGCGCGTGCCTGGTCATCTAAAGCCACAAACGTAAAGTAAGCCTCGTTGATAAGGTAACTCTCCTGGCTTAATACATTTTTCGCCTGTGTTTCCACGAAGATCTCCATTGACGTTTCAAAAGCTCTCGTGATCTTAGCCTTAATGGTAATAATATCGCCCACCCGCGCTGAGTTTTTGAAATTCACACTATCAATTGAAGCTGTCACGCAAATTTTTTCAGCGTGATTCTGCGCACAAACTGCTGCTGCAATGTCCATCCATTGAACCAACCTTCCTCCTAATAACATACCCATCGGATTGGTATCATTCGGGCAAACGACTTCTGTCTTGATGGTTTCTGAATCGGATGGAGATTTAGTTTTCATAGGTGTGTCGGTCTTAAAGCAAAAGTAGGAAGGAGGAGATTTATTTTTCCTGACTTAACTCATACAATCACATGATTAAACAAAAACATATTCCGGATCATAGTTTTATTTCTTTTCTAAAGCGATTTTTGGCCATACCATAACTCATCCACTCTATGCTGTATTTATTGAGCGCCATTTGGCTCCTGCTTGCACTTGTTTTAGGATTTGCAATTTCGTATTCAGGAAGAACCAATAAGCTTCCCGTGCTTGGCCTGGGATTTATTTTTGGTTCTTTCGGTTTAGGTTTGTTCATGTTGGCTTATTCCATTTCGCAAATAATATAAGCGGTGGAAAAGAAGGATTGTGGTTGAAAAAAGGAAGAATGCCCCAATCTGGTGAAGCGAAGAAATAACAACAGGTACATGTAACAGCAAAGTTAAAACGCCAAGGATGAACTGCAGCAATACAGTTACACATAAAACGTAAATAATTATATTTATACCTGCAGGAAAAAATAATTTTCTTGACTGAACGAGAATGACGATTACGGTAATTACAATCAACACTGCAAGGATGCGATGAATAAACTGCACACCCGCAGCATTTTCGAGCGCATTTTTCCACCAGGGCTGCATAGAAAAGACTTCGGGAGCGATCCAGTGATCACCCATTTTCGGAAAATTTGAAAACAAAGAACCGGCTTTCATTCCGGCAACAAAAGCGCCATAAATAATTTGCAATGAAACAAGAAAAAGCAGGAGTATTGTTTTTCGTTTTAATGACCTGCTTTTTCTTATTTCATTTTCAGTAAAAAGAAGATCAAGGGCAAACCAAAATGTAAAGCCGAATGTGGCAAACGCAGTTGCAAGGTGCGCAGCGAGCAGGTAATGGCTTACATGAGGAATTTTGTTTAAGCCGCTTTTCACCATTATCCATCCAAGCATGCCCTGGCATAAACCAAGCCCAAAAAGGAAAAATATCTTTTTGAAAAACCCGGGGGGGATTTTTTTCCTGATCAAAAACCAGCAGAACGGAATGATAAAAACAAAACCGATTGTTCTGCCGATAAAGCGGTGAATAAACTCCCACCAGAAAATATGCTTAAAATCATTTAATGAAAAAGCGGAATTGATCAGCTTATATTCAGGAGAGTGTTGGTACTTTTCAAATTGTATGCTCCATTCAGCTTCATTCAAAGGTGGAATTGATCCTGTAAATTTCCACTCCACCATTGAAAGACCAGATTGTGTCAGCCGTGTTATTCCACCAATAATCACCATTACGAAAATGAGAAAACATCCCGTCAGCAACCACACAATTATCCCGCGGTGAGAAGTTTTATTCATATGCTGGTTTTCACGTTGATTCTGTTTCGCGAAAATCAATTGGTAAAAAAATTAAATAGTCACCGAACCAATGCAAATTCGTTCCAATCCCATTTTAATAGTATCAAACATAGCATTCATCTGGAGACGGAATGATTCGGTTTCTTGTTTCATTTCCGGCAAAAGAGATTTGTAATATTCTATTCCGTTCAACAGGTTATTTTTAAATTCAACCAGCTTACGTTCGTATTTACCTGATGCGTCGGGCTGCTTATTCTTGTTTTCTTTTTCCAGGTAGTCAACATTCATTTGCAGCTCATTAATGAACATGTGCGGCCGCGAAACATTATTTCTCAAATCAACTCGTCCATAAATGTGATCAACCATTTCCCGCAAAGAAAAAATTCCGGAGAAATAGGCCAGGTTCGGGCCCGGGCAAATTGCCACAGCAGAAAGCTTCAATTTGTCGGCTGCCTCATTTTTAATAATTGCAGCAGCTCCCAGGCCTTCACACAAACAATCTTTATCCGTTATTTCGCGCAACCCATTTTCATACTCCTTGGCGGGAAGATTTTTTTTGTCAAGCTGTTTGATTTTTAAATCCTGGTATTGACGGGAAGCGGTGCAGATCGGTTTTTCAGTAAATTCCGTATTGAATGCAAGGAATTTTTTATAGCACGGACTTCCGGGACGACCTTTTTCAATTCGTTTTTTTCGTTGTGTCTCTGATGAGCTTTTTCTAAAGTTGTTGAATGGAATTCCAAGAGGAGATGCGCTGCTGAGATAATAATCTTCCTTTTTCGCATTAGCCAGAGCATTCAACGTATCCTGATCAACATTCGTCACTTCGGGAACAAGCAGGAACGGACTCCCCCAACCCGTGCTGTCCACATTATAATGCTCAATCAGGAATTTATTTTCATTAGGTGTTCCGATACCGCCCTGGACAGTGATCCTCAATCGTGGCAGGAGTATCGATTCGGGATAGCCTTTTTCAATGAGCGCTTTTTTACAAATGGAAGCTAATTCATTGGTTAATTCTGCTTTCCTGGAAAAAAAATCATTCAAAACAGGCCCAAGCAAATTTCCATCAGTTGCAAAAGCATGTCCACCGCAATTCAATCCTGATTCAATACGGAATTCAGAAATCCACAATCCTTTTTTTGCAAAGAATTTTCCCTGGATGTAGGCGGAACGATAATCACTTACTTTCAGAATAATTTTTTTTCTGGTAAATTCATTCTCATCCGGGAAAAAATCCGGGAAAGATTCGCAGTAAGAATATAATCTCGGGTTGAGCCCTGCTGAAAAAACAATTGAAGATGAAAGTGTGCATTTCGCAAATCCCCTGAAAGCTGCCATAGCATCTGAGAATTCGGCAGGAAGCGCATTTCCGTTTTCATCATATTTTGTTTTATCACACTTCGTCATAATATTAACATCGATCGAACCGGCAGAAATATTTTCCCTGAGAAACCGCTGCATGAGAAGTTGTGCCTGGACAGATTTTTCATTCCGCATTGTTTTGTAAAGTTTTTTTACGGGGGAAGAATCTTCGAGCAGCTCAAAATATTTTACAAGGTCACTTTCTTCATCAAAAGATTCCGTTTTCATCTTGCTGATTTGTTTTTTTACAATCCTGTCAAGAAGATCGAGGTAAGCAGTTATTCTCCTGGCCCTGGAATCATTCTCTTTTTCAGGAATGGGCACGTACGCTTCATTTTCACGTGCACAATGAATTTCGCGCATTTGTTCAATGAGGTGATCTTCGATAATAGAAACAACTGAAGATATGCCGAACCTTGCAACTTTGAGTGGCGTATCGATGGTATATCCCAGGCCCATCACGGGTATATGAAATGAATGTGTGTTCATGAATAGAGTTATATGATGTAAATGTCGGTGCAAATCATTCCTCATCTTATGAGTTGGATCATAGAATTCATTGGCAACACGATAATTGGGAATAATTGGGGAAATACTATGCCGTGACAAATTCAAAAGGGCCACTTCGCCTCAGTCGTTATTATAAAAAAAGAAAGAGCGATTCTTAATTGATCGCTCTTTCTTTTTTATAAAAATTCTTCAACCGCATTTTGAATGCCCGCAACTTTTACATTTCAGGCAACCTTCTTCATAAATCAACCCATCAGGGTCGCCGCACCCAGAACATTTTTTATCTGCAGCAGCGGTTCCATCAGGAATATATTTTTTCAATGCGCGCGCAACGCCATTTTTCCAGGTATTAATGCTTGCGTCGTGTAAATTGAGATTTTCAACTACATCCACAACATGAGGTATTGGCATGCCGTGGCGGAGAATTCCTGAAATAAGCTTTGCATAATTCCAGAATTCAGGATTAAAACAACGGGATAATCCCTCGATGGTTACTTTATATCCATCACTGTCCACATAGCGGAAGTCATATCGTTTCTGCGCACTTTCATTTTTGGTTTTGATCACCCAGCCATGAGTGATGCGTTCAGGAACAATAAAAGCTTCCTCTGCCCTGCCCGTAAAAATTTCATACGGACGGTTTTCAAGCAGGCCAACTACTGCAATCCACTTTTCATTTCCATTTTGAAATCTCACAATATCAGCTTCAAGAATATTCGGACGTTTGGGAGGACGTTGATTCTCCGGGATTTGATTTTTCTTTTCTGTATTGGAAACAAGAACTCCAGAGCGTGAACCATCTCTGTAAACTGTAATTCCTTTCAGTCCGTACTTCCATGCTTCAAAATAAATATCGCCAACTTTTTCGCGGCTAACATCCGACGCAAGATTGATCGTAGAACTTATGGAGTGCGTTGTGTATTTCTGAACGATCGCCTGCAACTTAATTCGTTTCAGCCAATCAATTTCAGAAGCTGTGGATTTTGCCCACGGACTTTTATTTTCATCCTTCTCCCCGGAAATTTCCATCCATTGTTTCAGCATCGGATGGTAAATCACAAATTCCTGCCAGGTATCTCCGCTGTCATCGGTAAAATCAATACGCGCTTTCGGATCATCACGATTGACCTTTCTGCGGCGTTTATAAGACAGCATGAATACCGGTTCGATTCCTGATGAACATTGTGCAAGAATGCTGAGTGTACCTGTGGGAGCAACAGTGCTCAATGAAATATTCCGTCGACCGAATTTCATCATGCGGTTAAAAACATCCGGCAATTCAGCTTGCATCATCTGAACAAATTCCGACTTCATTTCAATTTCCGAGTTGAAATCATTGAATTGTCCGCGCTCAATAGCCATGTCGATCGAACAATCAAATTCTGCGCGACATTTTATTTTCATCATCTCTTCCGCCATTTTTAATGTTGCATCGGAATCAAAGGGAAGATTGAGCGCAGCAAACATATCGGCAAGAGCAGTAAACCCGAGACCTGTTCGTCGCCCGCGTTTACCTGCATTGTAAAGTAATTTCCACGTATCCGTTTCCACCTGCTTAATTGCAGAAGGTTCCGGATCACTATCAACTTTTGCAAGAATTCGTTCTACAGCCTCTAATTCGAGGTCAACCAAATCATCCATTAACCGTTGCGCCTCATATACGACCTGGTAAAATTTTTCACTGTCAAATTTCGCCCGCTCTGTAAATGGCTCTTCAACAAAATTGAAAAGGTTCAGCGCAATTAACCTGCAGCTGTCTCCACCCTGCATCGCAATTTCAGAACAGGGGTTTGTAGAAACATTTTTGAATCCGGGATAAACAGATGAAGTGGAATAAAAATGCTGCCTGTCCCAATAAATAATTCCGGGTTCGGCGGTATTGTGTGCGCAGCGGATAATTGTATTCCACAGATCACGTGCACGAACCGTTTTTTCAATCACCGGTTTTTCCGCATCAATCGGCCAGCGTTGACGAAAATTACCATCCATTTCAACAGCTTTCATGAATTCATCTGAAATTCGTACTGAAATATTGGCGCCGGTAATTTTCGAAAGATCCTGCTTGACTGAAATGAAATTTTCTGCGTCAGGATGGGCAATATCCAATGTGATCATCAAAGCGCCACGTCGTCCGTTTTGAGCAACCTCGCGTGTGGTGTTTGAAAATCTTTCCATGAAAGAAATTGCGCCGGTTGTTGTACCTGCTGCATTGGAAACCTGCATTCCCGCAGGGCGCAATGTTGACATATCAATCCCCACGCCACAGCGGCGTTTAAACAATTGCGCCATCTGCTGATCAGTGTAAAATATTCCGCCGTAGGAATCATAAATTTCAGGAAGCACAATACAATTTGATAATGACGCAATGACATTTGGATTACCAAGTGTCGCCATTACACTTCCTTGGGGAATTACATAATTAAACCGGTTGAATAACTGGAAGATTTTTTCTTCGCTCAAATCTTTTCTTTTCTGTCCGTAAAGAGAAAGATTTTTGAGATCCGGCTGCAGTGACTTTTGCTGATACTTTTTTTCAATTCGAAAAAATTCCTTTGCCATTCTGCGGTGCATTGCTTCCGGCGTTTTTTCGAGGTAAAGTCCTTTCTTCGACTGCATCGCATATTTATTCAACCACGTTGTGGCTGCGAGATCGTCACCATTGAAATAGGCTGTAGCTGCTGCCAGCGCTTCCTCGTGGGAAAATTCCATTGAAGGTGTTTTCTTTTTTTGTGCTTTTAAAACAACTGTTGACATACGTTTTATATTTTGGTGATTTGTGACCGCAAATTAGAAGGAGTGTCGACGAGATTGATTTTCTTTTTTCACACAATGAGTTCTTCTTTTCAACACAAAGGGAAAAAACATGATCTGCATCATCAATCGGACTACGTTGCATCATACTCCACCGCACTGCAATAAAAAATCTAAAAAAATGTCAATATCCACTTCAAATAATATTCCTGAATATAAAAAACAAAACTCATTTCAATGGTTCAAATTTGCAAGTGAAGTGTCTTAGAAATTCAGGTTCTTCGGTGATACGATAGCCTTTTATTTTTTCTTTATCCTTCAGCATCGTGCTGAAAACTTCCAGCACATATTCGATATGACTTTGGGTGTAAACTCTTCTCGGGATAGCAAGTCGCACCAATTCCCAATTGGCCGGAATAAGATTTCCTTTTTCATTGTATTTGCCAAACATCACGGAACCGATTTCCACGGAACGGACTCCTCCTTTCAAATACAACTCACAGGCAAGCGCCTGGCCCGGATATTGTTCAGGTGGAATATGCGGATAAAATGCTTTTGCGTCCACGTACACGGCATGTCCTCCAATGGGCCACATCAACGGCACACCAATAGCACGAAGGTTTTCACCAAGATATTCCGTACTTCTTATCCTGTACCGCAGATAATCTTCTTCAAAAACTTCCTTCAAACCAATAGCAATCGCTTCCATATCACGGCCGGATAATCCTCCGTAAGTTGTAAATCCTTCGGTAATGATCAACATGTTTTTGCATGCATTGGATAATGATTTATCCTTCACAGCAAGAAATCCGCCCATGTTTACCAACGCATCTTTTTTTGCACTCATCAACGCTCCATCTGCCAACGCAAACATTTCCTGCGCGATAGAACGAAATGTTTTTTCCTCATATCCTTTTTCACGAACACGAACGAAATAGGAATTTTCTGCAATGCGACAGCAATCAAGAAAAAAGAGAACGCCATGACGTTTGCATATTTTTTTTACTGCTTTTGCATTTGCCATACTTACGGGTTGTCCGCCACCGCTGTTATTCGTGACGGTAAGAATGACTGCACCAATATTGCCCGGCCCATGTTTGAGGATCAATTTTTCCAATTCTGCTGTATCAATATTCCCTTTGAAAGGAAAATCAAGCATTGGGTTGCGGGCCTCTTCCACGGGAATATCTATTGCTGTTGCTCCCGAATATTCGATATTGGCACGCGTGGTGTCGAAATGTGTATTGCTGATAAAAACTTTTCCTTTACCACCGAGATAGCCGTATAAAATCCGTTCTGCTGCGCGGCCCTGGTGTGTGGGAAGAATATATTCAAACCCTGTAAGATCCTGGATTTCTTTTTCCATTTTTCTCCAGCTTGTCGCACCGGCGTATGATTCATCGCCGATCATCATTCCTCCCCATTGTGCAGCGCTCATTGCCGACGTACCGCTGTCAGTAAGAAAATCAATCAGCACTTCTTCTGAATGAAGCTGAAAAGTATTGTAATTCGCCTTTTTCAAAAAACTTTTTCGCTGCTGAGGTGTGGTCATGCGAATAGGTTCGATCATTTTTATGCGAAACGGTTCGAAAATTGTTTTAAAGCTCATAGGTCATTTTTTTGCAATGTCGGGAAGATAAAATGCACGGCTAATGAGGAATATCAGTACCGCATAAAATCTTTCACATAAAATCCTTTGCAACCTGACTCATCATAGCCGGTTTCCATTGAGGATCGAAAACTATATGAAGTTGTATTTCTGTCACACCAAAAAATTGATTTAATTGTGTGCGAATATCCTGTTCAATAACTTCTCCCAATGGACAAGCAGGCGAAGAGTAAGTTAATTTAATCTTCACCGATTTTTCTTCTATCTCCAATCCGTATATGAGTCCCATATCAACAATATTAAAGCCGACTTCCGGGTCAAACACATTTCGCAATGCTGCGGCAATGTTGGGAATAGTAATTTCTTTTTTCGCGCTTTTCATTCTTTCACAACGAGGTTTTTTTTGCGAAGCATGAATAAAATATTAAATAAGTAAAGTAAGGCTGAGAGTGTCATCAATGCCGCAGCAAAATAATTCATCCATACCAGTTCAAAAGTATTTCCCAGTATCAATACAAGAATTCCTGCATTCCACGCTATCACCATTGATAGCACTGCGACTGAATTATATAGGTCGCGTGGCATAAATTTATTCGGGATCATCTGTTTGTGCTTAAGATCGATCCAGAGAATAAATGGAAGTGTTTTAAATGTTTGCCCGAGGATTATCATAATAAAAAATCCGGGTATCAACGCAATGCCATAAATGCGCGACAGGTTTATTAATTCGCTTTCGTTGAAAATAGCTAAGGGTAAAAAACGCAAAAGCGTTATCAGGACCGGGAAGAGAAGAAAAAGTATTGCGATAAAAGTTTGTTTCATCGGCCCGTCTGTTTTTTTTCGCATTGAATCTTTATGCACACGATGAACCATCATTGCAAACGCATACAGGCCAACGCAAATAATTATTACATATAACCACGCACGTGTATAGCTGTGAGTTAATATTACGTCAGCGAAAAACAGGATCAACGCGGCATTGATCGTATAATAAGAAATACGGATGAGTTTTGAATAATCACTTCCTGCCAGCATGAACATCGGAATGAGCTTTGATGCCACACCGATAACGAGTAGTAATAACCATCCGGCAAGTCCAAGATGTGCATGAAGTCCGAGGTAATGAAGCTGGTCTTTTGGAAGGAATGCAAATTGAAAATTAAAAACAAGCAGCAGCCCGATTAGTACTGTCAGCAGCAACCAAAAATGCGCGGTTGAAATACAATCAAGTGTAATTGTTGATTTTGCACCTTTCAAAGTAAGCAGCACATTGATGGAATGCAGCGAAACCGAAATAAGTATAATTATACCAGCGATTTGCATTATATAACCAATATTGAAAGTCCAGAATGCATATCCCAGCAACAACGTTCCAAAGAATAGCAGGACAAAAGTCCATACGGTAAGTTTCGCGCTATATAAAGGGCGTTCTGCTATTACCGGCAAAAACTGGTAAAGCGCGCCGAAAATAATCATGGTGCAAAAACCGAGGATCACAACATGGACAAGCGCAAGCAGGTGCGGATGAAAATAATGGCCTGTAATTTCATCTGAGCAAATAAACAAACCAACAGTGAAAAGCAGCAGGAAAAAAGCTCCTGCAAGAAAAAATGGCAAAACAATTTTTTTACTGCCGGGCCTGTTTATGAAATTTTCATTCATGAATATATTTCGTCCTCTCTTCCGGCAATATCTCCCAGCCTGTAAAAAAGCAATTGCACATTTCCTTCCGAAATTTCACATACATCACACAAAAACCCATTCTCATGAAGCTCAGCAAAAAGAAGAACAGGGATTTTACGGTGGTTCACCAGCAAGGCATGACCTGCGGGCAATTTTTCAAGCGCATCAAGAATCTGCATCATTGGGCCGGGCATTTCCAGCTTGCTGACATCGAGTAACTGTAATTGTCCGGAGAAAAAAGAAACACGTCCTTCGAATGAGGACTGCCTGAGCGTATTTGCTTTCGCTCCTTTACCTAAAATCACAGCGTTTTCTCTTCCGATCCAGGACAGCACATTATCTTGCTGATCAACTCTGACTTCAAACGAAAATCCTCTTTTCCCTATAATGCGAAGAAGCGGAAGCGGTTCGAAAGTATTGACAATACAAAGTAATTCTGCTTCTTCAAGCCGGTTCAATGCTTCAATAATTTTATCTAATGGATCGATACCGGCCGCGAGATCCCGTCTTACATCAATAATAACAGCTCTTTGTTTTCTCTCCTCCGGAAAGGAAGAATAAATGAGCTTATCACCTTTTGCTTCGTCGCCAAATCCTTCAAAACGCAATCCTAATGGAAGAAGCACATTGAAGAATTTCTGCGCAGAACATTTGCCAATCTTCGCCGCGTCTTTAATCGTTACACGCCCGGCAAGTAATTTTCTCAGGATTGGATTTCGTAATTTCTCAAAGGCCGGGCTAATACTGATTATTGCATCCAGTGCTTGTGGACAATTTTTCAGTATAGCAGATATTCGTGTTGTTGGCGTAATGACAAACATTATTCTTGAGTATTTTTTATTGCCGTAAGATCAGCTGGCATTTTTATTTCGCGTTTTATCTCCTGGTTTTGTCGCTGGCTCAACACAAAAAGGATAATTCCTGAAAGCATGGTGGCAGCTGCAATAAACAGTATCGGGGGAAGTGCAGGCACCCGCATCATGAGCACGTTATCAATTCCATCCATCAACAACGCAATCTCCTGGACAATAAATCCGAGAACAAATAGCACCAGTCCAGTTTTTGCAAATTTTCTTTTGAAGTTCAGCACTCCTTTCCCAAGGCTGATCCCGATAAGAAAGAAGCTGAGAAAGCCTACCAGCACAAGATGAAGATAACCGATGATTACGGGGCGGTGACCGAAGACGAACTTATTCAAAGCGGGGAAAACACAGAAAAATTGCAGGCCAAGCTTTATTACGAGTGAGAAAAAAGAAATATAAAGCAACTTCCAACCCGGTAGTGATGCGCTTTTTATAATTTCATTTTTTTGTGCAAAAAATTCTCTCATCAACACAACAACTGCAACCAGCTGAATCAAACCGCTGATCCCGGCGATAATAAACATCCAGAGTGGGGGCATTATCCACAAAACCGAAACAAAATATCCCGGGATGCATGCCCATATCATGAGGTTTAAAAAGAATTTCAGCCTTGGGCTTACCTGTCCGTTGTTTTTTTCCTCAAGCAAACGTAATACAACAGCGAACACGGCAAATGAAAACCATCCGTTATATTGAAAATGCAAATACCAATAAACCGAGCTGGTGAAATAAATGAGGTTTAAAAAATGAACAGCCTCCATGTAGGCAAGTGAAAAAGGTCCGATGGATGAAATCACCAGGCAAAACAATGAAAACCGGAGTGCTTTAAGCGATAATGTTTTCTCTTCTTTTAATGTGTGCTTCCAGATCAGCCATGCATATGCGTAAGTGACAAAAATAGATAACGTAGAAAAGATGATCGAAACCGGTCCGTATTCCTGGAAGAGAAAACTAAACAACATCCCATAAGAGGTGATTTGATTGAGAATAAAAAGACGGGAAAAAGATTTCGATTCCTGTTGTGTTTTTTCCAGAAAAAAAGCGATGATCATTGCAAAAAGAGCTGTGGAAGCCCATGCAGCAAAAGCAAAATGAGAATGTGCATGCAGGAGGTTTTTAAAATCAACCTGTGGCAATGAGTAAGTGATTTTATAACGTGTAAAAACACCGGCCAAAACTACAAAGACAAGGTTCAATAAAGCTAATCTCATCCACCGCGCAGGCGCTCCGCTAAAAATTGTCGTTGTCTTCATAATATTGCTCTCAAAGGTAGTTTGTACATGATTTTTTGTTTCATGATGCAAATCATATATTTCTATGATTTGTGCCGTTCGATCATGAAACGATGGTTTTTTAAGCTTTTACTCCGTGTTAATGATGCATCAAAGGTTCAAAAAATAAACAATACAGCTCAAAAGTTACTTCGAGCGCCAGACTACCCCGATAATCGACCCAAAGCGACAAGGCATCGAAATATTGGTTGGCTGCTCCCGGGTAAATCTACCTTACCCCGCATTGCAGAAAAGCCCATCGCATTGCTGTAGAGAGAGGAAGGAAGTGTGAACGATCAGATTAAATCATGACGTAGGTCATAAATGCTTGAAAATTGCTGCTGTAACATTGTGCCGTGAATCAACCGAATCTTCAAATCACAAAAAATAGTTCATTATGAAAAACTTAGTTCTGACAACAGCTGTATTTGCAGCAATCTGTTTTGTAATCGCATGTGGTGGTTCGGACACAAGCTCCAAATCACCTGTCACCGACAGCCCAGCCGGGATATCCGAGTATGATGCTGATCCGGTTTCTTCCGATCCGAAAGGTTCCGGAAAATTTACAAATGTTGAATTAACACATCCACTCGATCAGAAGATGGTTGCAGACGGGCAAAAAGTATTTGATGTTAAATGCAGTTCATGCCACAAGCTTACTGATGAAAGAGTTGTCGGTCCGGGTTGGAAGGGGGTTACTTCACGCCGCACGCCAGAGTGGTTTATGAATTTTATTACTAACACAGACGAAATGCTAAATAAAGATGCAGAGGCTTTATCGATGCTTGAAATCTGTCTTGTCAGAATGCCGAATCAAAATCTTTCTGATGACGAAGCCCGTGCCGTCCTGGAATTCGCACGTAATAATGATGGCGATAAATAATTATTAAAATGTCATCTGTCTCTCACTCCTTACAAACCAAACTCAAACTTATGAAATCCTCCAGGATTATATCAATCTCCCTTTTACTTACAGGAATGTCGCTGATTTATTCTTGTAAACCGCAAACAGCTGAAAACGTGATTTCCGGAAATGCCGCTGAAAAAGCATATGTTGCTCCCGGAAAATATGACGAATTCTATAACTTTCTTTCCGGCGGATTTAACGGACAAGTATCCGTTGTCGGTTTGCCTTCAGGACGTACGATAAAAATTATCCCGGTTTTTTCTGTAGATCCTCAAAGTGGCTGGGGATATAGCGAAGAAACAAAACCAATGATGATCACTTCACATGGATTTATTCCGTGGGACGATTCTCATCATCCTGAACTTTCACAAACAAATGGCGAAGTTGACGGCAGATGGCTTTTTATCAATGGAAATAATACTCCACGCGTTGCAAGGATAAATCTTAAAACTTTCCGCACAGAAGAGATTCTTGAATTGCCAAACAGCGCCGGTAATCATAGTTCTCCTTTTATTACCCAGAGTACAGAATACGTTGTTGCCGGTACAAGGTTCAGCGTTCCAATGGGAGATAACCGTGATGTTGCAATTAATACCTACAAAGAAAATTTCCGCGGAACAGTAAGCTTTATCAGCGTCGATAAAGAAAGTGGAAATATGAAAGTCGCTTTCCAGATCATGTGTCCGGGTGTAAATTTTGACCTTGCGCACGCCGGAAAAGGACCTTCACATGGATGGATGTTTTTCAGCTGCTATAATACTGAACAGGCAAATACATTGCTTGAGGTAAATGCATCGCAACATGATAAAGATTATATCATGGCGGTGAACTGGAAAAAAGCAGAAGAATATGTGGCACAGGGAAAATTCAAAACTCAAGATGCAAAATATGCACACAACGTTTACGACGATCATACGCATATGGCAACTTCTACAATGGAACAATCAGTGACCGTGCTCGATCCGAAAGAATGTCCTGGTTTGCTTTATATGATTCCTTGTCCGAAATCTCCGCACGGTTGTGACGTTGATCCTACAGGTGAATATATTGTTGGCAGCGGAAAACTTGCAGCGCTGATCCCGGTTTTCTCTTTCACCAAACTTCAAAAAGCCATCACCGACAAAGCTTTTGATGGCGATTACGATGGAATTCCGATCGTAAAATATCAGTCCGCACTTTATGGTGAAGTGAAAAAACCCGGACTCGGACCTTTGCACACAGAATTTGACGGAAATGGAAATGCATATACATCCATGTTCGTTTCATCTGAAGTTGTAAAATGGAATATCAAAGACCTGACAGTTCTTGATCGCGTTCCCACTTATTATTCCGTCGGTCACCTTTGTGTTCCCGGTGGAGATAGCAGAAAACCGTATGGAAAATATATGATTGCGTATAACAAGATTACAAAAGATCGTTACCTGCCAACAGGACCGGAACTTTGTCACAGTGCGCAGCTGTACGATATTTCAGGAGATAAAATGCAATTGATCCTTGACTTCCCGACGATTGGTGAACCGCACTATGCACAGGCATGCCCTGCAGCGCTGATCAAAGACAAGAGCGTGAAGTTTTTCAAGCTTGAGGAAAACAAGCATAAGTATTTCACAAACGGAGAAAAAGAAGCCAAAGTCGTGCGAACCGGAAACAAGGTTGATGTATATATGACTTGTATCCGTTCACACTTTACTCCTGACAATATTGAAGGCGTTCGTATGGGAGATGAAGTTTATTTCCATATCACCAATCTTGAGCAGGACTGGGATGTTCCGCACGGCTTTGCGATAAAAGGTGATGATAATGCAGAAATCCTGATCATGCCGGGAGAAACACAAACACTGAAATGGATCCCTGATTATGTTGGAGTTGTTCCTTTCTACTGCACAGATTTCTGTAGCGCTTTGCACCAGGAAATGTCGGGATACGCAAGAGTATCTCCGGCTAATAGCACGCTTCCATTATCGTGGGGCACCGGAGTAAAAAAATAAATGATTCAAAACGGGTGAGAAAAAAAATCTCACCCGTTTTTTTAAAACTTGCCGGTTATATAATAAAGAATTCAAGGTGAAAAAGATGACGATTCTAACGAGGCTGTTGACTGCTATTGCAGCTCTGAGCATGATAGCAGTAATTTATCTTCCAATCTGGAGAATTGAGCTTGCTGCGCCACAGTACCCGGAAGGATTATACATGGATATCTGGGCAAACAAAATGGGTGGTAATATTGATATCATCAACGGGTTGAATCATTACATCGGAATGAAAACATTGCATGCGAATGAATTTATTGAGTTTACCATCTTGCCTTATATTTTCTGGGGCTTTGCTATACTCGGAGTGCTCACAGCTATTCTCAATAAAAAAAAGATATTTTTCGGTTACTTTTCACTATTCCTTTTATTTGCAGTAGTAGCAATGGCAGATTTTTACAGGTGGGAATATAATTACGGTCATAATCTTAGTCCTGATGCACCGATCCAGGTGCCCGGCCAGTCCTATCAACCACCACTGATCGGCTATAAACAATTGCTCAATTTCGGCGCTTATTCAATTCCTGATAAAGGAGGATGGGTGATGATATCAAGCGGCGTATTGTTGCTCCTGGGAGTGGTTGTTGAAAAAATTAAAAGTCGCAGAGAAAAAAAATCAGGAATTCGTTCCTCTGTTCGGCCCGCGCTGGTGGCGTTCGTAATCGTTGCTGCAACAATGATCGGATGCGCCACCGGTCCCGAACCAATTCGTTATGGCAAAGAAGCGTGTGACCATTGCAAAATGACACTCATTGATAAAAAGGCGGGAGGAGAAATTGTTACGGCTAAAGGAAAGATTTTCCGATTTGATGATACACGTTGTATTATAGATTACCTGGCATCCGGCGCAATTAAAAAAGATAACGAACCCAAGGTCTACCTTGTTGATTATTCAGGTGACGGTAGTTTTATTCCATCTGATAAAGCATTCCTGTTAAAAAGCGATGCTTTGCATACACCGATGGGTGGCAATATTGCAGCTTTCAGGGATGAAGCATCACGGCAAAAAGTAATGGAACAAGTTCAAGGCATACCTCTCACCTGGGCCGAGCTTACAAAATAACAATTAAAAAAAATCAATGAATCGTCGAGGAATCCGGCAGGTTATTGTATTGCTCATTTCATTTTTTGCTGCAGCACATCCGCTCGCTTCGAAACAAGTGCGCGTAGAAAAAAATAAGCAGGAAACTATTTCAGCAGCCATTGCGCGTTCAGGCAGAGGCGATACGTTAATCATTCCTTCCGGTCATTACATTGAAGCAACAATAGTTGTAGACAAGCCCTTATATATCATGGGCGAAAACTTTCCGGTTATTGACGGACAGGATAAGATTGAAATTCTACAGGTAAAAGCAGATAGTGTAACTGTTACTGGATTAAAGCTGCTTCATGCGGGCCATTCTGATTTGAACGACATGGCCGCACTCAAAATATTTAATGGCCATCACGTAGTAATTCGTTCAAATATTATTGAGCAGGCTTATTTTTCCATTTACCTGCAAGGCTGTGTCAATTGTCTTATATACAATAACTATATTCATGGAGTAAACACCAGCGAAATGATGGGAGGAAATGGTATTCATTGCTGGTACTGCGATAGCCTGAGAATTTTTCAGAATAATATTTCATCTCAGCGAGACGGAATTTATTTTGAGTTTGTAACCAATTCCATGATCCTGGGAAATTTCAGCCACAATAATGAACGGTATGGTTTACACTTTATGTTTTCACATAGCGACACCTATACTTCAAATATTTTCCAGGAAAACGGAGCAGGCGTAGCCGTTATGTACACAAAGGATGTAAAAATGCTGTACAACAAATTTCTTTTCAATTGGGGCGCTGCTGCATATGGATTATTGTTAAAAGAAATTTCCGATAGTCATATTGAGGGAAACACCTTCCAGGAAAACACTGAAGCGGTTCACATAGAGGGAAGCTCAAGAATGGAATTCCGAAATAATTTATTCCTGTCGAACGGTTGGGCAGCGCAAATCCAGGCCAGTTGTGAGGACATTGTGGTTTCGCGTAATCGTTTCGTAGGAAATTCATTTGACATTTCTACAAATGGAGATCTTGTGCTCACGAAATTCACTGAAAATTATTGGGATAAATATGAAGGATATGATCTTAATCGCGATGGCATCGGTGACGTTCCATATCGTCCGGTAGGATTATATTCCGTGATCATTCAAAAAGTTCCGGCTGCATTAATGCTTTACCGCAGTCCCATGACTTCCTTGCTTGATAAAGCTGAAAAAGTAATTCCGGGAATGACACCGGTCGATCTTATCGATGACCGGCCATTAATGAAATCCATCTCTTCTCATAATGATTGAAGTTAAAAACCTCACGAAAAAATTCGGGAAGCTGGTTGCGCTTAACGACGTAACACTTTCATTGCAAAACGGCCAGGCCATTTCTCTTATAGGCCCGAACGGATCCGGGAAAACAACTTTTATCAAAAGTCTCCTGGGGCTTGTTGTAGCAAATAAAGGAACTATCGATTTTGATGGAATAAATATTACGGGAGATAGCAGCTACAGGAATAAGATCGGCTACATGCCACAGATCGGCAGATTTCCCGAAAATATACGCATCGATCAATTATTCGACATGGTTCGTGATATCCGGAAAAGTCATGGATTAAAAGAAGATCACGAATTAATTGAGACGTACGGTCTTGATAAAATGAAAGATAAAACCATGCGCACACTATCAGGTGGAACGCGTCAAAAAGTAAGCGCCTGTCTTGCATTTCTTTTTAATCCACCGGTAATTATTCTTGATGAACCAACATCCGGGCTTGATCCTTTGTCGGCAGAACAGCTCAAGGATAAAATCATAGAAGAAAAAAATAAAGGGAAATTAATTGTCATTACCTCGCATATTTTAAGCGACCTTGATGAAATCACTTCAGAAGTGATTTACATGCAGGATGGAAATCTTTTGTTTCATAAATCAATCGATCAGCTGCGTACTGATACCGGCGAAGAAAAGCTCGCGCGTGCAATTGCAAGCATCATGAAAAAAAGCAACGCGAATTCAAATTAACGAAATGGGAAAAATCAGCAAATACGTAATTCTCGATCTCATCAGGAACAGGATTGTTCTCTCCTACCTCGTTGTTCTGCTTGCTATTTCTTTTACTTTGTTCAGTCTCGATGAAAACCCGGTAAAAGGAATTCTTGGCCTGCTCAATATCTCTTTGCTTATCGTTCCATTAGTAAGCATCATCTTCGGCACAATTTATTATTACAACTCGTCAGAATTTATCGAGCTGCTCCTCACAATGCCGATTAAACGAAAACAAATTATTATCAGTGTCTATGTCGGCCTGTCGATCGCACTTTCAATAGCTGTCTTGTTAGGCATGGGAATTCCGATCATGATCTATTCACCTAATGCAACCGGAATTACATTGCTTGTTGTAAGCGTTGCGCTAACGTGGGTATTTGTTTCTATTGCCATGCTGGCATCGGTGCTCACACGCGACAAAGCTAAAGGCATTGGTGTTGTGATTCTTTTATGGCTTTACTTCGGATTAATTTATGACGGCCTTTTATTATTCATCCTTTTCTCCTTCAGTGATTACCCGATGGAAAAAGCAATGGTCGCATTAAGCTCCCTGAACCCGATAGACCTGGCAAGAATTTACATCCTGCTCGAACTCGATATCTCCGCCATCATGGGTTATACAGGTGCGATCTACCGCGATTTCCTCGGAGGCACAACAGGAATGCTTTTTGCAATGACCATGCTCCTCGTATGGATTTTCACTCCTTTACTTTTCGCTATACGCCGCTTTAACCGGAAAGATATCTGAACTGTTTTTTATTGTTTCGTTTTTCACAGCGAAAAGGCTCTTTAAAATTTAATCTTCAGGATCAGGATATAACATGATTCGTGTCATAGTTCTTATTTCTTCATTGATGGAGATTTGTTATGATTAAAAAATACTTATGACAATTCAGAAGAAAGCCAGGCACCGTTCCTGGGCAGAACCCTATAAAATAAAAATGGTAGAGTTGCTTAAAATGACAACTCTTGCACAACGTCAAAAAGCCATCCGGGAAGCCGGTTACAATACATTCCTGCTGAGATCAAAAGATGTTTACATTGATCTTCTCACCGACAGTGGAACTTCTGCAATGAGCGACAAACAATGGGCAGGCATGATGCTCGGTGACGAAGCGTATGCCGGCAGCGAAAATTTTTATCGCCTTGAAGAAGTGGTCAGAGCTTGTTACGGATATAAATACATGATCCCTACACACCAGGGCAGAGGTGCAGAAAATATTCTTTCACAGACGTTGATCAGAAAAGGAAATATTGTTCCCGGGAATATGTATTTCACTACCACCCGTCTTCACCAGGAACTTGCTGGCGGAACATTTGTCGATGTCATTATTGATGAAGCGCATGACTCCGCCAACCTGCATCCTTTCAAAGGAAATATTGACCTGCAAAAAACAGAAGATGTGATCAAAAAATATGGAGCCGATAAAATTCCATATGTATGTGTGGCCACAACAGTAAATATGGCGGGCGGCCAACCTGTTTCAATGGAAAACCTGAAGGCATTGCGAAAAATAACTGCAAAGCACGGCATCAAGATTATTCTTGATATGACGCGTGTAGCAGAAAATGCATGGTTCATCCAGCAACGCGAAGCAGGTTATTCCAAAAGAAGCATTGCATCAATCGTAAAAGAAATTTGTTCTTACACTGATGGCGCAACGATGAGCGGGAAAAAAGATGCACTTGTCAACATCGGTGGCTTCCTCGCAATTAACGACCAGGAGATTTATGAAGAAGCGAGTAATCTCGTAGTCGTTTACGAAGGCCTTCACACCTATGGTGGTTTGGCCGGCCGGGACATGGAAGCAATGGCGATTGGAATATTGGAATCGTTAGATGACGATCACATCCGCGCGCGCATCGGACAGGTTATTTATCTCGGTGAAAAATTGAAAGCTTCCGGGATACCAATTGTAGAACCGATTGGCGGACATGGCGTTTTTATTGATGCAAAAATTTTTCTTCCACATGTAAAGCAGGATGAATTTCCGGCGCAGTCATTGGCCGCAGCGCTGTATATCGACTCAGGTGTCCGGACAATGGAAAGGGGAATTGTTTCTGCGGGAAGAAATAAAAAAACCGGCAATCATAATTATCCTGAACTGGAGCTTGTGCGTTTAACTATTCCACGTCGTGTTTATACACAAGCACACATGGATGTTATTGCCGAATCTGCCGAAAATGTTTTTGAACATCGTAAAAAAATACGCGGACTAAAAATGATCTATGAACCGAAATACCTGCGATTTTTCCAGGCACAATTTCTGCCACTTCGATAAGTTTCATGATTTCAATCATAAAAGAAGTTTATGCGTTTTGACAACGATCATTTTTAATCTCTTAACAGGTAAAGAAATTTGTATCAACCATTCCAAGAAAACCAAAGCCTACACAATATGAAAAAGATAATTTTAAGTTTAGCTGTTGCCGGATCTGTGATTCTCATGAATTCGTCCTGCAATTCAGATACAACAACCGGGCAACCCCAGGGAGAAGCCACTGCTGAAACTAAAGATGGCGCAGGCCAATCTGCGGTTCAGGATGATCAATCACAAAAAAATGTGGTCCAGGTTGCGATCGGCTCAAAAGATCATACCACGCTTGTGACCGCAATAAAAGCAGCAGAGCTTGTTGATGTGCTTTCCAATGCCGGTCCATTTACTGTTTTTGCACCAACGAATGAAGCCTTTAATAAACTTCCAGCAGGAACAGTCGAAGGTCTTTTGAAACCAGAAAAAAAAGAAGCACTGGCAGATATTCTTCAGTACCATGTTTTTGTTGGTGTATTGAAGCTTGAAAATTTAAGTGATGGCCAGATCTGCAATATGGTCAATAGCGGAAATGTGACGATCGGTGTGAAAGATGGAAAATACACTGTGAACGGGGCAAATATTATCGCAACTGTGCCTTCATCAAATGGTATTATCTATGTTGTGGACCAGGTGCTTCTTCCTCCGGCAGGAAATTAGCGCTGTCCTTGGTTAGCCAGAACAGCTTCCTCAATGGGAAGCTGTTCTTTTTTATTGATGATTCTTTTTTATTAAATAGAAAACACCGGCTCAAAAAAATTAAACAATATGTACATCAGGGTAACCAGGGAATTTAAATTTGAGATGGCTCACGCACTTCTTGGACATGACGGACCTTGCAAAAATATTCATGGACATTCCTACCAGCTTTCCGTTACCCTGAAAGGAAAACCAATTGACGATGCAACGAATCCTAAAACAGGAATGGTTGTGGATTTCTCCGATATTAAAAAATTAGTCAATGACGAAATCATTTTCGTGTTTGATCATTCACTTGTATTAAATGAAAATGCTCCTGAGATCCTCGTTGCCGGTTTACAGCAGCATAAATTACTCCTGGTTGATTTCCAGCCAACTTGTGAAAACCTGCTTATCCTTTTTACAAAAAAACTAAAAAGTGCTTTGTCTCCTTCTATCCTTCTCCATCACCTGTTGTTACGTGAAACGAATACTTCGTATGCAGAATGGTATGCAGACGATAATAAATAAATCAAATGAACCTGGTTAAAAAATACAATGTTGCCGGACCACGATACACAAGTTATCCAACTGTTCCATATTGGGATTCCGTTTCACCAACAGAAGAGGAATGGAAGAAGTCAGTAAAGTTCTCTTTCGATGAAACGAATGCAGCTCATGGAATCTCTATTTACATACACCTGCCATTCTGCGAAAGTCTGTGTACCTATTGTGGCTGTAATACAAGGATAACAGTAAATCACAGCGTTGAGCATATTTACATTGATGCCGTATTAAATGAATGGAAATTATATCTCGAAGTATTTAAAGAAACTCCCAGGATAAAAGCAATTCATTTAGGAGGAGGAACGCCTACTTTTTTTTCACCTGCAAATCTCAATAAACTAATAACCGGTATTTTATCCCAAACAATTATTTGTGATAACCCTGAATTCAGCTTTGAAGCACATCCTAACAACACAACAGCCGAACATCTAAAAACACTCTTTGAGTTGGGATTTACACGATTGAGTTTAGGAATACAGGATTTTGATCCTAAAGTGCAGGCAATTGTCAATCGCATTCAAAGCTTCGAAAATGTTGAAAAGGTTGTTACAGAAGCACGAAAGATCGGGTACTCGTCTATCAACTTCGATCTTATTTATGGCTTGCCGCTGCAAACCCGTGAAAGCGTAATTGATACGATCAGCAAAGTAAATTTGCTTAAACCTGACCGCATTGCTTATTATAGTTATGCGCATGTTCCGTGGATAAAACCGGGACAACGAAAATTTACAGAAAAAGATCTTCCTGCAAATGAAGAAAAACGCGCTTTATATGAAACCGGTAAAGAGCTTTTTTCAGAAAATGGCTATGTCGAAATAGGAATGGATCATTTTGCTTTAAAAACGGATTCATTATATAAAGCTGTGGAAGAAAGTACGCTGCACAGGAATTTTATGGGCTATACACATAGCTATACAAAACTAATGATCGGCTTGGGCGTTTCTTCCATCAGCGATACCTGGAATGCATACGCGCAAAATGTAAAAACGATTGAGAAATATTATGAGCTGGTAGGGAAAAAACAAATCCCGGTCTTTAAAGGACATTCATTAAGCGACGAAGACCTGGTGCTCCGAAAGCATATCTTAAATATTATTTGCAAGTTTAAAACGAGTTGGAAAAACCCCGACGAACAATGCCAGGCTGTTTATGATGCCATTGAACGTTTGGCTGAAATTGAAAAAGACAATCTTATAGAGCTACGGCACGGGAATTTAGAAGTAAAAAAAGCAGCGCGGCCGTTTGTCAGAAATATCTGCATGGCCTTTGATGCTAAACTCTGGAGAAATGTACCGCAAGCACAAATCTTCAGTTCAGTGATCTGATGAAAATAATGCAAATCAAAAATCCCTGCAGTATAATTTACTACAGGGATTTTTAGCAAAACTTCCACGGTTAATTTACACCAAGCTCTTTTTCCATGATAGCTGCTTTAGGAAAAAGAATATTATTTTCGAGATGAATATGAAGGAAAAGATCATCTTCAAATTCTTTCAGCGTTGCATAAAGCGCTTTAAATGTATTGCACGCATCGGCAGGAGGTGTAAATTGATTTGACAGCTTTTCAATTTCCATGTAAAGTTCACCTACTGCTTCGTGTTCGTTTTCCATCATACGAATTGGATTAGCGACAGTTCCAAAACTGCCACGGGCCAGCGTCACGTTTTCGCGTGATGCATTTACCATCGCATTTATATAGGGAAACAATACGTTCTCCTCTTTCATCATATGAGGTTCCAGCTCATCTGCAACAGCCCCGAACAATTGTGCAATACGAATAGTTTCCGGGTGAGTTTCTCCATGCACGCTTGCAACTTTTTGAGACCAGGCTAATAATACAGGGATCGTAGTTTTTACATATGCGTGATGAATATTCACAATGTAATTAGCAAGAAAATCCAATTCCCATTTATCCGGGTTTCCCGGCATCGTTGAATGATCACGTTCAGCTTCATTAAGCTCGGCTGAAAGTTTGCTGATGTCGATATTCTTTTTTTCACATACTTCGGCAATTGTTTTTTTCCCTCCGCAGCAAAAGTCAATTCCATACTTCCGGAAAATTTTTGCCTTGCGGATATCTTTCGTCACAACTTCACCGATCGTTTCTTCACCGGGTTTTTCAGCTTTACGCGCAATTTTCACTTTCCAGGTGAGCGGTCCATTTTCCAGGTAATCCCAATCAACAACTTCACCTCTTTCAGCCAGCAGCTGGTAATACAGTGGCTTGGGATCATGATCATTCATAATTACAAATGAATCTCCCGGCAGAAGAGCGTCAAATTTTTCGAAGATATAAGGGTGTTTTCGCCTGGGTTCGATAACTGTTACGTCAATAATTTCTATGGTTTCCATAAGGCAAATAATTAGTTTTATATAGTGAATACAAAATTAGAAAGGCTGCATGCCCGGAACTATGATATATATTAGGTTTGGCGGTTTTATGATCTATATCATAATATAAGAAAGCCAAACAGGGTTATTTTGTCTAATCAAATTTTATCCGAATGTTTCCCAATAACTCACGTACCGATTCAGCCCCTTCCTGCGAAGACTGTACAACAAAATCACACTCGATGTTTTGCAATGTTGAATTACCTCAATTGCAAAAACTTTCTTCAGAAAAGACAAGCAGCGTTTATAAAAAAGGGCAAACCATTTTTTATGAAGATCGTCAACCGCATGGTGTTTATTGCATCCACTCGGGGAAAGTCAAAATTCATAAATATGGGGAGAACGGGCAGGAGCAAATTGTGCGTTTTGCACGACCCGGAAGCATTATAGGTTATAGGGCATTGCTCAACGGCGATACCTATTCAGCATCAGCAACCGCACTTGAAAATACGCTGGCATGTTATTTTCCGAAACAAACTTTTATTGAATTATTGAAATCAAATCATGATTTCAGCCTGCTTACAATTCGCCAGCTCGCCGCGGATCTGCGGACTGCGGAACATATGCTCACCAGCATGGCGCATAAGTTTGTTGACGAGCGAATGGCAGAGGGACTTATTTTGCTGAAGGAATGTTACGGTTTTGAAGCAGAAAGCTCAACGATCAATGCGGTGCTTTCCAGGCGCGAATTAGCCAGCCTTACAGGAACAACCACGGAAACAGCAATTCGCGTAATTTCTGAATTCAAAGAAAAGAACCTGATCCGTATCAATGGAAAACGAATAGAGATAGTGGATATTGATAAGCTTTATAAGATTGCAAATATGCAAGCTTCGTGAAGAAATGCGTTGGATCATAAAACCAACACGTTACGGATCATTGTTTGAAAATCAACTTCGCCGTTACTTTTGATATCCCAACAAAAAGAACATGGCGGATCATTTTTTGAATTTGGATTGTGGTGGCGAGGAAAAAACAATCAAAGTAATTTTCCGGAATCATTCGAAGTGTAAAGATTGCAGGCTAAAGCGACGGACAATCTTTTCCGGGCTCAACACTGTATTACTCGACAAACCTGGTGTAAAACAATTGGCCTATTTCGAAAGGAACAGCGTGATTCTCCAATCAGGAGACACACAAGCTCATTTATATTGCATCCGGGAAGGATGGTGTCGCATAGTGTATGGAGACTCAAAAGAAAAACCATCAACATTATGGTACGCAGGGCCCGGCGATTTGCTTGGACTCTCATCCATTTGTTCCGGCGAAAAAAATTCTTTCTCTGTTGTAGCGATTGATAATATTACCGCCTGCAGGATTTCCGCTGCAGATTTCCAACAGCTGTTGCCGGCAGTCAAAGGTTTATCGTTGCGCATAGCAAAACAATTAAGCGGGGAAATCGAGCGCCTGGAAAAAAGAACCTCCGCGCTTCACAGGCGATTTATTCAGAAAGAAACAGCAAGAAACATCCTTCATATTTTAAAAAAATCAGGTTCCGCAAAAGGGAAAAAAATTTCACTACTGTCGCTTGCCCGAAAAATTGATGCGAGCAGGAATGAAATCAAAGACAGCCTTACCGCTTTTGTGCTCAACAAATTAATCCGGCATGAAGAAGGAAAAATTACAATTACAGATAAAGACCGTCTGCTGCTTGTGGCAATGAATGATGATGAGTGGAATTGACTGAAACTGCATGTTTAATCTGAATATTATGCTGATCGAACGCATACACAAACCGTGATCCAGATCATAGTTTCAGAAATGATTCTGACCGAATATTGTAGTGTTGCTCAGCGCCATGCAACAACACGGAATCACCGATGGGAATTGGCTGGATTTATTTATATAGTTATGAATTCTTCTATATCATTTGATAATACGCAAAATGCGTTTTCACTTAAAGACGATAAGGCGCTCCGCCATTCCCTTTGGTTATTCCGTTTTCTACATCATCCTTATCTCGTAAAACTGGGAGCAAGGTTAACCGTTCTTGCATTGAAACTAAAAATGCCTGTAAAAGGACTGATCCGGAAAACTGTGTTTTCACAATTCTGCGCCGGTGAAACCCTGGAAGAAAGTAAGCCTGTGGTCGATAATTTAGCGCGCAGGCATATTGGTTCCATCCTGGATTATTCTGTAGAGGGCAAAGGAGAAAAAGAGGATTTTGAAAATACAAAAGATGAAATTATCCGCATCATCGGGCTGGCTGCAAAGAACGTTGCTATTCCATACACCTGTCTTAAAATGACCGGCATTGCCCCTTTTTATCTTTTGCACAAAATGACATTAAAAAAGAGCTTTAACCGGAACGACCAGGCAGCATACGATGAAACATTTTTGAGATTGAATGCGATTTGCCAGGAAGCTGAACGTAGGAATGTTCCCATTTACATCGATGCTGAAGAAAGCTGGATCCAGGGAGCGATTGATTCAATGACCGAAGAAATGATGTGGAAGCATAATAAGAATAGCGCGATCGTCAACACCACATTACAAATGTACCGGCATGATCGCCTGGATTATTTACGCAAATTGATTGATGAGGCACATGACAAAAGATGTTTCGTCGGCGTAAAGCTGGTTCGTGGCGCATACCTGGAAAAAGAAAATGCGCGTGCGAAAGAAAAAAAATATCCTTCACCAATGCAACCAGATAAAACAGCCACCGATCATGATTTTAATGCGGCTGTGGATTATTGTTTGCAGAATATTGATGTTGTTACCCTTTGTGCAGGCACACATAATGAAGAAAGCACCATGCATCTCATTGAACGGATGAAAGAAATGAAGCTTCCGAATAATCATCCGCATATTTTCTGCTCACAACTTTACGGCATGAGCGATCACATCAGCTTCAATCTTGCTGAAGCCGGATATAATGTCACCAAGTATTTGCCCTACGGACCAATCAACGCTGTTTTGCCTTATCTCATTCGCCGTGCGGAAGAAAATACGGCGATCTCGGGGCAAATGGGACGTGAATTGAAGCTGCTCCACGAAGAGAAAAAAAGAAGAAAGGAAAGCAAGTTACTTCCTTCACCGAAAATAGCCGCAGTACAAAATTAAATCCGTCTCAACTAATTTACTCCCATGTCAACAAAAATAACGTCCGCGCTTTTCCGTTTTCTCCCTGGAAAGGCGCTGTTCGTTATTATTCCTGTTTGCATTTGTTGTTTCCAATTCTGCCGGAAAGATCCTCTTCCAATGGATGAAAGTTGCGGGTATACAACTCCAATCGGGCAACTCGTTTTAGGAAAATGCGCGACACCCGGTTGTCATACTACTGCAAGTTCATCTGAATGCGCAGGTCTCGATCTATCTACATGGGAAAATCTTTTTAAGGGCGGAAAAAACAATTCTTCTGTCATTCCTTTTCGCCCGGATCAGAGCTATCTTCTTTTTTCAGTTAATACATTTCATCATTTCGGTCCGCAACTACTTCCAACCATGCCACTCAATCACCCTCCTCTTTCACATGATGAGGTTTCTCTGATCAGGAATTGGATTGCATCAGGCGCCCCGAATAATCAAGGAGAAATAAAATTTTCCGGCGATGCAAACAGGAGTAAAATTTATGTTGCAAACCAGGGTTGTGATGTAGTCACCGTTTTTGACGCAAAGACCAAACTTGTTATGCGCTGTATTACTGTTGGAAGAACCTCAACTACAGAATCGCCACACGACATTATGGTATCGCCTGACGGTCTTTATTGGTATGTGACATTTTACATGGGCAGCTACATTCAAAAATACAGCACTGCTGATGACCAGCTCGTTGCAGAATTAGATCTCGGTTCACCAAGTTGGCATTCCATGTGTATTTCAGACGATTCAAAATCCGGGGTTTTTTCACAATGGAATTCACAGGGAAAAGTTGCTTATGTTGATCTTGAGACAATGACGTTGCGGAAAATGTACCTGGGACTTTACAGCTATCCACATGGTTGTGCTTTTGATCCGACCGGGAATTATTTTTACGTCGTAAGCCAAATGGGAAATTTTGTTTACAAAACTGATTTATCGGATCTGGTATCGGTCGATTATGAAATGATCACGATGGAAACCGGAGGCGTTCCGCAGTTTGGTGGCGTGGAAAAACCTTATGTCATTAAATTTTCTCCCGACAATTCAAAATATTTCATCACCTGCCAGGGAACAAATGATGTGCGGGTTTTTAATTCAGTCAACGATAGCCTGCTGGAAATTATTCATACCAGTGGTGTACCACAGCTTATTGAGTTTTCAAAAAACACACCGTATGCTTTTGTCTCTTGTATGATTGATACTACAAATTCATTAACAGAAAGTTCTGTGGATGTGATCAACTGGCAAACCAATACGTATGTCAAAACTCTTTTCCCGGGTTTCCAGGAAAGAGGGCTTGCTGTAGACGATGCAAACGGAGTTGTATATGTCGGTAATAGAAATGTAGATGCCGGTGGTCCTGCGCCACATCACACGACAGCTTGCCAGGGTAAAAATGGTGACATCGCATTGATCAGCATTGCTACACTTGAAGTAATTCCCGGATGGAAAACAGAAGTAAGTTCAGATCCCTATTGCATCACCATACGACCGTGAAATTTCAGCATTTCAAATTTAATAATCATTTAACAAATCCTTATGAGCATTACACACAATTATGAAGTTTCGTTGAGTTGGTTATCCGATCGCCAGGGAATATTGGGATCGCCGGAATTGAATTGCCACATCGAAGTCGCAACACCTCCTGAATTTCCAAAAGGAATGCCGGGAATATGGTCGCCCGAACATTTGCTTGTAGCAGCAGTAAGCAGTTGCCTGATGACTACTTTTCTCGCCATTGCAGAAAATTCGAAGCTTTCTTTTCAAAGTTTTTCCTGCAATGCTTCCGGTAAATTAGAAATGATCGACGGGAAATACCTTATCACCGAAATTACACTTATGCCGGTGGTTTCATTGATTGATGCTGATGAAAAAGAAAAAGCAGAAAAAGTTTTACAAAAATCAGAAGCAAATTGTTTGATTTCAAATTCCATCAAATCAAAAATCTTATTCCAGCCTGAAATAAAAATCTCAGATGCGGTGGTGATAAAATAAGTTTACTAACCGCGAGATCTGAAAAAGCTAAAATTTCTTCGCCCACTTCGATTCAGGGAACGTGATCTTGAATAATTCGCCCCAATAAATAATCGCGTAAAAGGAATAAGTGGGTGAATTGAAATTTTCCGGGATCGCAGGATTTCCGCGCAGCATAAAACGATAGCCGATATCCGCGCCGGCGCCCAGCCATTTGAAAACTTTATAGGAAATGGAAATACCCGGCTCATACAACACAATAAAGCGTTTGCCGGTAATGTATTTCTTGTCATCAACCTCATACCTGTAACGCGAATTTCCGAATCCCAATTGATAAGGCATCACGCTGAATTTCCAGCGCTTCTTTTTATAATAAACGTAGCGAATATAAAAGCTGAAATAATCCAGGTGCAAATCCGCTTTTGTTGAATCGCGGATTCCAAGCTCATTTGTAAAATAAATTTCCTTCTTCAGATTTCTGTCGTGGCGGTTAAAACCAATTCCTCCCTGCAGGCGATTGGCGAAGTCAACACCGATCTTTATTCCCCAGATATGTGCGCGGCTGGAGCTGATAAATGAATTGCGCGAATCGAATGATGCGGTTGGAAACGGTTTGCCGTGAAGAATTTTATTGATCGTGTCGGACCATTGTGCGTGCATTTCCGAAGACATGAAAAAGAACAGCGTTGCCGTCAGAAGCTTCCTTCCGGATTTTTTGCTGATCCAATAAAATGCTGCTATACTTCGCATACTTTATTCTCCCTGGCGTCAATTCAAAAAAAAGCTCCCCTTCTTATAACGGAAGGAGAGCTCAAAAATTTTATGCGTTCAATTATGCGTGATGTGCGCCGCCATCTTCTTCACCCGCACGCAATGGAACTGTCTGCGGAATGAAATCCACTTCTTCACCCGGCTTGCTGTAATCGTAAGGCCAGCGGTGAACTTCTGGTAATTCTCCCGGCCAGTTGCCGTGTGTATTCGCCATTGGTGTTGTCCACTCAAGCGTATTCGCATTGTAAGGATTCTGAACCGATTTTGGGCCGCGGAACATGCTGTAGAAAAAGTTGAACAAGAATACAAGCTGTCCGAGCGCACCAATAATTGCGAACCAGGTGATCATCACGTTGATGTCCTGCAAATTATCAAACATCGGGAATGCTGTGTTCTGGTAATAACGACGTGGAACACCGGCTAATCCTAAGAAGTGCATCGGGAAGAAAACTCCGTAAGCGCAAACGAAGGTGATCCAGAAATGGATATAGCCCATATTCTTGTTCATGTGGCGCAGGAACATTTTCGGGAACCAATGGTAAACACCCGCAAGCATTCCGAGGATCGCAGATACACCCATTACAATATGGAAGTGAGCTACTACGAAATACGTATCGTGGATGTTGATGTCGAGCGCGGAGTCAGCGAGGATAATACCTGTTACACCACCGGAGATAAAAGTAGAAACGAGTGCACAGGCGAAAAGCATTGCCGGCGTGAACTGGATATTTCCTTTCCATAAAGTGGTGATGTAGTTAAACGCTTTTACCGCAGAAGGAATCGCAATCAACAACGTGGTGAATACGAATACAGATCCGAGGAAAGGATTCATACCGGTAAGGAACATATGGTGACCCCAAACGATGAATGAAAGGAAACCGATAGCGAGAATGGAAGTGATCATCGCGCGGTAACCGAAGATCGGCTTACGTGCGTTGACAGAAATAATTTCAGAAGTAAGTCCGAGCGCTGGAAGAATGATGATATATACTTCCGGGTGACCAAGGAACCAGAATAAATGTTCGAAGAGGATCGGGCTACCACCGGTTTGATCGAGCGGGTGACCACCGATGTAAATATCGGAGAGGTAAAAGCTTGTTCCGAAGCTGCGGTCGAAGATGAGGAGCAACGCGCAGGAGAAAAGAACCGGGAAAGAAAGCACACCAAGCACCGCTGTAATGAAAAGCGCCCAGATCGTTAAAGGAAGGCGTGTCATTTTCATTCCTTTCGTACGCATGTTGATGATGGTGATGATGTAATTCAAACCACCTAAGAGCGAAGAAACAATGAACGCAGACATGGAAACCAGCCAGAGCGTCATACCCGTTCCTGAACCCGGAATGGCAAGCGGGAGAGCAGAAAGCGGTGGGTAAATTGTCCAGCCTGCAGAAGCAGCTCCATCCTGGACGAACAAGGAAAGAACCATGATCACGCTCGACAAAAGGAAGAACCAGTAAGAAAGCATGTTTAGGAAACCGGAAGCCATATCACGTGCACCGATCTGGTATGGAATAAGAAGATTCGCGAACGTGCCGCTGAGTCCGCCAGTGAGTACCATGAAAACCATGATCGTTCCGTGGATGGTCACGAGCGCTAAGTATGCGTTCGGATCGAGTACGCCGTCTTTACCCCATTTGTCGCCCATGATGGCGTTGATGAAAGCAAATTTTTCTCCCGGCCATGCCAGCTGAAGACGGAATACGATCGACATGATCATTGCGATACAAGCCATGATCACGGCAGTCACGAGGAACTGACGCGAAATGGTTTTGTGATCCATGCTGAATATATACTTCGCGACAAACGATTGGTGATGATCGTGATCGTCGTGTCCGTGATGTACATGCGCGTCGTGCTCCAGCGTTTGTGCGTGAAGCTCACTATGTGCGTGCATATCTGCCATTGTGTTTGTTTTTTTAGTTAATCAGCCCTTCTTTCGAGCGCTTCTTTGAGTGAAAATTTTCTTTGTTACTTGTCTACCGAAGCCACAGGAGGTGTTTTGCCTGCATAAAATGGTTCGTGACGTTTTATAAATGCTTTGTATTCGTCAAAGGTTCCAACGTACACCAACATTTGCATATTAAAGTGAGACGCTCCGCAAATTTTATTACAAAGAAGAATGTAATCGAATTCAACCGGTTCTTTTCCCTCTTCCTTGCGTACTTTATTAATGCCGGCCATGTTCTTGATCACCGATTCCTCTTTACGCATTTCCATCGTGGTTTTCACAGGCTTGAAATGGAAATAGGTCATCATACCGGGAACGGCGTTCATCTGTGCACGGAAATGCGGGAAGAATACACTATGCAATACATCACGTGAACGGATCTCAAAATCCACTTCTTGATTTACAGGAATGAAAAGTGTATCGGCAATGATCAGGTCATCATAACCTGCAGCATCTGTGGAATCCAATCCAAGATCATTCGTTTCATTGATAAGACGGTAGTTTGCTTTTCCAAGCCTGTTATCTTTTCCGGCATAGCGTGCTTTCCAGCTGAATTGCTGCGCGTAAATTTCAATTACACGGGTTCCTTTCGGAGCAAGCGCCATCGTGTCATTCCATAAACGGATACCAAGGAAAATGATAATAAAAAGGACAACAGCAGGAACACCGGTCCACAACATCTCGAGCTTGTTATTGTGTGGGTAGTAAGCTGCTTTAGAATTATCTCGTCCGTAATACTTAAAGCCCATGTAGAACAAAAGGAAGTTCGTCACTACAAACACTACTGCGCAGATCAGGAAGTTGAAATCAAGGAGCCAATCGATCTTTGCACCATGCTCAGAGCCGGAGATCGGGAGAAGCCTGTCTTTGTATTCGAAATACTGCCAGAAGCAGAATCCCATCAGCGCGAAATAAAATACGAGCGAGATGCGGCCCTGCATGCGGTTGTCACTTTCGGTCACCTTGTTAGGGTCAACGCCTTTCAGTTTTGTTGAAAGTTCAACAACACGAACCAGCTGCCAGATGGCGGCTGCTCCGAGTATCAGAATGATATAGATCAAATAATTCATAGCGTAAGACGATTGTTCAGGTGTTGTTCTTTCGTTATTTAATTAGGCGTGAAAATGCAATCCTTCTTCGAGCAGTGCGTGGTTTTTCGCGAGCAATGGTGCTTTTGAAAGTGAACGTAAAATCCAGAAAGTAAAGAAAGCAACAAATGAAAGGAACATTCCGATTTCAATTGCTCCGATTCCCCAATGTGAGCCAACTGCGCCCGGCATTACAAGCAGGAATGTATCTGTCCAGTGGAAGAATACAATAAGCAACGCTACAAAAAGAAGGTGTGATTTATTGCGTTTTGCATCTCTCGACATGAGGATCAACATCGGGAATGCAAAGTTCACAAGCATCGTGATCCAGAACAGTCCGCGGAATTGCTCCCAACGCTGCTGGAAATAAACAACCTCTTCAGGAATGTTAGAGTACCAGATGAGCATGAATTGTGAGAACCACAGGTAGGTCCAGAGGAATGAAATAGCGAACATCCATTTTCCCAGGTCATGCACGTGTGATGGTGTCGCGTATTCCATTTGTCCGCGCGATTTCAAATGCATTACCAAAAGATTCGCCACGATGATCGCGCCAAGCCACCAGCCTGCGAAATTGTACCATCCGAAAAGTGTGCTGTACCAATGAACGTCGATCGACATGACCGCATCCCATGAGAAAACAGAAGATGTAAATCCGAAGAATACAAGGAAGATCGCAGCATTTTTCAAATTAAGATTCCAGTTGCGTGCTGTTTCAACAGATGTACGCATCGTATCTTCTGCCAACGCGTTTTTGCGCGACCACATCTGGTACCACCACCAGCCCAGGAAAAATACCACTGTACGTCCCCAGAAAAACAGGTCGGCGAAATAAGGTTGCTTGTGTTTGAGGACTTCATCAAAATGCTTATTTCCTACTTCGTAAACTTCCTGATCCTGCCAGTGGTAAATGTGGTGAAGACCCATACGGCCGGCAATGAAGATCAAAAGGATCAGGCCAAGTG